>JALZEI010000259.1 GCA_030862115.1 Actinomycetota bacterium
TCAGATATCCGAATGCGTTCGCCACCACGCCGTTGTGTTGCCCGGCGCGGGCGACCATCTTCAGCGGACTCTACGCGCACAACCATGGTGTGTTCACGAACCAGGGGGACCTGGAATTCGATCAGCGATACACACTTCAGCGGTATCTCGACGACGCCGGTTACAAAACCGCCCTGGTCGGCAAGTATTTCAACAACTGGCCCACTGCAAAGAACCCGGCTCATTTCGACAAATGGGCGCTGTTTGCCGGCGGCTACTACGGGCACGACTACAACGTCAACGGCCAGATGAAGCACATCCCCGCCTACTCGACCAATTACATCAAGAGAAAGGCCAAGGACTTCCTCAAGCGCTTCGAGAACAGTGATGACGACGACCCCTGGCTTCTCTACATCGCCACCTACGCGCCGCATGCGCTGTTCATCCCGGAGGATAAATATGTCGGCAAAGAGATCCCAAGGTGGAACGGGAACCCGGCCGTCTTCGAGTCGGACCGAAACGACAAACCGCGCTACGTGCAGATCCGGGATGAGACCTACAAGACGTGGAAGAAAAAGCGGCGGAACCAACTCAGGACCCTGTTCTCGGTCGACGATCTCGTAGCGGGGCTGCGCCGCAGTTTGGGTCGGATGAACGAGAGCAGGTCCACGCTCGCCTTCTACCTGTCGGATAACGGTTACATGTGGGCCGACCACGGTCTCTACGACAAGGGCGCTCCCTACACGCAATCGATACAGATCCCGATGTTCGCCCGGTGGCCGGGACATCTCGGGCCGGATCACTCGGACCGCCGCCTCGTCGGCAACGTCGACATCGCCGCGACCGTTCTCGACGCCGCGGACGTCGACCCGGCCCCCGGACACCCCCTGGACGGCCGCTCTCTCCTCGATGAATCCTGGGATAGACAGCGCATGCTTACCGAGTACCGCAACAGCGGCAACGTCTGGACGCCGCCCACTTGGGGCTCACTGCGGACCCGCTCGTTGCAATACACGGAGTACTTCGACCAGGAGGGCAACCGTGAGTTCCGCGAGTACTACGACTTGAAGTCGGATCCGTGGCAGCTCCGCAATCTTCTGCGGGATGGAGACAAGAGCAACAACCCGCCGCGCTCGGAATTAACGGCATTGAGCGCCCAGCTGTCCTCCGATAGGAACTGCAAGGCGAGCGCCTGTCCCTGAGGTAGGGGGAGTCCGAGGCGATTGTGCCAGCCGCCCTGAGGTAGGCGGAATCCGAGGCAGGACTGTGCCACCCGGCGACGAAGGTTAGGACAGCATCCTCACGGATTTCGTCTCTAGGAGAGTCCCCTGCGCCTAAACAAGCACCTTCGTCTATCGATCGCCGCCCTCGGGGCGGCAGCCGCGCTTCAGGTCGCCCCTGGGCCGGCCGCGGCGAGGACCCTGGCTCCCCGGCCGGACCTGCCCAACGCCGTCGTGGCACTCGTCGACACCGGCATCAACCCCTACCACGAGGTCTTTCGTGATCGTTCGCGCCTGGCTCAACGCCACCCCTCGACATACATACCGGGCTTTCCCAAGGACGCCAAGGCGCTGAGGCTCACCCTGAACGCGCCCGATTACTGGACCGCCGTAAAGGCGGATTGCAAGCGGATCTGGTCGAAGATCAAGCCGGGTCAGCTCTATTGGTTTCCCGGTACCAAGATCGTCGGCGGGATCGCCTTCGACGGTCGGGGACTAATGAACTGCGACGCGGCCGAGCCGAGCGCCGGGGGCCGGATCCTCGACAATAGCGGTCACGGAACGATGGTGGCCTCGCGGGCCGCCGCTACTGAATACGGCGCATGCAAGAAGTGCAGGGTCGTGGCCGTGCAGATGCCCACCTCCGTGAACATCCTGAATCCGGGTCCGTCCACCGACTCTTCGATCAGAGCCATCACCTGGGCGGCAAAGAACGCCTCGTGGATCGACGCACAGTCGAACTCATGGGGGCCGATCGTCCCACTCTGGGATCCCTCAGGCCAGGCGGGCTTGCTTGCGGCCAACCCCGAGCTCGCCCGCGCCGTTGAAAGAGTGTCGCGGCGCCACCTGGCTTTCTGGGCTTCCGGTAACGGGGTCGCTTTCCGCGGCGGAGTTCTCGGGCACCCCACCCTGCTGTCGCCGCACCTCGGCCCCTCGGCCGTGATCGTCGGAGGACACGACTCCGGATACATGAACACGTGGCCCGGGTTCTCGCCTCACGTGGTTTCGGATTCTTGCGCCTCCTGGGCCGCCCACGAGGACGAGATCGATAAGTCGGGGGACTCGGTGGGAGGAGGAACGTCCGGTGCGACTCCGTTCGCGGCGGGGGGAGCGGGCAGGATCCTGCTGGAAGCGCGGCGGCTTCTCCGGGACGACCAGACCGGTGTTTCGAAACGCATTGTCGCCCAGGGACGTGCGCGGGGAATAACCCGGGGACCGCTGAAAGACGGCAAATTCACGCTGGCCGAGTGGCGACAGGTTCTCTTCAAGACGGCGTCGGAACGTCCGAAGAGGCAGTTCGAGGACGGCCCCGTGTGCGAGGGCCCGCGGTGGGGACCGACCCCGGTGAAATGGGCCGACGTTCCCGATGCCTATCCCGAATACGTTCAGATCGGATACGGAGCGGTCGACGGTGATTCCGCCCCCATTGCGGCTCGGGTACTCGCCGGGTTGAAACCTCTTCCAGACCGCAGCGAGACCGACCAGTATTTCGCGGCGGATCGAGCAGCGCGCGAGGTTCTCCACCAGATCTTCACGCGCCCTTAAGCTGAAGCCGTGAATGCCATCGAGTTGTTGAAACAGGACCATCGCGAGATGGAGAAGCTGTTGGAAAAGTTGGACTCGACGACCGATCGTGGGGTCAAGGCTCGCGAAGAGCTCTTTACGCGCATTAAGAAAGAGATGACCGCGCATGAGGCGATCGAGGAGGAGATCTTTTACCCGGCTCTCAAGAAGCACGCCGAGGCCAAGGAAATCGTTCTTGAGGGGTTCGAGGAACATCATGTGGTGGACCTACTGTTGGGGGAACTTGAGCAGGTTTCCTACGACGATGAGACATGGGGCGCCAAGGCCTCGGTCATGAAGGAGAACGTCGAACACCACATCGAGGAAGAAGAGGACGACATGTTCGACAAAGCCGAAAAGCTTCTGGACGATGACGAACTCGAGTCACTGGGGGAGAGAATGCAGAATCGTAAGAAGGAGGCTTTGGGCTCCTAGCTCCCCGATTTCTTATTGCCGAGCCTCTCCAGTTCTGCGTTTAGCTCTCCACCGATCAGCACCGAGATCGACGTGAGGAACAGCCAGAAGATCAAAACCTCCCTATCCGGGCCGGGGCGCCTTCCTCATGCCGTCGGTCGGTCCTTTTTTAGGCAGGAGGATTTTTCCAGGCGTCGAAGCTACTAGAACGGGTCGGTAACAGGGCTGGCGGGCCCCCCGGACCCAAAAAGGAGGTCACATGGGTTACTCGTCCACTGAAATCGAGGAACGTGAGTTCCTCACATCGGCCGGCGGTTACGACAAAGACGAGGTCAGGGCCTTTCTGGCGGCCATAGCTCGCGAGCACGCGCGTTTGAGCGAAAGGCTTCGGGAGCTCGAGCAGAACGATCCCGTTAACGATCTCGGGCCACGCGTTGCCGAGATCCTGGAAACCGCGGAAACAGCCGCCCGCAACGTCCGCGCCGCCGCCGATGCCGAAGCCAAGGCAACGCGCGAGAGAGCCGAACAGGAGGCGTCGTCGCTGCATGCTGCCGCCGAGCAAGCAACGGCGAAACTCCGCGAAGAGGCCGAGCAGTATGCCTTCGAAATCCGAAACGCAGCTGAGAGAGCGGTACGTGAGCAGCACGCCGCCGTGGCCGACCGCATCGGGCGGATGCTGACGGGAGAGTCCCAGGTCCGGGAGCGCCTCTACTCGGTCGAGGTCACGCTTCAGAGTTTGCGTGCCGATCTTCAAGCCGGCGCGGAAGAGGTTTATCCAGAGATGGCCGCCGTGCAAGCGGTGCTCAATTCTCCGAACACGGGATCGAAGGCAAGCCCTGAAGCCCCACGGGTGATCGATCTTCGTGAACCGCCGCCGGTGCCGCCGGCGCCGCAACCGGGAAACGGATCGTCTCGCCGCCTCCAATAGTTCTTTAGCTCCATTTTGGGGTACGTACTCACCGGGTGACTAGACCTAGGGAGGTGTCCCATGCCCAAGGAGTGGAGCAACAAGCGCGAACGCCAGTACGAGCACGTCAAGGAAAGCGCTAAGAAGCAGGGCAAGTCGACAAAGACGGCAAAGAGAGTCGCGGCGGCCACCGTCAACAAAACCCGAGCGCAAATCGGTGAGTCCAAGACCGCGAGCCGATCCTCGAAGAAGGACATGTCTCCTTCGAAGCGCGGAGGTCAGCGCTCCGGAACCAACCGTCCGAAAGGCAGGACGAAAGAGCAGCTCTACGCTGAGGCCAAACGGCGAGGGGTCAGCGGACGGTCGAAGATGACCAAGTCACAACTACAGAGAGCTCTCGCGGGGAAATCCCGCTGACCTAGATCCGGGCAAACGACCGAAGGGCGCGGCGGGGGGCCACGCGCGAGGGCCGGTCTCCGCCGGCGGCGATCAATCTCACGGCCCGCCCCCGTTGGCCGCGTAACGGCTCCAAGAGTTCGAGCATGCGGG
Source organism: Actinomycetota bacterium (assembly GCA_030862115.1). GTDB lineage: Bacteria > Actinomycetota > CADDZG01 > CADDZG01 > WHSQ01 > JALZEK01. Next base: position 4,633 of record JALZEI010000259.1, read on the forward strand.
CGTCGGACCCACGCGGCTCACCGGCGAGCACCCAGCCCACCAGATGAGGCAGGTGATAGTCGCCGAGGATCACTTGGTCTGGATCTCCCATAGCCGAGGCGATCACGTGCGCGGCGGTCCAGGGACCTATCCCGGAGATCCCACGGAGTCGTTTCGAAGCTTCGGCGGGAGTGCGGGTAGTCGCCTGCTCGAGGCGGACGTGCGATCGACACGCTCGCGCGACGATCTCGGCCCGTTTCCTCTCCACGCCGAGAGGGTGCCATTCGAAGTAAGGCAATGAGGCGAGAAACTCGGGCGACGGCGGAATACGGAGGTCGAATGGTCCCGGAGCGCGTTCACCGAACTTGTGTACTAGCCGGGCGTAACTGCGCCGCGCCTCGATACCGGTCACCTTTTGCTCGAGCACGGTCGGGACGAGGATTTCCATGACCGCGTCACAGCGACCAAGCCGGAGGCCCCGGAGTCGTTCTTGCAGATCTCGCAGCGCGGGGTGGGACGGGCGAAAGGCGGCCGGTTCGTCCTCGCACCCCACCAGACGCGGCGCTCTCTCGAGAGCCCAGCTCGCCCCCGGTCCCCATGCCTCCGCGGCGACTTCCCCCGCGCGCGATCTCAGGTGGATCGTGGCCGGTCCTTCCGGGGTTCTCGTGGCCCGTAGCGCCTCGATCCGACCCAGTCGGAGGCATGGATCCCACCCGCCGCGGCGCAGCGGAGCAAGAGTGAGCCGAAGGTTAAGCGGGCGGGGAGCGGCGAAGGTCCGAGAGAGCACGTCGTGAACCTACCGGTCTCGTGCGACGGATTTAGGCCATTCGGGGGCGCCGGCGTCGTAGGCGCGGCCTGTTCGGGATCCCCGAGAGAAGGGGTTCGAAGGCCCTCGCCACCTCCGCGACGGCCGGCCGGTCCTCCGCGTTTTTGGCAAGACACGCCCCAAGGATCTCGTGGACGTCCGGGTGGGTGTCTTTCGGCCACGGGGGTGGTGCTTCGGTGGTCTGTGGAAGCGGGACGTTGCGATCCTTGGGGGCCGGGAATGCTCGCGCGCCCGTCGCTGCCTCGTACAGAGTGACCCCGAGGCCCCAGACGTCGGCGGGGGGCCCGATGGGGCCGCGCTTGTCGAACTCGACTTGCTCGGGGGACATATAGGCGCGCGTCCCGACTCTCTTGTTGAGCGTTGCGGCCGCCCGAAGGGTCCTGGCCACGCTCAGGTCGATAAGCCTGGGGGGAGCGCTCATGACGATGTTGCTGGGCTTGACGTCGAGGTGAACGAACCCCTCCGATGCCATGTAATGGAGGGCACCGGACACCTGGACCGCAAGCGGCACCAACTGTTCCAGGGGGAGCCGGCCGTGGTTCTTGATCAGCTTGCGCAGCGTCGGCCCCTCCAGGTGTTCCAGGACGAGATGAGGCCGTTCACCCTCCAGGTGGACGCCGAATTGTCGCACGATCACGGGATGCGATAAATGAGCGACCGCAGAGGCCTCCCGATGGAGGTCCTGGGCGGATCTCGGGTCGTCGGTTTGATCGGGGCGCACGATCTTGATCACGACCTGGGAGAAGAGCTTTTCGTCCCAGGCAAGGTAGGCCTCGTAGCGCTTGCCCCCTCCGAGCTTCTCCAGTGCGTAACGTCCGGGAACTATCTCGTCTCCCTCGGAGAAGCTCCAGCCGGCTTTGTCGCTCACCCGTCGAGCTCTTGTACGGGATCGGGCCCCCGCACCGGCAGCCGCGGGGGCGGGTATTCACCGCGCAACGACATGGCGCAGGCGATCCCGGCAACCGCCCCCTCCGCCGCCGCCGTCTGTATCAGCTGCTCGCCCGGTGTGATGTCTCCCGCCGCGTAGACGCCGTCGACCGAGGTCAATCCGTGCTCGTCGGTGATTACGTAGCCGGCATCGTCGAGATCACACCCAAGTTCTCGCGCCAGATCGGTTTGCGGTTTATGACCAATCGAAAAGAACGCCCGTGTGCACTCGACCACGTGTCCCGATGCCAGCCGCATCCCCTGGAGGGCGCCCTCCCGTGCAATGCACTCCACAACCGGGTCTTCAATCAGCTCGATGCCGTGACGGTCCAGGGCGCGACGGACGTTTCCGTCGCCCCGGAATTCGTCTCCGTTCGTAAGCAGGTGGACCGTGGCTCCCCAGTCGAGCAGGTCTAGAGCGAAACCGGCCACGTGTTCGTCCCAGCCGATTGCGGCAACCGACCGACCGCTGCTCTCGTAACCGTCGCAACAGCTGCAATGAAAGATGGATTTTCCATACAGGTTCTCAAATCCCGGAAGTTGGGGGAACTCGTCTTTGACTCCCATCGCGAGCAAGACCCGGCAGGCTTTTATGTCACGGTTCTCGCTATGTAGGAGGAACATGCCGCCGTCTCTTTCAATGCCGTCGACGGTCTGCCTTATCAGCTCCACCGTGTCGTATCGGCCCAGTTCGTCTGCGGCGGCGTCGAGGAGATCCTGCGGCGAGGCGCCGTCGCGCGTGAAGTAGCCATGGGAGCGCGTAGTCGCCAGGTTCCGCTGTCTCCCTGAGTCGAGCACCAAGGTCTTCCGCCGGTAACGGCCCAGCCACAAAGCCGACGTCAGACCGGCAGGTCCTCCACCACAAACCAGCGCGTCGAAGGCCTCACTATCGATGCTTTGGCTCAAGGTTTCACAACGATGCGAATCGGATCCCCCTCTTTGTCGGCAAGCATTCGCACGCCTTCATTGATGTCCTCGAGACCGACGACGTTTGATATTGATCCCGATACATCCAGACGGCCGGTGCCGACCAAGCCCACCAAATCATCGAGGTGCCGCTTGTCGTAGCCGAGATGCCCCAGCACCGATTGAGACTGAACGCTCATGAGCAACGCCGGGCCCAGCTCTACGCGGTCCATGGACATCCCCACGATGACCGCCCGGCCCCCTATGGCGAGCGAACCGACGGCCTCCTTCAACACGGTGTTGGAGCCGACGAGGTCAACCGCCACGTTCAGTCCCTCCCCCCCGGTCGCGTTTTTGATGGCGCCGATGACGTTGTCCGCGTGGGGATCGAGCGCGAGGTCTGCGCCAATAGCCATGGCGCGCAATCGAGCCGAGGGTTTGGGATCAATCGCCACGATCAGACGGGCGCCGACCATGCGCGCTATCTGAACGGCGTGCGTCCCCAGTCCTCCTATTCCCCACAGGCCGATCGTTTCGCCGGGCCGCAGGCCCGCTCGTTCGGTCAGCGCGGCGTAGGGGGTTGCCACGGCATCCGCAAGAATGGCCGCCTGTTCGAGGGGCACATGGTCGGGCACCTTGCTCAGCGCGTAGTAGGGAACCACGACGTATTCGGCCCACGCCCCGTCGTAATGGAACCCCATGATCTCCGGCCCCTCACAAGACTCGGGTCTCCCGGCCGTGCACCTGCCGCACCGGCCACAGCGTCGCCCTCCCATGAGAGATACGCGCTCGCCTTGTGTCCACCCCGTCACTAGTCCACCCACCTGAGCGATAACCCCGGCCGATTCGTGTCCGGGGATCACTGGTTGCTTTACGGCCGGGATGGAACCGTCGATCAGGTGTACGTCCGACAGACAGATCCCGCAGGCCTCAACTTTGACGAGAACATCGAGGGGGCCCGGCCCCGGAACCGGAATTCGCTCAATGCGAACGGGAGCATTCGGCTCGAGGAAACGAGCCGCGAGCATGGACTCGGGAATCACGGCTGAGTCAGGCGCTTGTCGGACGATCGAACAGCGTTATGAAGCGTTGAGCGAACATGAGGTCGCCGGAGACGCGGAGCTTCCCGGCCATGAACAGTTTGACGCCGTCCTCTTTTCCTGCCACGAGTTTGACGAACGAGGGCAAATCCGTCTTCAGTGTCGTCTTCGGGTTCGCCGTTGCCTCCGGTGTTGTGGAACACGCGCCGTCCTTGATCGAGACCGTGTAGGAATGCTCGGTTCCGTCGTCGTCGATGTGAAAGACGACGTCTGCCTCCACGCCCGTCGCCTTGTCGGCCATGAACCTCTCCTCAAAACCCTCAAAAATCCGTTTAAGGGTCTCGTCGGTACCGACGGAGTGAATTACCTCTTTGATCTGATCGTCGTTTTCCGCCGAGCCCACGAGTTCCGCGAACTGCTCGGGGGTAACCGACTCGAGACCGTTCGACTGCTTCCCTTCGTTCATTTGCGACTCTCCTTTCGTCCGAGACGGGCAGACTATTCCCCCTATAGTCGCGGGCAACCCCACTTCGAACGAAAGGAGACGCCATGGCAGACCATTACGAGACCGAGGTGAACGAGGGCGACGTAAACATGCGCTCCCTGCAGAGAAAGCTGAACGGCCGTTATGAGGACGGATGGAAGCTCGCCCACATGGTGAGTCAGGGCGAGAACCTCATCATGGTGTGGGAGCGCCTGCGCTAGACGTGACGGCCGAGCGAACAGTGGGTAAGGAAGTTCCGTGACGCCGAGAGCTCCGATTCCCACCGCGGCACCGCTGGTGCCGGATAGGGCAAGCTTGCCGTCGCTGCGCGAGGCGGCCGCCGGATGCACCGCCTGCGAGCTCTACAAGCTCGGAACCCAAACCGTATTCGGTGCGGGCACCCGCTCGGCCGAGGTCATGTTGGTCGGAGAGCAGCCTGGAGACCGCGAAGACATCGCCGGCGAGCCGTTCGTCGGCCCCGCGGGGCGACTGCTCGACGACGCCCTCGAGGACGCCGGCATCGACCGGCGCAAGGCCTACGTGACGAACGTCGTAAAGCATTTCAAGTGGGTCGGGCGCGGTAAGCGGCGGATCCACAAGAAGCCGAACATGTCTGAGATCACCGCCTGCAAGCCCTGGCTCGAGGCGGAACTGAAGGTCGTCAAGCCGCAGGCGCTCGTGTGCCTGGGCGCCACCGCAGCCCAGGCCCTTTTGGGGTCCGACTTCCGCATCACCAAGCAGCGGGGAGAGTTCATCGAATCGGACCTCGCCCCCCTCGTGCTGGCGACCGTCCACCCCTCCTCGATCCTCAGGGCGCCCGACGCGGAGACGCGGGAACTCGAGCTGAAAGCCTTCACGCAGGACCTGGCGAAGGTGGCCCGAGAGCTCTAGCGATCGCCGAATGTGTAGAAATACACACTCGGGGTGTAGGGCGCGGCATCGAGAGGCCGGGGGGAAATCGGCAGGGTTACCTCATGGAAGCGGCGCGACAAGAAGCCGCCGAACATGAGGAGGAAGAAATGAGAAATCGGGCACTCAGAGGTCTTGTGGCGTTCGCCCTCGGCGTTGGTCTATTGACCGGTCCCGCGGCGGTAACGGCCTCGGCAAAGGAATGTGCGGCGAGCCAGGAGATCGGCGAAACCCTCTATCTCGACCTCGACACCGGCAGGCATCGCTACCGCCTGGGTGAGATCGTCTACGTGACGGCTCGCGTCAGCCGCACTTCATTTGACAGCGGGCTCCCGATGGTCCCCGTCAGGGACGCGGGCATATTCGTGTACCTCAACGTCGGTGACAATTACCTGTACGGCGCAGGAACGACGGATGTGAGGGGCGCTGTCAGTATCCCGATACGAATCAGGCGCAAGTTCTCGCCGGGCATGGCCGACGCCACGGGCTTTGCGCATCTGCCGGCACACGAGGGTCACTGCATAGCGGTTTCGGAATCCGGCGATGTAGCCATCCCGAGCTTCCTTCGGATACTCGGCTAGTAACTCCTCCTCGGCACTGCGGGCTGCTAGGGTTTCGCACGACACCACTGGGCGATCGGCGGGGTGGCTGTGCGAGATATCTACTGCCCGCAGTGCCGTTTACAGCAGCCCGCAGAACATTCGTTCTGCGTTCGCTGCTCCGCTCCCTTGCCTTCGCATCTACTCGATCCTCCGGCCAAACGGGTCAACTACTTCGCCGGGATAAAGGTGAGCGATGGGGATCCGGAACAAGCCTTTCTTCGGGTCTCCTGCTACCTCAAAGAACAAACCTTCTCCAGCCCTGAAGGCTCGGTGACGATTCCCGGTCACCACGTTCGATTCAGCGTCTGGATCGATAGCGAGGCCCGGTGCGTAATGTCTCTGCCGGAAGCGGAGGCTCGAGAGCTCGCCCGGTTCATACAGGCAGAGCTGGGTCGCCTCGAGGCTACCCCCGTTCGTTAGGGAGCAAGTCGCCGAGAGAGTTCCAAAAGCGTCCTCGGGGCCAGGCCTCAATGCCGGCCGCGCGCGCCGAGTCGGCCAAGGTCGTGTCGACGTGCGAGAAATAGCCGACGGTTCGATCCGGAAGTAACCCGCGGTCTCTAGCCCGCGCTACGGCGTTTACGGCGTCGTGACGGCCGCCGTCGAGGTCGATGACGAGAAGGGCCGGCGACGAATGGGCGAGGGCGTCCTCGAGGCCGGCGACCGTCGTTTTTCTTAACTCAAAGCCGGCCGCGCGCGAGGCGGTCAACAGGCGATCGGTCCCCAAAAGGTCGCCGCCCACGAGAAGGATGAATCGCTCGGATGGGGCCACGCCGTCGAAGGTACCGGAATCGGATGGTTAGGCTGAGAGACACATGAAGAGATTCCCAAAAAAGAATCCGGGTCCCGGCTCGGCGGCGCCGCCCCGGAACGAAGGAACGGGCCCGTTCGATCCCAAGCAGCGTCGAACGACTCTGCTGTGGATGTCAGCTGCGGTCCTTCTCTTCCTCGTGGTGCAAACCGCGCTCTTCCCCGGTCCCGAGTCGGTTCCGTTCTCCCGCTTTCTCAACCTAGTGGAGCAGGATCGAGTGACCGAGGTGGACATCGCGGAGAGGTCGGTCGAGGGCGTTTATACGTCCGGCGAAGAGGAGATCCGGTTCACGTCGACGATAGCCCCCAACTTTGAGATCAATACCCTCATCGAGCAGCTACAGGCGAACAACGTGCAGTTCTCCGGCCTTCAACCCAGCCCCTGGGTGAGTTTCCTGTTCGGGTGGGTGCTTCCTTTCGGGTTGATAGCCCTGCTCTACTACTTCTTCATCTACCGCCGCATCCGGAGTCAGCTCGGCGGACAAGGAGGTCCCCTGTCGCTCGGGAAGAACAAGGCGAAGCTGTACGACAGGGCCGATATGAAGACCACTTTTGACGACGTCGCGGGCGTGGACGAGGTGGAGGCCGAGCTTCAAGAGCTCGTCGACTATCTGCGGGACAAGGAGAAGTTCGCGCGGGTGGGGGCCCGCATCCCGAAGGGCGTCTTGCTCGTCGGGCCCCCGGGTACCGGCAAGACGCTACTGGCGAGAGCCGTTGCCGGTGAAGCCCACGTGCCCTTCTATTACGTTTCTGCGTCGGAGTTCGTCGAATTGTTCGTCGGTCTGGGCGCCGCTCGCGTGCGTGATCTCTTCCAGCAAGCGCGTCAGCAGGCGCCGGCGATCATCTTCATCGACGAGATCGACTCGATCGGCCAGGCCCGCTCCGGAGCTGCCGGTAACCAGCTGGGGTCGCATCAGGAGCAGGAGCAAACGCTTCAACAGCTCCTCACCGAGATGGACGGCTTCGAACCGAATAGCGGCGTGTTGATCGTTGCGGCGTCCAACCGGCCGGAGGTCCTCGACCAGGCGTTGTTGCGTCCGGGACGTTTCGACCGCCAGATCCAGGTCAATCTCCCCGACATCAAAGGCCGCGACGCGATCCTCGTAATCCACGCTCGGAGCGTCAAGCTGGCCGCGGACGTCGACCTTCAGGTACTGGCGCGACGCACACCGGGGTTCTCCGGTGCACAACTCGCGAACGTCATCAACGAGGGCGCGCTGCTGAGCGCGCGAAAGGACAAGGAGCAGGTCGACATGGTCGACCTGGAGGAGGCCATCGACAGGGTAATCGGCGGTCTAGAGCGCCGCTCCCAGGTGCTGACCGACAAGGAACGCCGGCTGGTCGCGTTCCACGAGCTGGGCCACGCCCTTGTCGCTCGTTTCGTGGATCACGCGGACCCCGTGCACAGGGTGTCGATCATCCCCCGGGGCATCGGCGCGCTCGGCTATACCCAGCAGCTTCCTGATGAGGAGCGTTATCTGATGTCGGAGCCCGAGTTGCGTGATCGGGTTGCCGTACTGCTCGGCGGTCGCTCCGCGGAGGAGATCGTGTTCGGGTTCGCGACGACCGGTGCCCAGGATGACCTCAAAAAAGCCACCGAGATCGCCCGGCGAATGGTCATGGAGTTCGGTATGTCGGAAAACGTGGGGCCCATAAACATCTCCGATCCGGGAGCGAGGTTTCTCGCTCCGGCTTTTCGTCGGGGCGATGACGTCTCGGAGGAGACCGAAGTGGCGATCGACCGGGAGGTGAAGGCCATCCTGCTCGAGGGCCAGGACAAGGCGCGCACCATCCTTACTGCCCACCGGGACGATCTCGAGAGCCTGGCAACGGTCCTCTTGGAGAAAGAGTCGCTGGATCGTAAGGACCTGGATGGGTATTTCGAGGGGAACGGGACGCGGATCTCGACCCCCGACTCGGACACAGCCGAACTGACCGAGGAGACGCTCCGGACCTAGTGGGTCTTTTCGGTAGAAGATGTGACGATGGCGGACATTCAGGACGGCGAGACTTTTTCCTCGGGGCTGTCTCCCGAGGAGCTCAAGGAGCTGCGAGCGCTCGGTCGCAGACGACGGTTCCCTCGGGGTACGACTCTTTTTAACGAGGGGGAGACCTCGGACCGGGTCGTGCTGGTGGAAGAGGGTCGGGTGAAGATCTCCTATTTCACCGAGGAGGGCAAAGAGGTCCTGCTTGCCCTGAGGGGGCCGGGCGATCTGCTCGGCGAGTTTTCGGCCTTCGACGACCAGCCGCGCTCCGCGACCGGCACGGCCATGGACGACGTGGAGACCGTGGTTTTCGGCAGGGACGAGTTCAAGTCCTGGCTCGAAACGCACGGTCGCATTGCGTTGCAATTACTGCGGCTGCTCAGCGCGAAGCTGCGCGACGCCGACCGAAAGCGCGTGGAGTTCGCGGCTTACGACACCGTGGGCCGCGTGGCTCGACGGCTCGTCGAGCTCATGGATCGCTTTGGCGAGGAGGGCGACGAGGGCGTACGTATAGCGATCCCACTGTCCCAGGAAGAGCTGGCGGGCTGGACGGGGTCGTCCCGGGAAGCTGTGGCCAAAGCGCTGCAGACTCTTCGAAATCGCGGCTGGATAGATACCCACCGGCGCGGGATCACCGTGCTCGAGCCCGAGGCCCTCGTCAAAAGGGCTACCTGATCGCCTAAGAGAGTTCGAGCTCGCTTGCGTCGACGGGCTCGCCCACCCCGTGATTGAGCCGCTTGCGGACTCGGTCCCTGGTGTCGAACTTCGTTAGGTCGCGCATCGCCCACACCATTCGCTGGATCGAAGTGATGAAACCCGACACGGCCACGATCCACAGACCGACCGCGATGAAGTTAAACAACGCCGCCAGCATGAGGACCAGCATCCGAACGTCACGGGTGGCGATTCCCTCGGGGCAATCGGCACCAAGCGACTGAGCTCGCGCGCGGGCGTAGCTCGTCAAAAACGAACCGATGAGAGCGAGGGCGGCCGCGGTTCCATAGCGATCCGGATCCGAAAAACCCAGGCCGACGATCAGGGCTGCGTCGGTCCAGCGGTCGAGCACGCTGTCCAAGAAGGCGCCCGTGCGCGAGCTTCTCTCGGTCATCCTGGCGAGATCGCCGTCGGCGCAGTCGGCTATCTGACCGACCAGGGTGAGGCCCACCCCCACCAGATAGAGGCGGAATCCGAAGGCGACACCTCCCGCGCCCGCGAAGACGGCGCTTATCCAGGTGAGCTGGATCGGCGTCATGAAGGTGCGCGACAACAGCGAGGCCAGCGGCCGCGAGACGGGTCGATAGAGATACCGCGTCAGCGGATAGTTCAGATCTACGCGCAAGTGTCTCCCTCGCGTTAAGCGGCGTGCCCCGTGGGCGGACCCCACCAACAGCCCTCCGGACCTCCCGGGCGTCGACGACGGCCCGAGGCCCCCGAAGCCTCATCTCGTCGAGAGGGGTAAGAGGGTGCGAAAAAGATATCACCGGCCGATGCCTACGACGCCCCTGCACCGCCCGATAAAGTTGCCTGACATACACTTAGATATTATAATACTTAGCACTTAACTCATGCACCGGAGGCACCATTGGATTTCGAAAAACTGACTCTTAAATCGCAAGAGGCCCTGGCCGCGGCCCAGCGCGTGGCGGCCGAGCGTAGCCATCAGCAGGTCGAGCCGGCCCATCTTCTCGTCGCGCTCGTGTCTCAGTCCGACGGGGTCGTCCTACCCCTTCTCCACCGGGTGGGCGTCAACCCCCGAACCCTGTTGGGTCGGCTTGACGACGTCGTCGGGCGCGCGCCACAGGTCTACGGCGGGACCGAGACCTTTCTCTCGGCCGGCCTGCGGGAGATTCTGGATATCGCGTTCCGGGAAGCCGAGGCCCTGGGCGACGCGTACGTGTCGACCGAGCACCTGTTCCTGGCTATGTTGGAGCACGGCGACGACACGTCGAGAGTTCTCGCCGGTGCCGGCGTAGAGCGCGACAAGATCCTCACCGCGCTCAAAGACGTGCGCGGCTCGCAGAGCGTGGTCGATCAGAACCCCGAAGCCAAATACCAGGCCCTTGAACGTTTCGGCAGGGATCTCACCGAGGCGGCGCGGGCGGGGAAACTCGATCCCGTCATCGGGCGAGACGAGGAGATCCGACGCGTCATCCAGGTGTTGTCGCGCCGAACGAAGAACAACCCGGTCCTCATCGGGGAGCCGGGAGTGGGGAAGACGGCCATAGTCGAGGGGCTTGCGAACAGGATCGTCGCCGGCGACGTGCCCGAATCGCTGAAGAATCGACGTCTCATCGCACTCGACATCGGGGCCATGGTTGCCGGCTCGAAGTACAGAGGTGAGTTCGAGGATCGCTTGAAGGCCGTGTTGAAGGAGATCGCCGACTCGGAGGGTCAGATCATTACCTTCGTCGACGAGCTTCACACCGTTGTCGGCGCCGGCGCTGCCGAAGGGGCCGTCGATGCGGGCAACATGATCAAGCCCATGCTCGCCAGAGGAGAGCTGCGAATGGTGGGAGCAACGACTCTCGACGAATATAGGAAGCACGTCGAAAAAGACCCCGCCCTCGAGCGACGCTTTCAGCCCGTCGTAGTGGGGGAGCCCAGCGTGCCGGATGCGATCGCGATCCTCCGGGGCCTCAAGGAGCGGTACGAGGTACATCACGGAGTCCGAATCCAGGACGCCGCGTTGGTGGCAGCAGCCGTGCTCTCCGATCGCTACGTGACCGGACGGTTCCTGCCCGACAAAGCCATCGACCTCGTCGACGAGTCGGCTTCGCGCCTGCGGATAGAGATCGATTCGATGCCGACGGAGATCGACGTTCTGGACCGTCGTGCGAAACAGCTGGAGATAGAGCGCGCGGCCCTGCAGAAAGAGAAGGACGCGGCCTCGAAGGAGCGGCTCGAACGTATCGAGCAGGAGCTCGCCGGTCTGCACGAGGACATGGACGGCATGAAGGCTCACTGGGAGCAAGAGAAGAAAGCCATCGATGCCATCCGCTCTCTGAAAGCGGAGATCGAAAAAGTGCGGGGGGAGGCCGAGCGCGCCGAACGCGACGGAGATCTCAACCGGGCGGCCGAGCTTCGCTACGGAAAGCTTGTGGAGCTCGATAAGGAGATTCAGCGACTCAACTCTCAACTCGCCGAAGTTCAAAGAGACCGGAAGTTCCTCAAAGAAGAGGTCGACGAAGAAGACGTCGCGGAGGTCGTGTCGCGATGGACGGGCATCCCGGTAACCAGACTTATGGAGGGAGAGGTCCAAAAGCTCGTCCATATGGAGGACGGTCTACATCAGCGCGTCGTGGGCCAGGCGGAAGCGGTTCGTGCGGTAGCCAACGCCATTCGCCGAGCTCGCTCCGGGCTGGGCGATCCGAACCGGCCGATTGGGTCTTTTCTTTTCCTCGGACCGACCGGAGTCGGAAAGACGGAGCTGGCACGCGCTCTGGCGGAGTTCCTCTTCGACGAGGAGCGGGCCATGGTTCGGTTGGATATGAGCGAGTACATGGAAAAGCACAGCGTCAGTCGATTGGTAGGTGCCCCGCCCGGCTACATCGGGTTCGAAGAGGGGGGCCAGCTGACGGAGGCGGTTCGACGCCGCCCCTACACGGTGCTCTTGTTGGACGAAATTGAAAAGGCACATCCGGACGTCTTCAACACCCTCCTGCAGATACTCGACGAGGGTCGTTTGACGGATGGGCATGGTCGAACCGTCGACTTCAAGAACGCCGTCGTGATCATGACCTCGAATCTGGGATCTCAGTGGATCCTGTCGCCGGAGGAATCCGAAGACTCAATGCAGGAAAAAGTCATGACGACGGTGCGGGATTCGTTCAAGCCCGAGTTCTTGAACCGGCTCGACGAGATCATCGTGTTCCACCGCCTGGATCGGCAGGAACTGGCGAACATCGTGGGTCTGCAGATCGACCGCCTCAAGCAACGTCTTGCGGATCGCGGAATCGACCTCGTCGTCACCGAGGGGGCGGCGGTCTATCTGGCGGACCGGGGCTACGACCCCGCGTACGGGGCGCGTCCGTTGAAGAGGCTTATCCAACGCGAGATCGAGAACGAGCTGGCCCTTCGGCTTCTCGACGGAAGCATCGGGCGCGCGGTGACCGTCGACGCGGTGGGCGATGAGCTCGTTTTCGCCGCGGTAGATGAGCCGACGTCGACGAGCGCCTCTTCGTAACCCGCTGCATCGCCCGGCCTCGTCTAGGCTGGCCTGATGAGAGCTTTCGTGACAGGAGGTACCGGGTTCATCGGCGGATACGTGGCGCGGAAGCTGCGCGATCGAGGAGACGACGTGGTTGCCCTCGTTCGGAGCCCGAAAAAGGCGGCCGAATTGGAGGCCCTGGGCTGCGAGCCGGTCGCGGGGGATCTTTCCTCTAGACAAGAGCTGCAGAGGTCGATGGCCGGATGCGACGCCGTCTTCCATATCGCGGCCGTTTACAAGGTCGGGATCCCCACTCGTGAGTGTGACGAGATGCGCGACGCCAACATCGGTGGAACGGAGCGGACACTGGATGCCGCGGTGGGGGCCGGCGTAAAGAAGATCGTTTACGTATCGACGGTCGGATATTTCGGTAACACGCGCGGCCGGGTGGTCGATGAGACGTATGTACGGGAGGACGACGGAAATTACCTCTCCTGTTATGACGAAACGAAGCTGAAGGCCCACGCGGTCGCCAAGGACCGCATCGCGAAGGGGGCACCGATCGTCATTGCTCAACCCGGCGGCGTATACGGGCCCGGTGACCAGTCGGAGATCGGGAACTTCGTTCGCAATATGTCTACGGGCAAACTTCGCTTCAAATCCTTTCCCGACGTGGGCTTCAACATGGGTTACGTAGACGACATCGCAGACGGGATCATCCTGGCCCACGACAAGGGGCAGGTCGGCGAAAGCTATGTCTTCGGTGGAGAGATCTCCACTCTGGGCGAGTTGGTCGACAAGGTCGCGGAACTCAGCGGACGCAAGCCGATAAAGCTCACGATGCCTGCGTGGGCGGTGAAGGCGTCGATTCCTGTGGCTCCTCTGGTTACGAAAATGATGGGCCTGCCGCCAAACCTGCGGGAGCTCATCAAGACGTCGGACGGAGTGACCTACTGGGCGACCGACGCCAAGGCGCGACGGGACCTCGGTTACTCCCCGCGCAATCTCGAAGAGGGGTTACGGGAGATGCTCGCCGCGGAGGCGGCCTGACCACCTTGACCGACGACGGTTCCGCATCGATCCAAGTCGTTCGATGCGAATCCTGTGGCGATACCTTCCCCCTTCAGGAGGGTGACGACGTGACCTGTCCGACCTGTGGCGGATCCGACGCGCATCCCGCACGCGAGCCACTTCTCTGATGACGAAAGGCATTCCTATAGCGGTCGAGCCTTTCGTGGACGACGAACTCCGGGCTGCGGTAGAGGAGAGCGGGGGTTCACTGGTCTCGCCCGAAGAAGCCGCCGGGCTTGTGTGGACAAATCCCGGGGACTCCGAGGGCCTCAAGGAGGTCCTGGCGACGTCGCCTGTTCGCTGGGTACAGCTTCCCTTTGCGGGGATCGAGTCTTTTGTGGCGGCGGGGGTGCTGGATACAGAGCGGACGTGGACGTGCACCAAAGGCGCCTACGGGCGGAGTACCGCCGAGCACGCTCTTGCTCTCATGCTCTGTGCCGCAAGGCTCATCCACTTCCATGCGAGAGAGCGGCGGTGGAGAGAGGCCGGTTTGGGTCTTCCCGAGTTCGACCTCAAGAACAGAACCGCAGTCGTAATAGGCACGGGTGGTATCGGATCGCACCTGACGGCGATGCTCGGACCCTTGGAGGCGCGCGTGATCGGCGTCAATCGATCCGGTCGCCCGCTGGCCGGCGCGAAGGCCACGATCACATCCGATTCGTTGGGACAAGTGATCGGCGAGGCCGACTTCGTCGTGCTCGCCGCGGCCGCCACCCCCGAGACGAGACACCTAATCGATGCCGACATGTTGTCGCGCATGCGATCTTCCGCGTGGCTGGTAAATGTTGCGCGCGGCTCCCTCGTTGATACCGATGCACTTGTCGAGGCCCTTTCGAGCCGAGGGATCGCGGGGGCGGCTCTGGACGTAACCGAACCGGAGCCACTCCCGGAGAGCCATTCTCTCTGGGGGATGGACAACGTGGTCATCACCCCGCACATCGCCAATACGTGGGACATGGCGCTCCCCGAACTTCGAAGTGTGGTTCGTCGAAACGTCGCGCACTTCGTTTCGGGCCGGCCTCTCGAGGGCGTCGTCGACGTTGAGCTCGGCTACTGAGTGAACCCGGCCCTCGGAGTGCGAGCAATCGCGGCGCTGATGACGGTCGGCTTGGTGACGACCGGATGTAGCGAGGACGTTCGTCGCGACGTCTCCGAGGACCGTCGCTCGGCGCCGACGAACGCGCCCCAGGAGACGCAGCCCCGGCAACCGAAGAAGAGAAAGAAGACCCGGCCCCCTGAGCCCCGTATCGACAACCATGGCTACACGAGAGGCGATCGCGCGCGGGTCGACAGCGCCATCCGGACCCTGAAGAAACTCGGGTTCTGGGACGAGCTGACCGGGCACCTGGATTTCGTCATCGTGAGAACGAGACCTACCGAGAGCCGAATACCGGAGGACGGCCACCTGGCCGATTCTCTTTTCACGGTGGACATAGGGCCCGGCCCCGACGGGCTTGTGTGCGACGTCCTCATCTTCTCGCGGGCACTGGAGGACGACGTCGGCCTACAGCGCACCTACTACGAACAGGGGAGCCTGGACGCGCCGCCTCCCAACCTGCGCCAGTTCTGGGCCGTGATCGTGGGGCATGAGCTCGCCCATTGCACCAGAAAAGGGCAGGAGGGAGAGGAGCGTTCGACCCGGTGGGAGCGGCGCATCCTGGCGGCCATGGGCGTGACCCGGGCGGCGGACTAGCGGACTTGAGTCCTTACGACTTAGAGTTACTGTTGACAAGGCCAGCAGGTTTGTGCTATAAAGCCACTGAAATATCGGTCCTCTAGTTGAGGAGGTGGCCAGATGCGAGGAGTCAACCCTCTCGAGCCCCGCACCGCTTTCGATGAGGTCGTCCGGAACTTCTTCGGAGACCCCGGCCCCCGCTGGAACGGCGGAGCCGGCTACGACGTCCCGACCGACGTGTTCCACCTGGACGACAAGCTCGTGATCCGCATGGATCTCCCGGGCGTCGACCCTAACGAGGTGGAGGTCGCGGTCCAGGAGAACACCCTTCTGATCAACGGCACCCGCAAGTTCCACTGGGATGCCGACAAGATCCGCTGGGTGCGTCGGGGCTCTTTCTACGGCGACTTCACGCAGCGCGTGTCGCTCGGCAAGGGTCTGAATCTCGAGGCAATCAACGCCCGCTTCGACAACGGCGTCCTCGAGCTCTCGATTCCCTACGCCGAGGAGGTGCAGCCCCGCCGGATCTCGATCAACGTCGGCGACCGGGCGGCGCTGTCGAGCTAGGAACTCCTGATGCACAGAAGGCCCGGCTTCGGCCGGGCC
>JALZEI010000211.1 GCA_030862115.1 Actinomycetota bacterium
AAGAGAAATCCCAGGTGGGGACTACTCCCCGGCGACTACGATTCGTAGTTGCCGGAGAGCTTTGTTTCTATAAATACGTATTTCTGTTAAGGCGAGGGTGGCGGAGGTGTCCGCGGGGCCGAGGTCGGCTCCGGGACGACCTCGCCGGTAGCCGGCTCGTCCACCTCGTCCACGAGGGCCTCGCCCGAAGGAGTCGCGGCTCCCGGGCCCGGGGCCGGTGAGACCCTTTCCATTCCCGTGACCGCCTCGTAGACGAAGGCCGCCAGCAGAGCTCCTATGAGGGGACCGGCGGCATACACGTAGAGGTCGCTCCACGGGATGCTCGGATCCTCCTTGGGCAAGAAAAACGCCGTCACGAAGGGCCCCAGACTCCGGGCGAAGTTGGCGGAGCCACCCGTCGCCGGTCCGGTGAGCAGGATGCCGGCCCCGAGCGAGATACCGATGATGAGTCCCGACCAGCCCTTGGGGGCGCGCGGGTCGATGGCCACGGCCATGATCGCCGTCATGAGGATGAAGCCGATGAGAGCCTCTGCGAGCAGCGCTTGCCAGAACTCGATGCCCTCATCGACGACCGTGCCTCCGAAGAGGATCGCGGTGGGCACATCGGACGATCCCGCAGGTTGTCCGGTGGCAGGATCGAGTTGCTGGACCGCCGAAATGACCTCGGACGCCTGCTCTTTGTAGATGCCGAAGATCAGCACGGCCCCCACGATGCCGCCCAGACACTGAACGAGCCAGTAAAGGGGGACGTCTTTCCAACTAAAACGCCGGACCGAAGCCAGAGCGAACGACACCGCCGGGTTGAAGTGACCACCCGACACGCCACCGAGTGCATAGACCAGCACCGCGAGGATGAAGGCAAACGCCAGCGCCACGCCCAGGAGATCGCCCAGCGAGTTGCTGAAGATCGATTGAAAAACCGCCTGTTCCTCGGGAGCGCCGCTCAGCGCGTTCTCGGTAGCGAGCAGGTCGAACCGCTGGGCCGGACCCAGCAAAAAGACGGTCGCAGCACCCGATCCCACCGCCACGAGGAGGAGAGTCCCCATGAACTCGGCCAGAAGTCTCCGCAGCAGGGGAGCCTCCGCCGGAGTGTGCTCGGCGAGCGGTGCGCCCGTCACCGTCGCGTGATCGTCGACCATCGGACCTCCTTGCTAGTCGCATTTTCCTTATCGCTTGCCGAAGGGTAGCGCGCGAGGCGAGGTGGCGGCGGGATCAGTGCTCGGTGTGCCCCGTCAGCAGATCAAGGGCGTGGGAGAACACGGGCTCCAGGGCGGCAAGGCTGTCCTCGACCGCCCTAACGCTTCCGGGAAGGTTGACGACCAGAGTCCCACCGGCCGCGCCCACCACGCCGCGGCCCAGCGCGGCCAGTGGCGTCTTCTTCATCCCCTCGGCGCGCATGAGCTCGGCAAGGCCCGGAGCTCGTCTGTCGAGTACCGCGCCGGTGGCCTCCGGCGTGACGTCGCGGGGGCCGAGCCCGGTGCCTCCGGTCGTCAGCACGACGGCGATCCCCTCCGCGATCAGCCGGCGCAAAGAGGCCTCTATGTCTTGCCTTTCGTCCGCCACGAGTTCGCGCGCTACGGGCTCGACGCCGTGTGCGCGCAACCATCGTTCCGCCGCGTCGCCTGACTCGTCCGGAGCGCGGCCGGCCGCGCGGCTGTCGCTGACCGTGACCACCGCTCCGTCTCTAGCCATGCGCGTCCCCGGCCCCCTCGGCGCCCACCCACGAGGAGCCGTCCGCATAGACCTCCCGCTTCCAGATGGGCACGGTCGACTTGATCGTGTCGATCACGAAGCGACAGGCCTCCAACGCGTCACCGCGATGGGGTGCGCTGCAGGCGACGACCACGGTGGGCTCTCCCAGCGCGCAGGCTCCGCTGCGGTGAACGGCCACGAGCTTTTTCACGTCCCACCGGCGCAGGGCCTCCTCGCCGATCTCCTCCAACCGTCGCTTTGCCAGTTGAGGGTGCGCGTCGTATTCCAACCGCACGACCGGCCGGCCGGAACCCTCCGGCGCCGCCGCGGACTCGCGCACCGTTCCCACGAACACGGCTAGTCCTCCGCACGAGGGACCGGCGACCTCGTCGATCGCCGCGGGCACGTCGAGGGACCCCTCGGTGATGTCGCAGCGGAGGCTGCGGGGAGAGCCGGTCTCAGCCACCGATCATCGACATCGAGCGAGCCGGCGCGACGAAGTCACCTCGACCGATCCGGTGCCCGGCCCACTTTCCCGCCACGCATGCGCGCGCGATGGACTCGAGCTCTGCATCGGAGGCCCCGGCCCTCAAGGGGCCGCGCAGATCTGTCTCCTCGAGCGCGAACAGACAGGCGCGTAGCTGGCCGTCGGCGGTGAGTCGCAGGCGGTTGCAGGTCGAGCAGAAGGGCTCGGTCACCGAGGGGATGATCCCCACGGAGCCCGGCGCACCGTCGGCAAAGACGTAATCGGTCGAGGGCTCCGGGCCGGTGGCGGCCCTTGGGTTCAGCTCGAAAACGTCGCCGATACGAGCGAGGACCGATCGCCCGGACACGACCTTCTCCTGCGTCCACGCACTTTGGGCGTCGAGCGGCATGTACTCGATGAAGCGGATGGCGTAGCCGGTCGCCCGCGCCAGGCGTGCGAAGGCCACGACCTCGTCTTCGTTAACCGAGCGCATGATCACCGCATTGACCTTTACCGGAGTCAGGCCCACATCCGCGGCAACCTCCAGGCCGCGGAGCACCTGCGATAGCGCATCGCGAAGCGTGATCTCTTTGAAGCGGTGGTGGAGAAGCGAATCACACGACACGGTTACGCGATTCAGCCCGGCCCCCGAGAGCGTCTCGGCGAACTCGGCGAGGAGATACCCGTTGGTCGTTAGCGAGATGTCGAGGTCGGCGTCGATATCCCGCAGCTGCGCGACGAGCTTGTGGACGTCGCGGCGAACCAGTGGTTCCCCGCCCGTGATCTTTATCGACGTGATGCCGAGACCCACGAGCACCCGTGCCACTCGCGTGATTTCCTCGTAGGTGAACAGCTCGTCTTTCGGCATCCACGGCAGGCCCTCGGGGGGCATGCAGTACCGGCACCGGAAATTGCACCGGTCGGTCACCGAGATCCGGAGATCGGTCGCCACGCGACCGAAGCCGTCGACGAGAGGGGTGGGGGGTATGGGGGGGTAGTCCGGCTCGGCGGACGTCCCCCCACGAAGGATTTCAGAGCTCATGTCGACATGATGGCTCAGATCACAGCCGCGCGGCGACGGCGTCGGCGACGGCGTCGGTGCCGGCCGGGGGGCCGGCCGGTCGGAGATCGGCGGTGCGCACCTTGCCCTCGCTCAAGACCGCCGCCACCGCGCCGTCGATCGCCTTCGCCTTGTCGAACATGCCGAGGTGACCCAGCATGGCGGCGGCCGAGAGGATCATGGCGATCGGGTTCGCCATCTGCCGGCCGGCGATGTCGGGGGCGCTGCCGTGGGTGGGTTCGAAGACCGCGAACTCTTTGCCTATATTCATCCCGGGGGCCAGTCCCAATCCTCCGATCAGCCCCGCACACAGGTCCGAGATGATGTCTCCGTAGAGGTTCGGCAGAACGATGACGTCGAAATCCTCCGGGTGCCACGCCAGCCACATCGCCAGCTCGTCGACCTGCATCTCGTCGAAGCCGACGTCGCGAAAGTCCCGGGAGATCAGCTGTCCGGTCTCGAGCCACACCCCGTCGGAGAACTTCATGATGTTCGCCTTGTGCCCGAGCGTGACCTTGCGTCTTTTGAATTTCTGGGCGTGAACGAAGGCGTACTCGACGATCGCTCTCGTCGCGCTTATCGAAATCGGCTTGATCGAGACGCCGGCGTCCAGCGGGAGCGCGAAGTTGTGCATGTACTTGAGATGGCCGCGGAGCTTGGCGGTCTCCTTCGAGCCCTTCTCGAACTCGATGCCCTCGTATAGATCCTCGGTGTTCTCGCGGACGACGACGATGTCGACCTCGGAGAAGCGCGACGACACGCCCGGGAAGAGCCGGCAGGGGCGCACGCTGGCGTAGAGGTCGAGCTCCTGCCTCAGGGCCACGTTTATCGAGCGAAAACCCGTCCCGACGGGGGTCGTAACGGGTCCCTTGAGAGCGACCTTGTTTCGCCTGATCGATTCGAGGACGTGGGGGGGCAGGGGTGCCCCGTGGGTTTCGATGGCGGGGAGGCCGGCCGTGTGGATCTCCCACTCGATGCCGGTGGCGAGCGCGTCGACCACACGCCTGGTGGCCGCCGACACCTCGGGACCGATCCCATCGCCTTCGATCAGGGTCACTACGGGCATGGTCCGAGAGTATTAGGAAGGACTCCCTCGGCGCGCGTACCTTGGTGTTTGATATGAAACGCCTGACAGGGTCGGAAGACTGGCGGACAAGGAGGAACCTTGGCTAAGTCGGTGGCGACGCGGCGCGGCGGACTCGACGGGTATTTCGGCATCACCGAGCGCGGTTCGACCGCGCGCACGGAGGTCATCGCGGGGCTAACCACCTTCATGACGATGGCCTACATCCTCTTCGTGAACCCGGCGATCCTGTCGGTACCGGATCGCAACGGGTTCGTGCTGCCGGCGGCGGCGGTCTTGACCGTGACCGCCCTGGCCGCCGGGCTCACGACTCTGGCCATGGGCGCATACGCCCGCTATCCGTTCGCGATCGCCGCGGGCCTCGGGCTCAACGGGATCGTGGCGCAGACCCTGGTGGTGTCGTACCAGCTGACGTGGCCCGAGGCCATGGGCGTGATCGTGCTCGAGGGACTCATCATTTTAGTTTTGGTCCTGACGAAGTTCCGCCAGGCCGTGATGGACGCGGTTCCCCTGCCTCTCAAGCACGCCATCCCGGTGGGCATCGGGCTGTTCATCACGATCATCGGCTTCGTCGACGCGGGGATCACCACGCGTAGGGAGTTCGGTCCGCCCCTGCAATTCGGTACCGCCGGCGAGTTGCAGGGCTGGCCCATCGGCGTTTTCGTCGCGGGCCTGTTACTTACGATCTATCTCTACACGCGGGGTTTGCGGGCGGCGCTGCTGATCGGGATCCTTGCCAGCACCGTGCTGGCGGTGATCGTGAACGAGGCCTTTCTCAACGGAGAGGGTTTCGAGGGGGCCGCGAACTGGGGCTCGCTTGTAAAGGTGCCGGGAGGAGACGACTTCTCTCTGATCGGCGACTTCTCGTTCGGGTTCTTCGCCGAGATGGGGATCATCGCCGCGGTCCTCGCGGTTTTCTCAATCATGTTGTCGGACTTCTTCGACACGATGGGGACCGCCATCGGATTGGGTCGCGAGGCGAACCTGCTGGACTCCGCCGGCCGCCTTCCCGATATCGATCGCGTCCTGGTCGTGGACTCGGCCGCGGCCGCAGTCGGCGGTGCCTTCTCCGCGTCTTCGAACACGACCTTCATCGAGTCCGCATCGGGCATAGCGGCCGGCGGCCGCACGGGGCTCACTGCGGTCGTGACCGGGGTTCTCTTCTTGCTGTCGATCCTGTTCTCCCCGCTGGCCGAGATCGTTCCGTTGCAGGCCGCGGCCCCCGCCCTGGTCATCGTCGGGTTCTTGATGATGACGGTCGTGCGAGAGATCCCCTGGGACGACATCGAGGTCGCGATCCCCGCCTTCTTGACGATCGTCGTGATGCCATTTACTTACTCGATCACCAACGGCGTAGGCGCCGGCTTCGTTTCGTATGTCTTCATCAAGCTGACGCGCGGAAAGGCGGCGGAGGTGCGGCCGATGATGTGGGTGGCGGCGATCGCCTTTCTCGTCTACTTCGGGATCTACTACGTGAGGCTGTATCTGACCTAAGGGTCGTAAATCCGCGCGCGGGGCCACCGCGTATCTAGGCTTGTGGGGTGAGCCGGGATCCCGCGCGTAAGGACGCGCCTCCGATAGTCGTGGTCGCCCTCGGGGGCAATGCGATGCAGAGCCCCGTCGGGGACGACTCGGTCGAGTCAGATTTCGAGCGCACCGCGCTGACCGCGTCTCACCTGGTCCCCCTCGTGGCCTCCGGCAAGTGGCGTCTGGTCGTCACCCACGGGAACGGTCCCCAGGTCGGCAACCACCTCCTGCGAAGCGAGTTGGGACGCGAGTACGGCGATCTTCCGACGCTTCCCCTCGACATCTGCGTGGCGGACACTCAGGGCGGGATGGGTTACGTGCTGCAGCAAAGCCTCGTCAATGCCTTTCACGGGGCCGACATCTCGGCGGTGGTCGTGTCGGTGGTGACCCAAGTCGTCGTCTCGGAGGACGACCCCGCCTTCGAAGCTCCGATCAAGCCGATAGGGGAGATGATCCCGGCCGAACGCGTGCTCGACCTGCAGGCGCGCGGTTGGGTTCTCATCGAAGACAAACATCGCGGCGGCTGGAGACGCGTCGTCGCATCGCCCGACCCTCTGGAGATAGTCGAAGCGAGCGCGATCAGATCGTTGGTCGACGACGGGGCCGTCGTTATCGCGGCGGGTGGTGGGGGAGTCCCGGTCATCAGCGGACCCGAAGGCGAGATGCGCGGGGTCGCCGCGGTTATCGACAAGGACCTTGCCAGCGCGCTGCTGGCGATCGACCTGGGGGCCGAGCGCTTTGTCGTTTTGACCGACGTCGACTACGTCTACCGCGGCTTCGGCACGCCCGAGCAATGGCCGCTTAGATCGGTAGCAGTAGCGGAGCTGCGCGACCTGCTCGCGGCCGGCGAGTTCCCCCGCGGAACGATGGCGCCCAAGATCGAGGCCCTCTGCCGTTTTGTCGAGGCGACCGGCCGTCCCGGCGTGATCTCCTCGATCGAGAACTGCGAAAGTGCTCTCGAAGGAGAGAACGGCACCGAGGTGCACGCGTGACCTAGGTCACAGACGCGCGGCATTCCGCGGCGGACGCTGCGTTGGTGAACAAAGCGATTGCGGCGGTACTTGTCGTTTGCGGCGCGTTCGCGAGCTCTATGACCGCCCAGGCAGGCACCTTTCCGCTGAGCCCGCCGGTCGACGCGCCGATCGAGCGGCATTACGACGCGCCGGCAAGCGCGTGGGGTGCCGGTCATCGCGGGATCGACTATGCCGTCGCTTCCGGTGAGGTCGTGCGCGCCGCCGGTGCGGGGACCGTTTCGTTTGCGGGCGCCGTCGCCGGCGGCCTGGTTGTGAGCATCGACCACGGCGCGGGGCTGAAGAGCACCTATTCCATCCTCACGCGCGTCGACGTGACAACCGGCGACGAGGTCGCCGAGGGTCAATTTATCGGTGTTACGGGTAAAGCGCATCCGGGAGCGTTCGACGATCTCCATTTCGGGGTGAAGCTCGACGGGGACTACGTCGATCCCGTCCTTTATCTCGGCCGCCTGGACGTGAGTGGAGCCATCCACCTCGCGCCCTTGTCCGAGTCGCTCCTCGACGAGCTTCCGTATGAGTTGACGGCGGCACACGAGGGGGCCGGAGCGGCCGTGCGAGGGTGTCGCGACCCGGCGGAGCTCGAGGTTTCGCCGCCTCCGCCGAGCGACAATGTAGCGATCGCCGTGGCGGGACTCGGCAGCCACACGTCGGGGTCTTCCGAGGCCTTCATCTACGATCGCCGCCACGGTCCCTGGGCTCTCGGTTATCCCGACGAGCGCGTCTACCGCTTCTCCTACGACGGCGTCGATCTCGACTCGCTTCACGAGCCCTACGAGCGCGCGGCGACCTACCGCGCGCTGGCGCGGTCGGCCCGGCGGTTCAAGGACCTGCTGCTCGCGATAGGAAGAAAACATCCCGGTGCCGGAGTCGATGTGTTCGCTCACTCGCAGGGGGGGCTGGTGGCGCGCGTAGCTTTGAGTTTTGGGGTCGGCTCCTTCGACCCGCGCGTCCCGCGTATCGAACACCTCGTGACCTACGGGACCCCGCACGAGGGGACGCCGCTGGCGCAGGTCGTCGCCGATTTGGAGGACCGGACCCTGTTCGGTTCGAAGCTGGTGGATGCGCTTGCGGAGTGGTCCGCGAACGGGGGACCCGTCCCAAACCCACGCGCCCGGTCGCTGCACGATATGGAGCCCGATGCGGACTTGATCGCCGGGCTTCGCGGCGAGGACGTGACCTTCGGAACGCGCGTTCTGGCACTTGCGATGCCGCACGACGGCATCGTTCCGGCGTCGAGTGCAGCGATCGAAGGAGAGCACTTTCGCATTCTTCGGCCGGAGGGGTTAAACGGACACGTCGCGGTCGTGTCCTCCGAGGAGGGTCGCGCCCTTGCCTACGCGTTCGTTCGGGACGCGGCCCCCTCGTGTCGGGGCGCATGGGACAAGTGGGGCCCGGTTATGGGCCGAACAGTCGGAGCTCTTCAAAAAGGCCTCGACGACGTGTGGAGCGAGATCGAGTCGCTCGGGGTGTCGGGCGCGGCGCGCGCCGGCTGGTGGGCGGCGCGGCGCGGCTGGGCACTCACGAGATGGTCTGCCGGCCGCGTGGGCGACGGGTTGAGGTGGGCGGGTGACAGGGCCGTCGACGGCGGCCGTGCGCTCGTGTCTGCCGGCAGGTGGGCGGGCTCCAAGGTCGTCGACGGCGGACGTTTGATCCACAATGGAGTGGCCCGCCTGTGGGGGGAACTCCGAGATCTCTAGATGCGGCCCCGATGTGGGAGCGACGGACCCGGACAAAGAAAAGAGCCCCCTCCGCCGGGGGGGATGGGCGGATAACGGAGGGGGCTCGAGGTCCCTTGTGCGGGACGTCTTTTGTTCGCTTCCCACATTGTGATTGCATTCACAAGGTTCCGCAACCGAGTGGCGGTCAGAGAAGAGCCATTTCTTTTGTACTCGCGGTACAAACCGCCTTCGGGGCCCCCGTCAACTCTAGGATGCGCCCATGACGGCGAATAGATTGCCCGTCGACGTGCCCGGCGTCGAGGCCGAGTTCGAGCGGATCGAGGTCGTCCGGAGCGAGCGGCGAAAGAAGACGATCTCGGCGGAGATCGTCGGGGGGGCGCTCGTGGTCTCGGTGCCCTCGCGGCTGTCGCGGGCGGAGGAAAGAGAGTGGGTCGACCGTATGGCGGCCCGTATGGCCCACCGCCGGCGCCGGGACCGCCTCAACGAGGGCAACGCGCTGCAGCGCCGCGCCGAGGAGCTGGCCGACCTCTATCTCGGAGGCGTGCGCGCCCGGGAGATCAGCTGGGTGGAGCCGCAGAAAAGCCGCTGGGCCTCCTGTGCGCCCGAAGATCGTTCCATCCACGTCTCACTCGCCCTGGCCGACTACCCTCACTGGGTGCGGGACTACGTGATCGTGCACGAGCTCGCTCATCTGCTGGTTGCCGATCACTCCCCACGATTCTGGGAGCTGGTTAACCGCTACCCGCTCACCGAGAGGGCCCGCGGCTTTCTCATCGCCAAGGGAGTAGACGACCACAGCGACTCATAGCCGTGGGGGGGCCGGGCGGGTCTTCCAGAAGACGATCTCTTTGACGCCGGCTCGCTCGAGCATGCCCACCGTGAGCGCGGCGCGCACCCCGTAGCCGGCCGCGAGCACTATCCGTCCCTGGTAGGCGAAGTCCTCGGCGGCATCCCACATGTTCTCGGCCGGGACCCTGGTCGCGTCCTTCGGGGGCCGGGCGCCAGGATCGGCCACGTCCAAGATGGTGCCCGGCGGAGGTTTCATGTCCGTCACGACCTCGGTCGACGAAGGGCGGCCGCCCTGCGCCGCCCACTGGTTGATGCCGTCCGAAACCCGTCCCCACACCGCGAACCCCTTTCCCTTCAAGGCGGCTCCGGCGACATCGAGATCGATCGAGTCGAAGTCGAGCAGGATGAGGCCGGTCGCGAGCGGTATGCAATCGCGCGCCCGCACCGGCATCCCGGGCCCGCCCTCGTAGAGAAGGCCGAGCGCCCCGGGTATGTGTACCTCGAGGTAGTCGTCCGTATCCCGAAGGTCGACGAAGGCGGCTCCCTCGTCGTGCAGCTGGAGGGCGTCTTCGAAATCGAGGTCCTTGAGCGTCGTTAACTTCGTCACGCGCTACTCATAACAGATCGTCCGACGCATACTGAGTAGATGGGCCTTCTTCTCTTCGTGCTGTTGTTGGCAGTCCCCGTTGCAGAACTGTGGGCGATCCTGCAGGTCGCCGACGCGATCGGCGTCGTGCCCACCGTGCTGTCACTCATCGGGATCTCCGTCGCCGGCGCCTGGCTGCTTAAACGGCAGGGGATGGCGACGTGGCGCAACATGCAGGCGTCGCTCGGGCGCGGTGAGATGCCGGCCAAAGAGGCCACCGACGGGGCGCTCATTCTCCTGGGAGGGGCGTTGCTGTTAACGCCCGGCTTTCTCACCGATGCGGTGGGCCTCTTGCTCTTGCTGCCGCCGACGCGCGCGGCGTTGAAGGGCGTCGTCGTTCGGCATTGGAAGAAGAGGGTGGAAAGACGCTGGCCGGGCACCGCGGCCATGCGTCGCGTGCACGAGGCGCGCGTCGTGAAGGTCGAGCGAAACGCGAGGACTAACCCGGCCGCTTCGGAGCCGGATCGACCTCCTTTCGAGCCAGGTCCTTCTGGCGAGGGCGGTTCTCGGGGTACTCGATGACGGGACCCACGTGGCCCTGTTCGGGATAGGCGCCCTTGTCAAAGTCGGCTGCGGAACGACGGCCAGCGTTCATTCGGACCCGGGTCTCTTCCGGGTATTCGTTTTCATGCACCGGTATGCCCAGCTGGGCCGCGGCACTTTTCGCTTCGTCGAAGGAGTGATAGACCCACCGCTGCCACCGCCCCTCCCCGTCGATCAGCACGAGCTGCGTGTCATGGAGACCGATGCGAACGAGCACGGCCTCGGTTCCCTCGCGGTAACGATCCAAGAAGTCGGAGGGGTTCTTTAGCCGCCGCACCGGCTCGGGGGTGTCTTCGAAGGGCCAGGCTCTCTCCATATCTCGGACTTTAGATGACCAGTCCGCCGTCGACACAAAGCACCTGGCCGGTCACGTAGTTCGATTCGTCCGATGCGAGATAGACGAAGGCCGGCGCGATCTCCTCCGGCTCGCCGTAGCGACCCAGCGGAAAGCGAGCGAGTCGCGCCTTTCGCTGCTCCGCGTCCTGGACGAGGGGCTCAGTCATCGCCGTGAGGGCCGCCGGCGCCACGGCGTTCACGTTTATCGCGTAGCGACCGAGCTCTTTGGCCCACGTCTTGGTCAGCCCGACGATGCCCATCTTGGCGGCCGCGTAGTTCGACTGTCCCGGCGAACCGATGAGACCGGACGCGGAGGTGACGTTGACTATCTTGCGGTGCTTGGGGGAGCCGTCGTCGCTTTCTTTTTTCGCAAGAGGCCGCCAGTGCTGTACCGCCGAACGCCCGCATGCCCAGGTTCCCTTTAGGTGGACGGCGATGACCGCGTCGAATTCCTCTTCCGACATGTTGTGAAGCATGCGATCGCGCAGGATGCCCGCGTTGTTCACGAGGACGTCGAGTTGCCCGAAGCCGTCTATAGCCGCCGAGATCAGGGTTTCCGCGGCTTCGACGGTGCCGATCGGATGATGGTGTGCGACCGCTTCGGCGCCCGCAGCCGTTAGCTCGTTGACCACCGCGTTGGCGGCCGCCGAGTCCGCGTCGTTAATTACGAGTCGTGCGCCCTCGGCCGCGAAGGCCTCCCCGATGGCTCGACCGATGCCGCGTCCGGCCCCCGTAATCGCGCACACCTTGCCTTGGAGTCTGTCTGCCATGGGGCGACATCCTATGCGGGCGCGCACCGGCCCGGTCTGCTTACCGGGGGGCCGCCCGGGTTACCTACAATGACGTTATGGATGAACAACAGCCGAACCCCCAGATGACCAAGCAAGCCTACGCTCGGCTCAAACAGGAGCTGGATCAGCTCGAGGGCCCGCGTCGCGAACACATAATCGGCGAGATCGCCCGGGCGCGCGCCCACGGCGACCTGGGCGAGAACGCCGAGTACCACGCGGCGCGCGAACAGCAGGGCATGCAAGAGGCGCGCGTCCGACAGCTAAAGCAGATGATCGAGAAGGCGGAGATCGTCGATGTCGAAGACGACGGAAAGGTGCAGCCGGGCAAACTCGTGACGATCCGGATGGAGGGTGACGAACCCGAGACCTATCTGTTGGGTTTGCGCGAGCAAAAGGGTGAGCACGACGTTCTCACCCCCGATTCTCCGATAGGGAGATCGTTGTTGGGGCGAAGCGCGGGCGAGATCGTGACGGCCGAAGTTCCCGCGGGTCAGTTGAAGATCGAGGTCGTGGACGTCACAGCCCCTTAGGGGAAACACTTAGGGAAAACGCATGCCCCCCCGCCACACCGTCTCAACTCTCGTCAGCCCGTCGGGTTCGTCGAGGCCGTTGATCGACACCGCGACGATGTCGGCGTCGGCTCCCTCCGCCAGAACGCCTTTCGACTCGAGCCCCAACCAGCGCGCGGCGTCGACCGTGGCGCTTCTCACGATCTCCGAAACGGTCATCCCGGCCGCCGCCATGGCGCGAATCTCGCGCCCGTCGATTCCCGGTTGGGGGCCCGCATTTCCCAGATCGGTTCCGTAGATCACCCGCCCCCCCGCGCGATGGAAACGTCGGAGGTTGTCGATCGCGGTACGACGTTCCCCCCCGAAACGAACCGACAAGGTCGGCACCACGGTCAGGCCGCGTTCGACCATGCGCGCGATCGTGTCGTCGGGGATGCGCTCGTCGCTCATTAGCATGTGGGCGAGCTCGTCCATCCCGGCATCGAGCGCTTTGTCGAGCTCCTCGAGACCGGCGACGTGCCCGGTTACCTTCAAACCGCGTTCGTGCGCGGCCTCGACAACCGCGGTCAGGGTGTCGCCGTCCAGGGTCGGACCCGCCTCCGGATTGAGGGCGACCTTGATGATGGCCGCCCCCTCCTCGACCGTCGTGGCGACGGCCGCGCGCGCGTCGTCCGGCCCGTCGACGACGCGGCCGGTTCCTTCCGGGGCCCAGGCAGCCCTCGTGGGATAACCCCCGGGCGCGGTGAGCATCGGCCCGGCGGCCACGATGAGGGGGCCCGGGAAGGCGGAGTCCCGCGACCGCTCGGCGAGGCGATGGATCACCTTCGGCGGCCACGCCAGGTCCCGAACGGTCGTAACTCCATTGGCGAGCACCGTCTCGGGCGGATGGAATCCGATGTGGACGTGCGCGTCGATAAACCCCGGCATTAACAGCGAGCCGGTTGTGTCCACCGTCGTCGCCGGCTCTCGAACACGCGCGGTTCCGCTCGAGCCCACCGCGGCGATCCGACCGTTCTCGATGACGATGACCGCGTCGTCGACGACGTCGAGGTCGGACCCCACCAGGGACGTCCCTCCCACCAGGGCCACTCGCTCGCTCGGCATCGGTAAAGCGTCACACGGATGGCGTTTATCGCCGGGGGAGGTAAAACTGGGGGCGTGATCACCAAGCCCGTCCACCCCCAGGTCACCCGAACCTTTGCCGCGCTCGCACGGGGGGCCCTCGGCGACGGCTACTCCCCGGAGATCCCGGCCCGCATGCTGACCACGCTGCGGAAGTTGCCGAGCGAGGGGGAGTTCGACCAGGTAATCAACATGACCCGGCTCGTCGACTCCAAAGTGGGAGCACTCATGTTCACGGGGCGCAGGGTCCCCGCGTCCTGGTTGCAAGCGTCCGATGCCGAACGCGCCCTGCAGAAATGGAAGTTCGGATCCAACCCCGCGTCGCGCCGGTACGCGGCGACGGTGTTGTCGCTGGTACTGGCCGCCGCCTACGGCCACCCAGGCCCGGAGTGGGATCGCATCGGCTATCCCGGCCCTATGGGTTCGGCGCCGGACGCGCCGAAGAACCTCAAGCCCGTTCCTCTCGACGGCGACGAGGTAATGAACTGCGATGTGGTGATCGTGGGATCGGGGGCCGGCGGAGGTTGCGTGGCGGCGGGCCTCGCGGCCGCGGGACTCGATGTTGTGATCCTCGAAAAAGGCCCGTACAAGAACGAGTCCGACTTCACACATCTCGAAGCGGACGCGATGCGCGACATGTACCTCTACGGGATGACTCTCACCACGAAGGACCTCGGTTGTCGCGTCATCGCCGGGGCCACATTGGGCGGGGGAACCGTCGTCAACTACACGACCTCTTTTCGCACGCCCGACTACGTGCTTGAGGAGTGGTCGCGGCTTTCGGGTATGGACGCCTTCGTGTCCGGAGAGTTCGAGGAGTCGCTCGACGAGGCAAGCGCGCGTCTCAACGTCAACACCGATTCCAGCGCGGCGGGGCGCCGAGATGCCGTCATGGAAGAGGGGCTGAAACAACTCGGCTGGCACGTCGACATGTTGCCGCGCGCGGTCAGAGGATGCAGCCAGGACGAGCAATGTGGCTATTGCGGTTTCGGATGTCGCCTCGGAGCCAAGCAGTCGACCATGAGAACGTATCTCGAAGACGCTGCGGATAAAGGCGTTCGCATCGTTGTGGGAGCAGACGTGCGTAAGGTCAACATCACCGACGGGCGCGCGACGGGGGTGACCGCACGCGTCGGTCGCTACGACCTTGTCGTCAACGCGCGCGCGGTCATCAGCGCGGCCGGCTCCATAGAGTCGCCGGCCCTCCTTCTCCGCTCGGGCCTCAAGGGGCGCGTGGGCCACAACCTCCACCTGCATCCGGGGACCGCACCGGTCGGATTGTTCGACGACGACGTGCACATCTGGGAAGGGACCCTCCAGGCGCGTTACTCCAAGGAGTTCCGGAATTGGGACGGCGGCTACGGTCCCATTTTCGAGACCGTTCCCCTTCATCCGGGAGCGGGATCGACCGGTCTGCCGTGGCTGTCCATGCAGCAGCACCGCGATCTCATGGGCAAGTTCCGCAACGTCGGGTTCGTCGCCGTCCTCCCGCGCGACAAGGGGTCGGGACGGATCCGGCTCAGTAAGGAGGGCAACCCGCGCGTCGAATACAAGCTCGCTAAAGACGACGAGCGTCGACTTGCTCAAGGGGTGATCGCCGGAGCGAAGGTGCTCGAGGCGGCCGGGGCCAAACAGATCTTCTCGTTACACAAGGAGATGTTCTCCTACGTATCGGGCCGGGGAGAGCACGATCGGTGGGCGGAACAAACCCTGCAGGCGGGCTACGCCGGGGGCCGGGCGACCCTCGCCTCCTATCACCAGATGGGGTCGTGCAGCATCGGCACGAACCCCGCGACCTCGGCCGTGGGCCCCGATCACGAAACCCACGAAGTGAAAGACCTGTATGTCGTCGACGGGTCGAACTTCCCGACCGCCTCCGGGGTCAACCCCATGTTGTCGATCTACGGCTTCGCCAACCGCGCGGGCAAGAGGATCGCCGCCCGCCTCACCTAACCCTCGTCTCCCGATCTCCCGAGTGCCGCGCTCTAATCTTGCGCGCGTGGATGACACGCTTCAGGACTTGATCGAGGCACAGGACATGAACGCCCTTCTGCGGGCGGTCGACGGCCTTTGTGAACGCCATAGTTGGAGCGAGCTGATCGATCTCGCAGAAGCCTGTGAGGACGCCGTCGACCGCGGCAAACAGCTCTGGCCCATCGCAGAGCACATCGACTACCGCCTCGCGCTCGAGGCGCCGGGCGATTACGCGGCACAGGTCATCTCTCCCGACGTGGGCCGTTTCGCCCACGGTCCCCTCACCGAAGTGGCCGCCTCGACTCATACGTGGGAGGAGCTGGCGCCCCATCTGGACGAGCCGCACATCGCGGCATACGTGGCGCAGGAGAGGGTGCTCCGGGGCGAGGTGCTGACCGGAGACGAACGAGCGCATGGTGAGATCCTGGAGATGCCCCTTGCCCTGGAGGACTGGGAGCCGACGTATCCGCTGGCCACCTTCCGGCCGAGCTACGCGGAGATCGCGGAGCCGTGGGACCCCAAGGACCCGTTAGTTGAACAGGACATTGCCCGCATGGAGGCGATCGACGACGACGAGCTGGTTGACGCTCTGCTCGAGCTCGTCCAACCGTGGGTGGCGGAATCGAACGGAGCTGCCCGGGCGATCGTCGTGGACGCCGACGCGATTTCGGCGGCGTCGTCGCTGACTCTCGAGCGACTTCGCATGGGCCGACTCGAGCCGGCCGAGGCGGTACAGCGCATGGCGTGGGCCGCGGCCAGCGGCGGCGCACACGGCCGGCGACGGGGAGCCGCGTTCGGTCGCTTTTTGGCGCGTCACACCATCGCGGTCATCGCCGGTCTGGGATGGCCGGCGCCCGGGGAGGCCATCGAGTCCGCCCTTAGGGAGCTCGAGTGGTATCGCTGGGACGAGGGCGAGGAGGAGGAAGAGGGATGGGTCCTCCGTCTGGCCGTCGAGAACGATTCGCAGGGTTGGAGCGCGGCCATAGCGGCCACCGATCTCAAGAATGAATAGACGATGGGTGTCCTTCCATTGCGCAAATTCGTGTGGTGCACCCGGTGCAGTGGTGCCTGCACCACCGGCA
>JALZEI010000221.1 GCA_030862115.1 Actinomycetota bacterium
CTGCTCGCCACTACCGAAGTCACCATCGCCGCGATCGCGAGGCGTGTTGGCTACGACTCCGAGGAGGCTTTCAGCCGAGCATTCAAACGAGCACACAGACAATCGCCTAGTCTGTGGCGTGCCGGCCGCCTAAACCCGCAATAGTTCAGCAAGTTCCTTTCCGTTTCGCTGCGCGTAATCTCTGTAGCAGTTGTTCATGAGGACAATGGGTCCCTTTGTTCTCCGCGTGGCCGGTCGACAACGGCGCCGCTCCCGGTTGGTATGGAGGGAACTAAGCGTGCTTTGATCGTCTCAACCAAGCGAATAGGTCGCACTGATCTGTACCCGGAGCGTGCGCCCCCTTTGTTCGAATCCTGCCGGGGGCACCAGAAGGGAACGCTTTCCTGCGGTTTCATCCCGAACGGGGGGAAACGAGTTCGCCAGGAGTTGATCGACGGTGTTCCCATGGATCGACACGGAGCAATCCGCCCAACTCGCGAACTTGTTGTAGCGAACTTCCACGCGGAATGCCTCGAACAGCCATCTGAGGATCGAATCGGGCGTGTATTCGATGAGGTCGTCGACGATTGGGAGCTCGTCGAGTAGGTCCATCGACCCGGAGTCTTGTTGCTACTGCTTGGGGATCGTACTTGATTACTCGTCAACCCCGCCGGTTGTTTCCGATCCAACGACGAGACGTCGGACGTGAGGGAGGGAGATCGGGCGTAAGCAGCCGAGGCTAAGGTAACGAGATGCCGCCGCAGACGCGCTACGCGAAATCCGGCGACGTTCACATCGCGTACCAGGTCGCCGGTGACGGACCGCTCGATCTCGTGTTCGTCCCCGGCTGGTTCTCCCATATCGAGAACAACTGGGAATTCCCGGAGATGGCCTACTTCTTTCGCCGGCTCGCATCGTTCAGCCGACTGATCATGTTCGACAAGCGGGGAACCGGCTTATCAGACCCGGTGGCGGTCACCAATCCGCCCACTCTGGAGCAGCGGATGGACGACGTCCGAGCGGTCATGGACGAGGTCGGGAGCGCGCGAGCTGCCTTGATGGGCCTGTCGGAGGGAGGGCCGATGAGCATGCTCTTCGCGGCGACCTACCCCGAGCGGACCTCGGCCCTGATCCTCACCGGTACCTTCGCGCGGGCGACTCCCGGGGACGACTACCCCTTCGGCATGGACCGCGATACGGTGCTCCGCCTGATCGATGTCGAGGCGGAGCATTGGGGCGAAGGTCTGATCGCCCAGATCGCGGCCCCCAGCCTCGACACGCCCGAATTCCGGAAGGTCGTCGGCCGCTACGAGCGCGCCGCCGCCAGTCCGGGCATGATGACGGCCCTAATGAGGCTGAATCTCGACATCGACATCCGGCCTGTGCTCGGTACGATCTCGACGCCGACCCTGGTGCTCCACCGGACCGGAGACAGGTTCGTCCCGGTCGAGATGGGACGATATCTCGCGGAGCACATCCCGGACGCAAAGCTGGTAGAGCTGCCCGGCATCGACCACATCCCGTGGGCCGGCAACACCGATCTGTTCTGCGACGAGGTGCAGGAGGTTCTCACCGGCGCGCGCGGCGCCATCGAACCAGACCGTGTCCTTGCCACCGTCATGTTCACGGACGTGGTCGGCTCGACCGGACGCGCGGCCGAGTTGGGGGATCGCCGGTGGCGCGAAGTACTGGATCGATTCTATGCGGTCACCCAGCGTCAGATCGAGCGCTTCGGTGGACGTCAAATCAAAGCGATGGGCGATGCCGTCCTGGCCGTTTTCGATGGTCCCGCACGCGCTGTCCGATCGGCCTCCGCGATCGCCGCTGCGGTGCGGCCTCTCTCCCTCGAGGTTCGAACGGGCGTCCACACCGGAGAATGCGAGATCATGGGCGAGGATGTGGGAGGCATCGCGGTGCACATCGGTGCACGCGTGGCAGACATAGCCGAGCCGGGCGAAGTTCTAGTGTCTCGGACGGTCAAGGACCTGGTCGCCGGCTCCGAGTTGGAATTCGCAGATCGCGGCGAGCACACGCTGAAGGGCGTCCCCGGCGCCTGGGAGCTCTTCGCGGTAGACGCGGGCGACCTATAGCCGGCCGGATCGCCACGGGCTGTCGCGTTCGGCACCGCCGCCGCTGTGGCGTAGATGACGTAGAT
Organism: Actinomycetota bacterium; assembly: GCA_030862115.1. Classification (GTDB taxonomy): domain Bacteria; phylum Actinomycetota; class CADDZG01; order CADDZG01; family WHSQ01; genus JALZEK01. Next base: position 2,135 of record JALZEI010000221.1, read on the forward strand.
GGCGCCGCGGACCTCCAGATCCGCTGCCTCGTGGCCGGGGGACACGAAAACTGCAAGGAGTTTCGAAACGTCTGGCAATTCGCGAGATCGTTAGGCTGGCCGGCTCCGCCCGCCACTTTGAAACCGTCCCCATCGTCTCTCAACGGACCCTGCGGAAGCACGATCTCTCGCCTTCCACTGCTCGAGCGCTTGCTCGCACTCGCTGGCTAGCGTGCGGTCGCTAACAGCTACGACGATCAGGATCACCAAGCATTAGGCGGCCGCAGCCTGAGCGATCAGACAGGCCCTAATCATCGGCTCCCGTCCCGAAGAATGTTGCTTCGGGTGCAAGCATGCATATATGAGAGCGGACCAAAAAGGCGATGCGATCCGATAGCGCTGGATGCGCGGGTTGCCGGAGGTTGGGGCAGTGCCCCGCCGTCAAGCTGGTAAAGCGTCTCGGAATGGACCCGTGAGCCGTACGCAACCAGACCGTAAAAGCGATGGCATCCAGCTGAAGCCTCCTGCGCGCAATCGGTTGGGTGCGTAAGGCGCTGCAGGGTTGGTCTAAGACGCGAGGATTGATCTCCTCCTCTGCGACAGCAAGAAGTCACCCCCCAACGGGTAATTAGCCGCGCAAAGGTCACGACACGCCTACTTCCGTGCGTACTGGATCGAGGCGCTGTGGGCGAAGCCCTCGGAGCCGACGTTGCCCGCCTCGTCCCGAAACTGGACGTACACCGTCGCCACCTCTCCGAACTCAAGGCCCTCGCCCAGATCCCACTCTCTAACGGTCGCCCGGAAGGGTCGCCAGCGCGTCTTCCCGAAGTTCAGCGAGTTGCTGATCCTCGTCTCGAGATCCCTGACGTCCGAGCCGAAGCGACGTCGCAGTGGGTCGCCGTCGGTCTCGGGGCCGACGTCGTCGGCGCTGAGGTTCAGCGTGACGAACCGGCTGGTCGTGATCGGGTCACCGTTCTCGATCAGGATCGATCCGCCGGGAGCGTATGGGTCCCGTTCCGCGATGATCCGCTGGGTAAATAGCGATCTGCCGATGCGGGGTTTCCTGCCCTCGCCAAGGATCAACGGTACGACCTCGTAGCGGTAGCGGAAGCCGTGGCGGACATCCCGGTCGACGAAGTCCGAGGCCTTGAAATCGTCGGCGACCTTGGTGCGGCGCTCGACGACGTCGCCGGAGCGATCTTGCACGGTCCGGAAGATGTCGACGGTGACGAGACGGCCCTCGAAGGGATCGCCGATCGAGGTGCGGAGGAAGGGTCGCTTTCTCCGGGCCTCGGCCTCGGTAAGTACGGAGCTGAGCGGCGCGACGCGGTCGTCATCCGGATCCGTCGGGTCGCGCCGGGGTACCGGGCAGCCGCGCTTGACGAAGCGGACCTCGCTGCCGTCGGCCTCGCCTCCCCCATCGCTGTCGCTGTTCCGCGGGTCGGTTCCCAACCTGAACTCACACAGGTTGATCACCTTGTCGCGATCCGGGTCGGCGCGCGCGTCGCGCGCTCGTTTGCGGTTCAGACGATGGTCCCTCTCCCACGTGTCCGCGATCCGATCGTGGTCGCGGTCCTTAACGCTCTTGATGGCGAAAGATGTCTGCGCCTCGCGCGTGATCTCGTTCAGGATCGCCTTGACCGCGACCTGGTAGGACCCCTGCACGTCGGGCTCCGCTCCATCGACCACCGCATCCGGGTTCGTCTGGATCCGGTCGCCCAGCGCGGTTCCCCGGTAAAGTCCGCCGTAGACCCCGTCGTTTGGCTCGCTGTCGCCATGCGCGCCGTCGTCGTACATCGGCACGATGCGACGATCTCCGGCAGGATCGGTCACGACCGCGCGGACGAACGCCTTGGTCAGCATCCTTTCCGGTCCCGCGAAGACCGCGATCAACGGAACGTCGATCGCCTGCCTCAGCGCCCGGACCGGCGTACCCGCGAAGGCGTGCAGCTCGTAATGGCTTCGAGCGCTCGCGGCGATGTAGTGCTGCTGGTCGATTCCCTCGGTCTTGACCACCCACTCGCCGGGCAGCGGATCCGGCACCTCCCACACGTCGTTCGTGCCCGCCGGATCCGTCCTGCGGAACGAGGTGGAGACCTCGTTCCCCTCGGGGTCGATCAAGCGGACGTCGCGCGTCTTGTCCGGGTTCTGCCACGAGGCCGAGAGAACCAAGAGGTCGCTGGTGTCGTCCACGAAAAAGGCGTGGACCCCGCGCCCGAAGGTGAGGTCGTCGATCCACAGCTCCTGGCCCCCAATCGCGAACGACGAGACCCTCCCGTCGAGCGACAGCAGACCGAGGCCTTGCCCCCGATCGATCACCTCGACGCGGACTCCACCGATGAAACGGCCGTCGAGATCGAACAGATCTGCGACGTTCCTAAGCTCACCGTTCACCTCGAGGTTGACGTTGCCGCCATAGTCGCCAAACAGAAGCGAGAGGTCGGAGGGAGTCCCGCCGAAGTCGAACGAGAGGTTGATGTTGTTGAGGCCCACATCGAGACCGGACCCTCCGGCCAGTTGCCGCTCGTCGACGGTCGCGGAACCCTGCTCGGTGGGCTTCCCGTCCGAGAAGAAGAACGCCTTTCCCTCGAGGACCGCGCCGTTCGTCTCGAAAGTGTCGCCGACCCCGTACTCAGAGTTCTCCCCCAGGTCCTCGAAATCGAGGGTGCCGCGCAGACCCTTGCGCGCCGGGTCGACCGCGGAGTAGATGCGCTGGCGTCCCGCGGCTTGGGTCGCCTTGTAGTCGTAGACACGCCCGAGATTGTTCTGCCAGGTGAGCGTCGGCCCACCCGACGGGATCGTCGACAGCGCACTGGACCCCACCGGAACTCCCGTCGCGACGTCCGCGTAGTCGTAACTCCCGCCGGCACTTGGAACGGAGGCGGCGATCTCTTGCATCAGGACTTCATTAGCACCTGCCCCCAGTGCGATCACGTGCATCTGGCAATCGTTGTCGACCACGTCGCCGCGCACGGCGGACCAGAGCTCGTTCGCGTTCTCGTGACCATCGGACAGGAGGATGAAGCTGCAGGTGTTCTCCGGGAGGCCGCGCGCGTCCTCCTCATCTGCAGCGGCACGCATGCCGTCGCCTATGGAGGTTGCGCCGCCGGGAGTCTCGGCCGCGATCGCGTTACGGATCGCCGCACGGGCGGCCACCGTGTCGAGCGCCTGCAGCTGGCGCCGGAGGTACGCGTCGTGATCAAAGGCGACGTAGCCCGCTTGATCGGTGGTGCGAAGTTCGTTCACGAACAGACGCGCGGCGTTCCGCGCAGCGGAGATTTTGTTGAAGTCGGCCATGCTGCCCGAGCGGTCGAGGACGATCACGGAGTCGAGCGTCTGCTCCTCGTACAGCACGGATGACGCTTCCGTGTCATCGTCGGAGCCGAGGCGGACACGCAGGTCGAAGAACTCGCCGGTCTGGCCCCCTGAGGCCGCGTTCGGAGCGCGCGCCACCAGCCAGTAGTCGTCCTGCACGTAGGCGGACGACAGGATGTCAGCGTTGACGAACTCTCCACCCGAGGTGGGCCGAAGACTCACGGTGAACGCGTCCTTCACGAGACCAGCGACCGGGACGCTGCCGTTTCGCACCGCGACACGGACGATGAACTTCCGCGGATTCTCGGCGGTGCCGACCTTGGCGACTGCCGCGGTCGTCGGTCGCTCGATGCTGACGGTCGGCGTGACGCACCCCCGTCCAACGTCGACGAGGCCCGACTGGTCGATCGACGTGACCACGCCTACGATGCGGTCGAGATCCGCGGTCCGCACGGTCCGCGCCCACGTGAGGCCGCGGCTCGTGGCGCGGCTGTCGAGAACACCTCCGTCGACCGTGAGCACGCTGTAGGCGTACTCCCGTCCCCTACCGTCGAAGGTGAACGACGTGTAGTCACACTGGCTCGCGGGATTGAACTCGTAGTAGCGGCTGGAGCGCTGCGCCATCGTGGGACTGACAGTCCCGAACGACGGCCCCGAGGTGATCACGTTGTGCCCCTGCAAGCCGGTGGTGGCGGGACCGGTGATCTCAGTGTCGAGGAAGCGGAGCCGCTCGTCGGCCGGTGAGTACTTATAGGCGTACAACGCCAGCGAGTAGTCAACGAAGTCCCGCGCCCATGAGCTGCCGTAGCTGGTGAGGAAGTCCTGAACCGCGTTCAGCTCCGCCGTCTCGGTGTTGAGCTCGACGAAGAAATCGCGCATCGCGTCCCAACCGATAACCGGATCCGTGTCCGAGGGAGCGCGGTAGTGGTCCATCATCCACGTCCACCACAGGACCGAGCGATAATCGAGCGTCATGAAATCGCCCGTTCGTTCCGCGTCCGTCTGGAGGTGCCCGTTCACCTCAGGGATGAACAGGTGCCCGGTATCGGTATCGAGGGACGGCACCACGCGGTCCTCGATAGCGCGCGCTATCCCCTCGCCGTACCATCCTCTCCACCCGACTCCACCGTTGTCGAACTTGTCCTGAACGAGGTGCATCTCCTCGTGGTACGCGAGCAGACGCTTGAACAGGATGTCGTTGCTGTCGACCCACTCGTCGTCCCAGTAGAGGCTGTTCGGATAGATCACCCCGCCGCCTCTCGGATCCTCCGCCACGTAGATGTTCATCTCGGTGCCGTCCGCCGGCAGAGGGCTGAGGTTCCTGTCGAGGTAGAAGCGGAGCGCGTTCGCCGCTTCGTCGGCGGTGGCGACCGCGTTCACGTTGTTGCCGTTCGCGTCGTCGTTGTTCGATATCGCGTGCTCACAGCGACCGGTTCCTTCGGCCGTCGTGCAACGACCCTGGTTGGCGGTCGTGTTCTGCTCGGTGTAATAGACATGCACGCGGTAGCCGGTGCCGTTGTGGGTGAAGGAGCTGTCGTAGCACTGGTCGAAGTCCACCTGCTTCCCACGCACGGTGGCGGACACCGGCGTCGTGCAGGTGTCGTGAGCGCGCGCGGGTGCGCCGGGCAGAAATACGGGGAGCGCGCTACCGATCAGCGTGAGGGAGACGAGCAGGCGCGTCGGTCGCCTCCTTGCCGCTCCCCCGCGCCCTTCCGTCGAAGCTCGTGTCCACCAGATCCCCACAGCCGCCTCCTAGTCCAGGTGCATAGCGAGCAAATGCTTACACACGGTCCCTGCGCGTGAAAAGGCCTTCTCCCCTCCGATCGACGCAAGACCTTGACTTGCTTGCCCCCGAGGGGAGACGACCACCGGCGAGAGGAGCACCGTAGCGACCGGATACGCAGACAAGGTCCGACATCGACTTGAGGAGAGAGAGCGGGGAGAAATTGGGGAGTTTCGGAGAGATTCGCCTGTTGGAGGCGCTGCCGCGGTGCGGCCGAACCGAACCTCTACTCACTGGTGCGCCGTCGCGACTGAAATCCCCTCACCGGATTCCCAACCTTTTGCCGGCGACCGATCACTTCGTCCAAGGCGTCGGGGCGACTCCGAAGGACCCCTCGATCACCAGTTGTCGCGAAAGCCCAGGTTGCTCGGCGCCAGGGAGTTAAAGACGATGTCTCCCCCGACTTCCGCGCCCATGAAGCCAGCGTTCGCGATAAGGGCGAACCCAGGGCGCGCCGCGCGTGGCGCGAGCACGATGGCTACCGCTCATCATCTTCCCGCGGTGAACCAAACCAGCGCGGCGTTCGATCGCGGTAACGTCGGTACTCACTTCCAAACGCCCGCTCAAGATGAGCTTCCTCGGCGACAACGTACGCGCGATATGCCGCCGCCACTGCGAGCGTGAACACCGCCCCAGGGACCGATCGCGCCGCCACCGCCGTCCCGGCAGATAACAAGACGTTGCCGGCGTACTGCGGATTGCGGCTGTAGCGGTAGGCCCCATCGGTGATCAAATCACCGGTCTCCCGACCTGCGAGCTGGGCGAACGACGCGAACGGCCGCGCTCCGGCGGCGAAGAGGGTAAGTCCCGCAGCGCTCAACATGACTCCAACGGAGCGCGAGTTCGGTGTTCCAGTGGCACGAGCTCGTATCGCGCTTGTGATGACCACTGCTCCGCCCAAGAGGTAGGCCGGCCACATGAGCGCCTGCGTCCTCCACGACAGCCGATCCTGCTCCAGGTAGTCACGCCGCGCCGAAGCCGCTGCTGTTGCAGCAGTCACCACAGTTGCGAGCCGGAGCCTGCCCAACTCATCCTGCTCGCTCCACGTGAAGGACATCACGCAATCATTTCCGACACCTTGCCGTGTCACGATGCAGAGGCGGTTGAGGGTGCATGACCTCTCGCCGTGGTCCGTGACACATAGATAAGCGCCGCGGATACCGCCACAGCAAAGAGGTTCAAAAACAACGTGTAGTCGACGGCGAACGTGGCGAGTTCGGCGATGTTCTTGGCGGAGCTCGGTAATAGCCCGATCACGGCAAAGAGGCCGTGGACAATCACGCCGGACAGCACTGCAGACGCGGCAAATACGAGACCGAGGTACGAGGCGAAGCGCCAGCCGTAATAGTTCGCATTGATCTTCAGTGACGGTGGGACGAGGAAGTCCGAATAGAGAAACGCCATGATGCCGCCGAAGACGACCCCGTTCTTGAACAGGATTGCGGCGAGCGGGCCGTTGCCCATTGAGCCGATGACCGTGAGAACGGCGAGGAACGGCGCGAGGAGCGCGTGGAGCGGAACCAACAGCCAGCCGGCCAGCTGGGTCGGGAAGATCGCCTTGAAGAAAGAGGCCGGAACGAGCGCCGCGACGGCCCCGGCGACGGTGAATCCGATCGCCAACTCCTTCCACACCATCCCCCACTCCATCAAGTAAGCGCGGCCGACGCGTCGCCACGCGTCGCCACTCGTCAGCCGGTCGGGCAACTGCTCTGGGATCTCATCAACTGATTCCCCCTCGTCCTGCGTCATCTCCTGCGCATGCGCCAACGCTTGCTGCGACAACGCATCCGGCCTCGTCACGCGCACGATCGCGGCCATGATCGCGACGAGGATCGGGGCCCCGACAAAGAGGGCGAGGGCGAACTGCCACCCGAGGAAAATGAACGCCAACGCGGCAACCTCGATGGCGAGGTTCGTCGACGCGAACATGAACGCTAGCGTCGCGATGAGATGCGCTCCCTTCGCCCAGATGCTGCGCGTCGCCGACAGTGCAGCGAACGAGCACGACGATGAGGCGAACCCGAGCAACATCGCGAGGCCCACGTTCTTCGGCTTTGCCTCCCCCAGGTATTTGGCAGCTTCACCACGAGACAGAAAGACTTGGATGGACGCCGAGATCGCGTAGCCGAGCGCGAGGGCCCAGAATGCTCGCCAGAAGAGTCCCGCAGCCATCATCACTGCTTCCCAAACCGCGTCCACGCTTCCTCCTAGACTTCGTCGCCGGGATGCGGGACAGATCCCGCAAAGGTCGTTCCAGTCCTTCGCGCAGTGCGACATTTCACGACCAGACTTAGGCCGAGCATCGGCGCACATTTCCGGTCATGGCTACATACCGTACGACCCTGCATACGCGACGAGATCCAGGCCTCGATCCAGGAGTATCTGGACGGCCGATGAGCTCCGTCAGATCGAGTTTCAGGGGATGCAAAGGAGACGAACTAGGGGCGCTGTGTTACCTCGTTTCTGACACGCTCGGTACCACGTTCGCGTCTGCGCTGGTCAAGAGATCGGCTAGCTCTCTCGCATTCTGTTGGGCATAGCTTCCTGCGGTCTCGCGGCGAGAAATCTGCCCGATATTTGACTTTGGAGTGTGGTCCAAGGTTTAGGTTCAACTCATGATCCTCAAAGTTTCCGACGTGGCTCGGCACACGGGCGTATCTCCCGACACCGTTCGCTTCTATGAACGCGAAGGTCTCCTTCCAGCGCCACCTCGGTCTCTCTCGGGATACCGGGAGTATGACGAGACCATTCCCCCGCGCATCAGGTTTATCAAGGGCGCGCAGGAGATGGGTCTCAAGCTCGCAGAGATAAGGGAACTTCTGGAGATCCAGGACAAGGGCGCGTGTCCCTGCGGGCATACGCGGTCGATCGTCGAACGACGTATCGGCGAGATCGACGCCGAGATGACGCGACTATCCACGTTGCGAGTCGAGCTCGCCGAGATGGCGGAGCTTGATTGCCCCGCGCACGACGAGAATGAACTGTGGCCTTGCGAAGCGACGTTCCTTAAGCGGGGGGGTGAACCTGTTGGCTGACGGTGGTTGCCCATGCTGCGGTTGCCCTTGCGGCGACTGCGGCGGGTCGGGTTCAAAGTAAATTTTTAGAAACACTCGAGAAGGCTGAGGTACCGGTCAGGAGTGTCGGTGCACCAGCTTGTGCAGCGCTTCCTGCGTCGCGACACCGACCAGTCGGCCCTTGTTCGTCGTGACGAGAACGGCTTGCACCTTGCGCTTTAGCATTCGCTCGAGAAGCGCGCTCGCCGACTCGGTCGCGCGGACGGTCGTTGGTCCGGGCTCCATGACGTGCTCGACGGGCGAGTCGGGTGGTCCCTCGATGTTCTTCTTGCGTATCCGGCCCAGCACGATATCGGCGTCGTTGACGACCACGCAGTAATCATGCTCGACCTCATCCAGCGCTTGCGCCGTATCGTCTAAGCGATCGCCGACGCGGCAACTGAGTACGGCGTCCCGGTCGGCCGCCTCGCCCGCCACCGCGTAGTGGGGACCCTTTCCCTCCGTGGGGCCGCCACGGCTTATCCAATCGAGCTTTCCGTCAACGTAGTCGTAGACGTCAGAAAAGCCGAGCGCTTTGAGCTGCCACGCAGCTCGCGGGCTCATGTCTCAGGCATCGTCCCAGCAGTACAGAACCACGGGCATCGTTCGGTCGAGTCGATTCGCGATGTCTGATGTCAGGGTCTTGAGCGGGATGTTGATCGCGCCGGGGAGGTGTTCTTCCTCGAACTCGGCCGGAGGAAGAACTTCCACGATCTGAGCGTCCCGATCGATGAGATCTCTCACTTCGTCGAACCCGATCTCTTGCGGCATACCTTGCCCCTTCCCTGGTCGCACATCAGCCATTCAAACATCGCCGTCCCATTCATATCCGGATGCACATCGCATCGAAAAAAATCGTCCCGGCGTACGCGTATCGAACGTGTAGTCGATCTCGCTCCCGCCACGCTTCAACTCCATCTACCCGTCGCCGCTGCCAGTGTGCCTCTAATGTGTCTGCTCTTTGCTCTTCGCAGTGGGATCTCACGGTTCGAAGACACGTTACTGCTCCTGATCTACGGCGCATACATCGGCCTCGCCATCCTCGCCGCCTGAGCGCTGCGAGCGAAGCAAGAACGACCAAGGCGCGCATCGGTGCGTGGGCTGGCGTAGGGCTAATGGTCAGTTTGTTCCGCGTCCCAAGGTCGGCGGCGCGGCCACCAGCGTGGCACCGCCCGCCGATAGGCCTCGTAGTCCTCGCCGAACTGGCGGGACAGAGTCGGCTCCTCATACAATTGCACGAAGGCAGCCACCACAACAGCGAACCCCGCCGCATACACAAATAGGATGGGCTGGCCCAGCACGAGCGCCTGCCCGACGACGGTCGCTGCGACCGCCAAATACATCGGATTCCGCACATACCGGTAGAACCCACCGACCACCAGCCGCTCGGTCGGAGCAACGGGAGCGGGCGTGCCAAGCCCTTCGAGGACAAAGCGCGCGAACGCGTGCACTAACACTGCGGCGCCTGCCGCGAGCACGATCACACCTACGACCCGCAGCGGAACCCAGAACGGCGACGGGTCCCGCACGCGCCACTGCGTCAGCCACCATGGGCCCAGGCCCGCGACGACACCCGGCGCGAGCACCAGGAAAATCAGGCTGCCAACTGCCGCCCTGGCCGTTCTCACGAATGCATTCTGCCCCCGCAGTCGATAAGCCCGACAACCTCGATCGATTAAAGCTCAGCGTGCGGCCCGTCGAGCGAGCGGCCTAGGTCTTTATATGTCCCACACCGCCACGTGCCACCTCGATCCGACTCACAGCCACGACCGCTCGGAGCTGGAGCGTCGCACTCGGCCCTGCCCCCGGTGATGGCGTCGTCCATCCCACCGGCCGCATCGAGATGATTTCGCTACGGGCGGTGGCCACGAGGAGACGTCGGGCCGTGCGGTGCCCGGGCTGAGCCTCAAGTGATCGTGCTAGGCGATTCTGACGCTGCTGCACGCAGGACGGGCCCGCTCCTTGCCGAACACTGACTGCATGCTTGCCCGTTCGTGCGCTTTACTCATAGCGATCGCTTGGCTTGCTCCGGTTCTTCCGGCAGGGTCTGCGACCCCGACCGGTGGATCCGTGCGAACCATCTCGACGGACACCACGTGGACAAAAGACCGTAGCCCCTACGTCCTGCGGGGCAGGACCGTCGTCGAGCGTGGAGCCACCCTAGAGATAAAGCCTGGGGTGAAGGTGTTAGCCACGGTACGCGCATCGCTCGTCGTTCGAGGGGTACTGGTGGCTGATGGCTCCGCCGCCGAGAGGATTGTCTTCTCGCGCAAGCGTGGTCATCAGAACTGGAAGGGGATAGTGCTCGTTGGCAACAGAAACCCCGCATCGGTCGACGAGCGGAGCAGGATTAGGTTCGCACGGTTAAGCCACGCACGGGTCGGGCTGAGATTCTCGCACGACGCACCTAGAGTTCAGAACTCAGTTTTCCGGAACAACCGGCTGGGCCTGAAGGCCATCGCACCGAACAGCAAAGTTCTGATCTCGAACAACGTCTTCCTCCAGAACCGGCAAGCTCTCCTTGGAAGAGCACGCGCGATTATCCGGGTCCAACGGAATGACTTTTGGGACAACAAGCGGAACATCATCGCCGGACCGAAACCCACCTATGACTGTGGCACAGACGCAGGAGGGTGGGAGATCCACGCGAATGACATCCTGCGGGGGCCGCAGAGCAGATGGTATTCGGACGACGTGAGAACGACGCCTGGCGGCAACGTGAGCGCATACTACGTCGACGCGCGCGATAACTGGTGGGGCACCACAGACAAGCGGGACATCGCAGCCCGTATCCTGGACGGGCGCGACGACTTCCGCTTCAAGAAGGTGAACTCTTCGTCGCCTACCAGCGGTGCTCACACGGCGTGGAGTCCCCCAGGAAAAGTCGGAGCCCCCGATCCCGAGCCCACCACGCATGGCGACGCGCTCACCCGCTCCTACATCAACGCGCCGGAGCACGGACAGTGTCTCTACCGCCAGCGCTTCCGCAAGATCGAGGGCCACGCTCAGGCGGTTTTGGGGGAACTTCGCCGTGTGGATCTAGCCCTGCGTCGGAACCGGTCGACCGGCTGTTCCTGGTGGAGCGATGCCCGCGGGCGGTTGCTCCGTGCCAAGTGTTCGCAGCCGGTGTGGTTCCGAGCGGAAGGGACCGCGGAGTGGTCATATCAATTCGATACTCCACTGCCGAAGGGTCGGTACGAAGTCCTGTCGAGATCGAACGGGGAGGGAGGCTTCGAGATCGGTCGAAACAAGATTCAATTCCGTCTGACTCCCTGACCGTCAGCCCGGTGAAGCGCGCGGGTTTCTTCGCGCGTGACGGTCTCTCCACCTGGAGCGATCCGACTCCGACGTGGGCGTCCCTGCCGATCCCTGGACGCCCACATCAGGAGGTTGTTCTTACTCCTACATCGGCGCTTCTCCGTCCCGGCTGACCACTAGCCCGAGGGTTCGCCGAGCAAGCGTGAACGTTGGAGAAAAGGACTCGGAGAGTACGACCCCCGAGGACTTGCGCCACCGAATCCTGGCCGCGAGGTCCTAAGTCGCTGAGAGCTGAGAAATTGTTGAGCCGATCGATCTCCCGCTAGGTTATCGACGGGTACTTCGCGGAGGTCACCCCTGGAGGCCGTGGGGGGATAGGCATGAACTACGTCGCGGCGGACCCCGCATCAGATGCAGCGCAAAATTCTGCCGGAGCTTAAGGAAGCGTTACGTATTGCCCCAGGAAAGTGCGCGCCGACTCGGTATCTAGGCGGTACGTCACGTTCGTAGCGCGGCAAACCGCGTCGCCCGTAATGGTTATTGATGCAATGACGTTGGTAGTGCCGAGGAAGTTGGGACCGCCGGAGTCACCGTAACAAGTGCCCCCATCACCGGTCGAGGGGTTCATCGAGATGCGCAGCCAGGTGGCGTTGATTGAATTGAGGGTGCCGGTCGTCTGCATCCGGACATCGTTGTACAGGTACTGATGTCCGCCCGGTTCGTTGGTGACCTCGTACGCGCCGTAACCAACCGGGGTGAACTTCTGCGATTTCGGGAGCCTCGACAACGATCCCGCTGTTGGAAGCTTTGCCGGCGTGATGCCCTTTACCGCTTTGTCCAAGACGACCACGGCGATGTCGTGCGTGTCGCTCTGGGCCTGGTTATAGGCGGGATCCGCCTCGAACGTTCCGGAATAAACTTTGTCGCCCTCTATGTAGGCCGTATCGAACGTGACGCGGACGCGCTCGCCGTCCGTCCCGCAGTGCGCGGCTGTAAGAAAAATCGTGGGTGAGATCAAGGTGCCGCTGCAGTAGATCCAGGTTCCGTCCGAGTATTGGGTGTCAGCGACGAGGCCGCCGACGCTGGGGTGCGCGTTTCCGTCCGGCGTCCCATTCGTAATGGCACCGGCCGGAGCGGACACGATGAGAACTGACAGCAGCGAAATCATGGCGATGCGTCGCAAGTGCTTCTCCTCCTTGAGATCTGCGGATGGCGCCACGCTACACGCGCTTAGTCAGGAGCCAAGACCTAAGCGATGGAGCATGGACACTCGACCCAGCGGCGCGTGATCGATCGCCCTAGCGTCGGCAAGGGCGGCCGCCCTTGCCCCCGGTCTTTGATCGTTTGCAACCTGGACCGCTCGGAGTGGTATCGGGTGGTGGTTGATAACCCTCCGGAAGGTTGCGGGCATTCTCCGGAGCCGGGCCGGGCCCCCATTCGCACGTTCCCATCCTGAAACAGAGTGGCTCGCCTTCCACGAACACGAGGCTGGCCTGAGTCAGCACGTTTGTCGGCGTGGGAGCTCCCACCGTCGTGGGCAGGGGCTGACCGTACTCAGGGATGTTGCACGGCGGGAGAAACGCGGCATCGGTGGTTGCAGGAACCCCCTCGGCCCGCCAGTTCTCTTCGAAACAGGTTCCCTCTCCGAGGCCATCCCACGCGATGTCGATCCCATTCGGTGCGTCCCCCGTCGGAGAGTTGAAGAAGTTGTTGGAGATCCGAAGCTTGGAGCTCATCCACGGGGCGACGGCCGGCTCGCCGGTCGTCACCGGACCGGTCGGGCCAAGGACCAGGCCGTATCCCGATCCGAGCCATAGCCCATAGCGATCGTTGCCCCAGAACTCATTGCTCTGCACCGTGTTCTCATTCCCGCTGAGCAAGAAAACGCCGGTACCGACCGGGATGTAGGCGAAGTTGGCGAACACCGTCGCCTTTACGTCAGAGCTTTCCAGGTAAGGATTGAAGTTGTTGTCGTAAACCTTGTTTCTCTCGAACATCAAGTGGTTCTGCGGGTAATTGGGGTGGTCGGTCTCCGAGTCGGAAACGAGACCGACCGCATTGTCGAAGAACTCGTTGTCGTGCACCCACACGTGGTTGCCCTGAGTGCCGGAGTAGCCAAGCACGTTGTGGTACGAGCGGCACTTTGTGATCTCCATGGAGAAACGCCCCGGTGTCTCGGCAGACCCACCGGGGTAGATCCCCCCGTCTCCTCCTCCGAACGCTTCACAGTTCTTCATCAGACCGTGATCGTTGGCGAACGTCAGAAACGGATAGTCCCTGCTGTATCCCGAGTGAACCCGATCGATGAGAAGCCCGCTCGTGTCCATGATGTAAACGCCGTGCTCGAGTCCGTGCCATACAGACAGGTTTTCGATGATGATGCCGTCGGACCTATCTCCCCGGATCACGACGTGTTTCTTGAACGCTCCATCGATCACGACGTCGCGAGGGGCCTCCCCCATGCCCCTAAGAGTAATGTTCTTCTTTCCGACAATCGCGATGATGTTCTGCGCGTTGGGGTTGTCAATATGGAAATCGTAGGAGTACGTTCCGTCCTCACTGTCGGGGGGAAGATCGGGCTGCGCCAAGCTGGGCTCCTCGTGATAGGTGCCCGGCCAGATCTTGATCAGCGCGCCATCCGGAGCGTCGTTTACGGCTGCCTGTATGTGTTCGTAGGGACACTCGCCGGTCTTACAAACGTTAAGAATCTTTGTCGGGACCCGATCCTGGTCTGGAACCGTCCCTTCCCGGGGGGGAGACAAGGTTGGTCGCTCTTTGTGAGCGAAGGCGGCCGGGGCCGAGAGAAGCACGAGCAGCAAAGCAGCAAGAATGGAGGTGCGGCGCATCACAAATGTCCTTTCCTCCGCCTGGACAAAGGTTTCTGCGCCCGATGCTCGCTTTCCTTCTCAAGACACCAGAACGGCGGCAACACCGAGTGGTGAGTCGCTGAGGCTCGATCGTGCCGGGTCGGGCCCGATGCAGGAACATGGCCGGTCGGGGCGAATAGGTGGACCATGCGACTGATACGCGGTGCACGGATAGCCCTTATCGCGGCCCTCCTTGCCTCCTTGTGGTTTACGCCTCCCCCCGCGGGGGCCGGCTCCCAGAATGACGCGCGCTCCGGACGCGATGCCGGAAACACGTTCGAGAAGGCGACCCGGGTCAAGCCTCACGGGCTCGTCGAGGGCCGGCTCAGCACTAAGGACGGCGACACCGACGACTTCTACAAGTTCTCCCTCAAAGAGGGCAGGTCTCTCTCGATCCTGGTTCAGGTCGCCGGCTCCGACGCAGACCCGATCTCGCTGCTCGATCCGAGTGGCAATCTCGTCGATATCGGAACGAAGTTCCGGGGGAACGGGTTTACCCATAGTGGGGCGTTCACCAGCGAGATCAGCACGGTCCGTCTGAGCGTGCACCGAGCTCTGGAGACCGGCGATTACCGCCTACACCTTCAGAACGATCAGTTCGAGCTCGGTAAGTACAGCCTTTGCTTCATGAACTGCGAGAAGCCGCAGACGGCTCCGATTCAATTCTTTGCCGGCGGGTCCCTGTACACCACCGATGCCCGAGTCCTCCTCGTACCCCCGACCCATGGCGACCTCGGCAATCCCGACGGTCCGAAGGTGACCGACTACATCGACGCAACGCTCCGCGGGATGCGCGAGTGGATCAAGGTGCTAAGAGACTTCGCCAAGGACTACCCACAATACGGATACCTCAAAAAGATCGACTTCCACATAGAGGTCTTCGACGAGGCGAAGCCCGTCGATCCGGCCGGCTACGACGTCATCTTGGGATACGTTGCCGCCGGGCCCGCCTTCCGCGGCGTTGCCGGCGACACCGGCACCCGGGGAACCGTGAACAGCATCCTCAATCAGGTCGGTATCCAAGACCAGGTGCGCTACAGCGGCCGCGTGATTGCGCTGAGCCTGTACGGCTCCTCGCCTCGAGCGGGCCAGGTCATGTACGACTTCCCCGAGATCAACGACCTCGAGGTCGTCACGAAACACGAGTTCGGACACACCTTCGGCCTCGGACACACCACGACGTGGCACCGCAAGCTCGGACCCGACCTCATGAACAGCCCGGCCCCCTTCCTTTACGGCGACGGATTCGGTTTGGGAGACGGCGGGGAGCGCACCAAGATGAAGTGCCTCACCAGCCTCGACCTCTACGGGATGGCCGAGCTCTACCGCTGGGTTCCGAAGGGCGAGTGGGAAGGCACCACGGGAGAAGTCGACTTACCCGACAACATCCCGTACCGCTGGTACTGCCCCTAAGCTCGTTAGGCAATCGTCCCGACCGCCGCCTTTAACTCGGCAACAACGGCTCGCACGTCGTCCTCGGTCGTCCGATGGTTCGTGATGCAAGCGCGCAACGCAAATTTCCCGTTGATGGTCGCATTCGATAAGTAGACTCTTCCGCGCTCGTTTATTGCTTCCAAGAGTCGCTGATTGATTCGATCGAGCGCCGCTTCGTCTGCCCCTCTCCAGCGGAAGCACACGGCGCTCAACTCGACGCCTGCGAGCAATTCAAGATCTGGTTCGTCGGTTATCAACTGTGCGAGGCGCTTCGATTGCTCTATGTTCTCCGCAATCGCTGCCCTGAAGGCTCCAAGCCCGTGGTAGCGCAGCGACAACCACAGACGCAGGCCACGAAAGCGACGAGACAACTCGATCGTTTCCTCGAAGAAGGCGAAGCCCTCGAGCGGATCGTCCGACAACGATTTTGCGTAATCCCCCGTGTGGCTGAAGGCTCGGCGTGCGTTTTTGGGATCGCGGTACAGCAAACAACTGCAATCGAGCGACTGGTATAGCCACTTGTGAGCGTCGAGTGAGATTGAATCGGCCCGTGACAACCCCTTGAACAGCTCGGGTCGCGCCATGGCGGCCAATCCCCCATAGGCACCGTCCACGTGGAGCCATAAGCCGTGCCGACCCGCAACGTCCGCTATCTCCTCTAGAGGATCTATCGCCCCTGTATTCACCGTTCCCGAAGTGGCGACAACGGCGATCGGCACTCTGCCGGCCGCCAAGTCCTGGTCGATCGCTTCGGTGAGCGCCGCCGTCGACATCTTGAAGTGCTCGTCTGTTTCGATCAATTGGAGGCTCTCAGTACCTAATCCGAGCAGAGCCACCGCCTTCGGGATCGACATGTGAACCTCGGTCGACGCGTAGACGATCGCCGGCGTCGCCCCGCCCTCGTTGGCAGGAGCCTTTGCCTCGCGGGCCATCGCCAGACCCATCAGGTTGGCCAGCGAACCCCCGCCGGTAAGGGTGCCGGTGAAACGCGGGCATCCGATCGCCTCTGCCAGCCAGCCGACGACCGTCTGCTCGATGACCGTGGCAGCCGGCCCCGAACGCCACGCCGTGAGGTTCTGGTTGA
Source organism: Actinomycetota bacterium (assembly GCA_030862115.1). Classification (GTDB taxonomy): domain Bacteria; phylum Actinomycetota; class CADDZG01; order CADDZG01; family WHSQ01; genus JALZEK01. The sequence continues at coordinate 18,908 of JALZEI010000221.1, forward strand.
TCACACTCGCAAGAAGATCGGCGGTCGCGCCCACCGGTTCTCCCGAGCCGAGGACGTAACCGAAGAAACCGCCGTTTTGCGCCCGGGAAAGCGCCGCGACCTTCTGCAAGTCGTCGAGCGCAGCTACTCCGAGGCCCTCCTCGGGGGCCGGGCCGGCAAAGGCTTCTTGGGTCTCCGCCCCGGAGGTGTTCGGGATGATCGGCCGTTCGGGCAACGATTGAAGGTAGTCCGCTGCGATCTCGGTCACGCGCTGAGCGAGCTCCCGAAACTCCTCCGAATCAAGCGACAACATCATCGCCGGGATTGTACGCGGCCCCGATCGCCGAGCTCCAACCGACGGCACTCACGCCTTCTTTTCCACGATTCTTCCCTGATAGGGAATTTTCGTGGACGAAGTCGCGAGACGGCGTTTGATTGCGGCTCGAATCTCCTTCTCGACTTCGTCTGCGTGGTGGCATACGTCGTCCCAGGTGAAGTAAAGAAGCTCAATTCCGAGCGAGCGAATACGTCGGTCGCGCCTGGCGTCTGCGTCGTGGCGACCCACATGCCACTTGAGGCTGTGGCATTCGATACCGAGAGCCGCATTCGGCAAATAGAAGTCTACGAAGTACCTCGAATCATCGAATTTGATTTCATAGTCGGCAAAGAAGTGATGCCCGCGGATGCGGCGAAGTATCGCGAGCATCTTGGACTCAAAGGTCGACCGAACCCTTTCGTCGCGCTCGTCCCTTCCACGCAGCAGACTACGGAACACGACCGCCCCGCGCCGCCCTTTCCCCATCTGATCAGCGAACTTCCACAACCGATCCAGAGTAGTAAGTCCCCGGCGCAACGCATCATCGAGGGCCCGGCCCACTTGGCGAGCCGGGAGCACCGCGCAACATTCGGCGAGCGCTTGTTCGACACTGCAGACACGAAACCCATTCACCCAGCGCATAGATCGGACACTGTCGGCAGCGATCCTGGTCACTTTGATCCAGGGAGGTCCGCTAACTCCGGAATAGCGGGCAACGGAGATACGGCGGGGAGGCTCGATACCTTCGAGACCGTAGAGGTGGGCGGAAGTAGCTGCGTTGAAAACGCCGTCATCACCCATCCACAGGGCGACCGCGTGGAGACGAGTTTCGAGGGAGTTCGATGCACCACCCACTCTGAAAACACCAGAAAGCACCGGCACCAGTACACCTCGCTTCTTTCGGAGGTGGATCTGTTTGGCGTTCAGGCCGCAGCTGTGGAGCTGCTGGAGACTGACATGTCCACCGTGGCGCTCTGCAATCCGCCGCACGCAATCGTCCGGTGTCATAACCCCACAAGAGCGGGACGACCCTCCGTGCGCTGTGACCTAACTCACTCACGCCTTCTTTTCCACGATTCTTCCCTGTGATAGGGAATTTTCGTGGAGGAAGACGAGCCGCTATTGAGCGTCGACTCACGACGTCGGCTTTGGCATCCTCCTGATCAGCCGACCGGTTGGCCCTCGGCCGCCCTGTTCAGGGCTTCGATGTCGAGCTTTTTCATCTGCAGCATCGCCTTCATGACCCGGTCGGCCTTAGCGGGATCCGGGTCGGTCACGAGTTCCTCAAAGACGACCGGGACGATCTGCCACGAGAGGCCGAACTTGTCCTTCAGCCACCCGCACTGGCCTTCCTCGCCGCCCTCGGAAAGCTTGTCCCACAACTCGTCGACCTCTTCTTGCGACTCGCAGTTCACGAGGAGCGAGATGGCCTCGTCGAACTTGAACTCGGGACCGCCGTTGATTCCCGTGAACTGCTGTCCCTCGATCTCCCAGGTGGCGGTCAGCACCATTCCCGCCTCGCGGGGACCGGCCTCTCCGTAGTGGGTAACGTTCGTGATCCTTGAGTTCTTGAAGATCGAGGTGTAGTACTTAGCGGCCTCTTCGGCCTCGGTGTCGAACCACAGGTTCGTAACGATCTTCTGCATCGTGCCTCCATCTCTTCGGTTCCTCCGGCGGTCCCTTACCGCCGTCTAATTGTTAGACGAAATCGAGTC
>JALZEI010000263.1 GCA_030862115.1 Actinomycetota bacterium
GTCCGGCCCTCCTGCGAGGTGGCGACCTTCATTCGCTCGATCTCCGAGCGGTGAAGAAGGAGCTTGCGTTGACGCATCGGTTCGTGATTGAAGCGATTGCCGTGCGAATAAGGGTTGATATGGCACTGCATCAGCCAGGCCTCGCCGCTGTCGTTCACCAGGGCGTAGGCATCCGCGAGGCTCACCTTTCCATCCCGACAGGACTTAACCTCGGTGCCTTGCAAGACTAGGCCGGCCTCGAAGGTCTCCTCGATCAGATAGTCGTGTCGAGCTTTTCGATTCTGTGCAATGAGCTTGGTGCCCGACGCTTGCTTCGGCGGGGCCGGCACTCAGCTACCCGTGGAGCTCGAACTGACCAGCCCCCTGAGCAACGACAGCGCACGCTTTCTTTGGGCCCGGTAACTCTCTCTCTGGGCTTGGGGACTACTGCTGATGTCGGCGCTCGGAACGCTGACATCAGGTTGGATCCCAGCGCCTTCAATGGTGCGTCCGGCGGGTAACTCGTACTCCGCCGTCGTTAGCTTGATCGCGGAGGAGTCCGACAGTTGCAGGACCTCCTGTACGGCCCCTTTGCCGAACGTGGCGTCGCCGACGAGCTGCGCCCGCTCTCGATCCTGGAGGGCTCCCGCCACGATTTCGGAGGCGCTGGCGGTCCGTTCGTTGATGAGTACAACCAGAGGAATGCTTTGGAAGGCATCACCCTCCGCTTCGTACACCCGCGGACCCGTTGTCTTGTCGCGGTACGTGACTATCTCCCCCTCTTCGATAAAGACCGAGGCGACGTTGATCGCTTCATCGAAGAGTCCCCCACCGTTGTCACGCAGATCGAGCACGACACCGTTGACGTCGCGCGTCACGAAATCCTTTACTTTCGAGCGGAGCTCCTCGCCCGCCCCGCTCCCGAACCCGAACAACTGAATAAAGCCGATATCGCCGTCGACCACGCGGCCGACAAGGTTGGGGAGTGGGATCTCCCGGCGCGTTATCTCGAAATCGACTCGCTCATCGCCCCGTTCGAAAACAAGTGACACCTGCGTTCCCTGGGGGCCTTTCACTCGGGCAATCGCCTCGTCGGGCGTCATCTCGGAAACGAGATCGCCGTCGATGCTGTAGAGAACGTCGCCCGGTTTGACTCCTTCCTCTTGGGCTGGGGTTCCGGGGAGGACCGACAGCACCTGAAGGTCCTCATCGCTTTGGTCTAGGTACACACCAATTCCGGAGAAAGAACCGGTGCTCATTTCTTGAAAGGAGCGAAAGCCCTCCCGGTCATAAAAGAGTGCGTAGTCGTCATTCTCCTTGAGCACCTCGAGCATTCCTCTTATTGCACCTTGAGTGAGTTCGTCTTCATCGGGTGGATTAACCGACTCTTCGAGGATCGACTCGTAGGCCTCTTCGATGGCACCGAGATCCGATTCGGTACTCGACCCAAAGAGGGGGATTTCGTCGCGACTCTCTCGACCGAGCGTGAGCCCCGCTGTAAAACTGGCGAGGGCCCCCGTCACGACGAGCAAAACGATGATGATTACCTTGCTTGAGCGCTCCATGACCTCAAGGGTAGTGGTCGGGTAGGACTACTCCGGCATGATTGCCGGCGGCTCGCTATTGGAGGTAAGGCATGGGATCGACGGGGGTCCCATTGACCCTTACCTCAAAGTGCAGGTGAGGACCCGTACAGTAGCCGGTGCAGCCAACCGAACCCACTTGCTGACCGCGGGACACCGACGACCCGGAGGACACCGAGAATCCAGATAGGTGGTTGTAGGTGGTCGCAATCCCTCCCCCGTGGTCGAGGATGACCACGTTCCCGTAGCCCGACATGGCTCCCACATAGGAGACGCGGCCGTCCTCGGCGGCCCACACCGGCGACCCGTATGCCGCACCGATATCAATTCCAGAGTGAAGACGCGTGTCTCCGAAGATGGGATGGACTCGATAGCCGTAAGGCGAGGTGAGTGAGCCGGACGCCGGCCACAAGAACTGTCCGCCGGCCGAGGGATTGGGGGCATCGACGGAGGGACCGGAGCCCGTTGGTGGATCGGGCTGAGCCTGCGCCGCTATCAGCGCGGCGATGCGGTCCGAATCGGCCTCTAGTTGATCGACCCACTCTTCCAGTTGAGCTTCTCTGTCCGCGGCATCGGCCAGAAGAACCGACTTGGCAGATATCACGCTTTCTTTTTCCGCCAGTGCCGACGCTCGTTCTTCACGAATGTTCGCAACGCGGGCCCGGTCTTCCTCGAGTGCGAGTTTGCGATCGGCGATTTCCGCCTCTTTCTCTTCGAGCTGATCGCGCTTCAGCCTCGTATCGGCTTGCAGCGACTCGACCTCTTCCACAAGTTCTGCGTCTGCGTCCAGCGAGGTTTGGTAGTACTCGTAGCGGTCAATGAGATCCGAAAATGTCTCGGCCGACAGAAGGCCATCGGCCGCCGCGGCGGGTCCCGCTTTGTAAGCGGCTACCGCGCGCGCCTCCAATAAACCGATTCGGTAGCGGAGCCTGTCGGCGATGTCGTCGAGCTCTTCCGTCAGCGCCGTCAACTCGTGTTGGGCGTCGGTCAGGTCTTCTTTGACCTCGGCGATCTCCGCGTCAAGAGTTGCGAGCTCCCCGTCGAGGGAGTCGACCCGCTCTTCGATCGCATCTCGGGTGGAATCGAGCCCAGAGATGTCGGATTCGAGTTGGGATTGCTCGTCCTCGGCGGCATCCAGCTTGTCCTCGGCCCGCTCTTGTTGGGCCTCGATCGCCTCGAGTTGTTCCTCCGGACCGGCGGTGGCGGGCAGGGCAAAGCTGCCGACCAGAGCCAGCAGCAGCAAGCAAACCGAGCTGCGCCGCCTCGGCGCAGTGAGCCTTCCCATGAGGGCCATCCTAGGTAACTCTGACAACATGAGCAACATGAATAACAGGACCCGAGCCGGGCCTCTCTTTGTTGTCGACCCGGACGAAAACGGGGTTGAGGTCAGACCTCCAGGAAGCGCCGGAGAGCCATCCCCGACCCGATAAGACCCACGACGGCCCCTCCCACGGCCAGGCCCCCGAGAATCTGGGCGATCTCGCCGTTCGTGAAGAAAAAGACCTCCTGCAAAAAGGTGAACGCCTCGCCCATCTTCGGGAACAGGAAGATGTCTGCCAGCAAAACGATCGAGCCGGCGATGATCGCGCCCACGAGGGCGGCAAAGACCCCCTCGAGCATGAACGGAATGCGGATAAACCACTTCGTAGCTCCAACGAGCTTCATGATCCCGATCTCCTCGCGGCGCGCGAATATCCCGAGGCGGATGGTGTTCGCTATGAGGGCCGCGGCCGCGGCCATGAGCACCACGGCGAGCACGAGGGTGATCGTGCGCAAGAAGGAGTTCACCTGTAACAACGTCTTGATGATCTCGCCTCCATAACGCACGTCGTCGACTCCCGGCTTGCCGCGAAGAACGGTAGCGACGGCCTCCGTGTCGTTCTCGTCCACTAACGAAACCCGGATCGAGGCGGGCAGAGAGTCCTCATCGAGTACCTCGAATAACTCCGGCTGCGAACGGAACTGCCTCTGGAACTCCTCCAATGCGTCGGCCTGGCTGATGTAGTCGATAGCCTCGACCTGAGGCATCTCGGAGAGTTCGTCGGTCAGCGTCTGCCGTTCGCCGTCGGTGATGTTTTCTTCGAGATAAGCGGAGATCTCGATCTTCGCTTGCCAGCTATACGTCATATTTCGCACGGCAAGGTGCAGGATCGCCACCCCCCCAAGCAGCAACAGCGAGATCGTCACCGTCGATATAGCGGCGATCGTCATCAGCAGGTTGCGCCGCAAGTTGCTCGCCGTCTCAGAAAAGAAATACCTGAGCTTCATCCCCACATCACCTCATCACGTTCCGACGCCATAGATGCCTCTTGACTGATCTCGGACGACGCTGCCGTCTTCGAGTTCGATTACGCGTCGACGCATGGAGTCGACGATGGCGTGGTCGTGTGTTGCCATTACCACGGTGGTACCTATGCGATTAATGCGATCGAGAAGTCGCATGATGCCGACGGACGTGGCCGGGTCTAGGTTCCCGGTCGGCTCATCGGCGATCAAGATCAGCGGCCTGTTGACGAATGCTCGAGCGATTGAGACTCGTTGCTGTTCTCCTCCCGACAGCTCGTCGGGAAAACGATCCAGTTTCTCCCCAAGACCGACCAGCTCGAGAATCTGGGGCACCTGTTTGCGAACGACGTTGCGAGGACGACCGATTACATCGAGGGCGAACGCAACGTTTTCGAACACGGTCTTGTTCGGTAGCAGTTTGAAGTCCTGGAAAACGCAGCCGACATTGCGGCGAAGGTAGGGAACCCTCCACCTCGGAAGACTCGCCAGGTTCTTGCCGGCGACATAGATCTCACCTGAAGTCGGCTCCTCCTCTTTAGTGAGGAGTTTCAGAAAGGTCGACTTGCCGGACCCCGAAGGGCCGACAATGAAGACGAACTCGCCTTTTTCTATGTCAATCGACACGCCGTCGAGAGCGTGGACTCCGCCTTTGTAGACCTTGCCCACGCCTACCGTCTTGATCATGTTGGAACCAATCTCGCTAGTTGGTTGCTGGGGCCGATCAGGGCCCGGCGACTAAGTCGATGCCGCCGCCATCCGGTCGAAGTAGCGGTACGGGTGCTCTTCGCCGTGCAGTCTTTCGTAATCAGACCAAGCGACATCGTAATAGGAGTTACCGCGATCGATGATCTCATCGCAGACCTCCTTGGAAATACCTACCACACGAAGGCGCTTGACCAGGGAATTTAGGGAGAAGCCCCTCACGTCGTAGGGGTTGATATGGAGGTTGGACGGCGTCTCCTCAGGCCCGATGGCATAGCGCCTGTCGGGGGCGGCAACCGTCCTACAGGCCGGCTCGAGGAGGCGGAAGACCACGGTCTGAACCCGCTCGAGAAAGTCGGGATCTCTGGTTCCGGCCTCCATGAGGGCTCGCACACCAAAGTTGACGTGCCGAGACTCATCCCGAGCGACGGCCGTGAAGCCCGAGTAAAAGCCCGGGAGTATCCCTAACTCGCGCAGGATTCCCAACAGGTACTTCTGCCCCGTCAAGGCAAGCATCCCCTCGACGACAAGGTGGTAGACCGTGATCGCCTCGACCCAGGCGCCGTAGTCGTTCGGGTTGATTCGCACGGCCTCGGTCGCCTGGAAGAGGTCTCGATCAAAGACCTCTCGAAAACCCCCCACGACTCGGTCTTTAAGTACCTCCAGGGCCGCGTGCAGACCTCCCGATATTCCGACGACCTCGTCGAAGAACCGGGAGAAGAAGACGGTGTGGCGCGCCTCATCCACCAGTTGGGTGGACAAAAAGATACGCGAGGGCTCGTCGGGGGCCGCGTGCACGAGAGGAGAGAGCGTGTCGGTGACAGCTTGTTCGCCGACGAAGAACAACGTGAAGCTTCTTTGCAACTCGATGCGGAAGCCCTCGAACATCCCGGTCATGTCCCTCCACTGCACGACGTCTTGAGAGAAGTCGAGGTCCTCGGTCGACCAGTTTTGACGTTCCCAACGGTGGTAGAGATCCATCGGGGTCGGCCGCGACTTGAGCAGCCAGTCCATCTGCACGTAGACGTCGTCGATGTCGACGCTTCGCATCTGTTCGAGGTTGGCGCTCTCGACGCGCTCGACTATCTCCGGGGGGTTGTCACGCATCCCTAGATGATTTCACTTTCCGGCACCCTCCGTGGACGTTTTCTGCGGATCAGAGAGTTTCTGGTCGATCTGAGACTTCCGGCGAAGCTCCGCCTCGATGAACTTCCCGATGTTCCCGTCGAGAACGGACTGGACGTTTCCGACCTCGACTCCGGTGCGGTGGTCTTTGACCATTTGGTACGGATGCATCACGTAAGACCTGATTTGGGAGCCGAAGCCGATCTCACGCTTCTCTCCAGTGAGAGCTCTCATCTCGGCCCCCCGTTCCTCGTGAGCGAGAGCGAGAAGCCGCGATTTCAGAATTCTCATGGCGACGGCCCGATTCTGCATCTGCGACCGCTCGTTCTGGCAGGAGACGACGATTCCGGTCGGAAGGTGGGTTATCCGCACCGCTGAGTCCGTGACGTTGACATGCTGACCACCTGCCCCGGACGATCGGTACGTGTCCACGCGAAGATCGTCGGCATTAACCTCCACTTCGACGTCTTCTTCGACCTCCGGCGTCACGTCGACCGACGCAAAAGAGGTATGACGCCGCTTGGCGGAGTCAAAAGGAGAGATGCGGACGAGGCGGTGGACGCCCCGCTCGGTAGCCAACAAGCCGTAAGCGAATCGACCCTCGATCGTCACGGTCGCGCCCTTAAGACCGGCCTCCTCGCCCTCCTGAGCCTCGACGATCTCGGCTTTGAAAGAACGGCGTTCGGCCCACCGCAAGTACATGCGCAAGAGAAGCTCCGCCCAGTCCTGAGAGTCGGTTCCCCCCTCGCCGGCGTGAATCTCGACAATGGCCGGGTGATCGTCGAACTCGCCCCCCAGAAGTGCGACGATCTCCAGAGACGAAACCTCGTCCTCGAGAGTCGCCAGTTCCCTCTCGGCCTCCTTCGCGACACCCTCATCGTCCTCAGAGCGTGCAAGGTCCCAAAGGACGCGCGCATCCGACGCGCGGGCCGAAATCTTGTCGAAGGTATCGACGTCCTCCGCCAGCTTGGATATGGAGGACATCACTTTTTGAGCGGCGGCCGGGTCGTTCCAGAAATCCGGCTTGCCCGAAGAAGCCCTTAGCTCGTGAAGTTGTCGGGACTTGCGTTCGACGTCAAAGGTAGTCCTTTATCTGATGCAGTTTCGTGTCCAGCGCGTCGAACCGCTCTGTAATGTCCTCCATTCGCGGCAGGATATCGCCTCATTCATGCTCGTCGGGGTGAAGGTCGATTCTCGTAACCGTGTCGTCCCCTTGGTTGGCGATCCACATGTTCCCCGATCCGTACGCAATTCCCTGTGGGTTATCTCCCACGGGAATGGCTTGTCCCACAGTTTTGCCGGTCGAAACGTCAATGCGAACGACCGCGTCTTGTTTCGGCGCGGTGACCCATACAAACCCTTCCCCGACCGCAAGCGCGCCGGGCTCATAGCCGATGGGGATCACCTTGGTCTTGTTTCCTTCTTCGGGATCGATGCGGGTAACCGTCCCATCGAAGTTCGCCACCCACACGTAGCCCTCACCAACCGTAAGGGCCGTGGGGCTGACGCCGACCTGGGTCCGGTCGAGGACCTCGAGAGAGACGGGATCGAGCTCGACGACCTCGTCGGAAACGACATCGGCCACCCATACCGAACCGAGGCCCACCGCGACCGCGGCGGGGAACTGCAGCTCCTTTCCACCGAGCTTGCTCTCGACCGCGCCGGTCGCCGGGTTAACCCGGGCCACGACGTCGCCGACAAGGGCCGCGACCCAAACCCCGCCCTCGCCGATGGCCAGCGCGCTGGGCGATCGACCGATCCGAATCCGTTGCGCCACACGCTCGGTAAGGGGATCGATTCGAAGAATCGTCTCCGAACCTTCGCCAAAGCCCACCCAAACCGACCCCTCCCCGGCCACGATGCCGTTGGGGATCGGTTCGACTGGGATGGCGTCGCCGGTCGTCTTCCTGGTCGATTCATCCAGTCGCGAGACGGTGGCGTCGCCACCGTTCGTCACCCACACCCCTCCCTCGCCTACGGCGATCGATTGAGGCGCGTCACCCACTTGGACGGGGGCCGCCGAGAAATAAAGAGTGGTCTTATCCAACTTGTCATCGCGGCTCGCCACATAAAGGGCTCCTCCGATAAGAACCAAGAGCACGGTTGCCTGCACCGCGAGACGTCGATTGCCGCTCGCTCTAGTCATGTACAGGGGTC
>JALZEI010000257.1 GCA_030862115.1 Actinomycetota bacterium
AGCCGGTACCGAATCTTGCCAGGCGCATCATGTCGGAGCGATCGTCAGTGGGCGCCTGCACATCGTGCACGAGGACGGCAGTGAGGGCGAAGCCGGCCCCGGCGAGGCCTACGTAGTCGAGCCCGGCCACGACGCCTGGGTGGTGGGCGACGAGCCCTGTGTGGCCTTGGAGTTCGACTCGAAATCCGCAGCAGACTACGCCAAGGGCTAAACGAGCCGGTTCGTTGCGCCTGAGATCGCGCTGAGGAGCCTGTCGCGAAAACCCCCCGGAAAGGCTCGCGTTCGGAGCTCGCATTCGTCACGATGGGGTGACTCGCTCCCTCGCTAAAGGTGGTTGCCGATGCCTCAGAACTTCAAGCCCTGCGATCGGTCGCAGCGGTTCCTGCTGTCACCTGACATGCGCGAATGGTTGCCGCCCGATCACCTCGCCTTCTTCATCTTCGAGACGACCGAGGGCCTCGACCTCGGCGCCTTCTACCGCTCCTATCGCGCCGACGGCTGGGGGCGGGCCGCGTTCGAGCCGCGCATGATGGTCGCTCTCGTGCTCTATGCGTTCGCCGTGGGAGAGCGCTCGACCCGGGGGATCGAGCGGCGTTGTGTCGAAGACGTCGCGTTCCGGGTCATCACCGCCAACGAGACGCCGGATCATTCGACGATCGCACGGTTCATCAACCGGCACCGTGAGGCACTCGGCGACCTCTTCCGCCAGATCATAGGGGTGTGCGTCAGCGCCGGGCTCGTGCGCCCCGGCGTCGTCGCCATCGATGGCACCAAGATGGCCGCCAACGCGTCGCAACAGCGCAACCTCACCGAAGAGGAGCTCGCCGACTACAGCGCGCGGGTGTTCGACGAGTTCGATCGCGTCCAAGCCGAAGAGGACGCCCTCTACGGCGATCGTCGCGGCGACGAGATGCCCGAGTTCCTGCGCGACCCCGACGCCCGTCGGGCGTGGATCAACGAACAGCTCGAGGCCCAGAAACAAGCCCGTGCCGATGCACCCCCCGACCCACGACGCGGCCAAGTGCGGGTCAACACCACCGATCCCGACAGCCGCGTGATGAAGACCTCGCAGGGATATCTCCAGGGCTACAACGCTCAGGCGGCCGCGACCGAAGACCAGATCGTGGTCGCAGCCGAGGTCACCAACCGAAACGACGATCGGGGCCACTTCAGACCGTTGCTCGAAGGCGCCCAGGCGAATCTTCGAGCCTCCGGAACGGATCCGATCGAAACCGCGCTCGCCGACACCGGCTATTTCGGGATCGACAACATCACCTCCGACTTCGGCTGTGGCATCTTGATCGCGCCGGTCGCCACACGCCGCCTCGACGAGGCGCTGGCAGCCGCTTCCGACATCGACGCCCCTCCAGCGGATCTCACAAGCCGCGCTCAGGCGAAGGAGTTGGAGCGATTTCGTGCTGAAGACGACCACCGCATCGACGTCCTCGAGCGTGTGGTCGCTAAGCAGATGACCGGCAGGGATGCGGCCAAGAGATTGGGATTGTCCGAACCGTGGGTCAGCAGCCTCAAGAAGAAATTGCAGCAAGAGGGACCCGATGCGATCCGACGAAGCATCCTGCCCAGACGACAGCCGCCTCCGCGTGCCAGAGACGTTGGGTTGGCGATCTTCAGCACACCCGGCGCACGTGAGACCTACGCCAAACGATCAACCATCATCGAACCGATCTTCGGCCAGACCAAAGAAGCGCGTGGGATGAGGAAGTTCCTCCGACGCGGCCTTGCCGGATGCAACAGCGAATGGCTCCTCATGATGGCGACCCACAACCTACGCAAGGCGTGGCGGGCAACCGGCTCGCCTTCCCGCCTGTTGACTCATCCTCGATTCAGACTGCTCGTCCCCGTCATCATTTGAGCGACAGGCTCCTCAGCGCGAAGTTAGGCGCAACGAAGCTGTAAATAATGTAAGTGGAGGTAATTGACAGGTGCGCGAACCGCGGCGAAGTGTTCCCCGGCGGCCTCCAACGGCTGATTTGCGGTCAACGATCCGGGTAAACAGTCAAAGCCTTTACCCCCCTTTTACGCCGTGGGATCGGTCACCGTGCCGAGAAAGACGATGGCGCCCGTTTCGGTGTCGCTGATCGTGAATAGGAACGGTCGGTCGACCCTGAACTCTGGTGGTGCCGACTCCCACATGACCCCACCTGTGACCGCGGCCGCTTCGGTGCCCTCCTCGTCCACCCGGATGTAGGTCTTGTGCGCGATCGTGGATAGCCACGGATCGCTGGGAGACAGCCTCCTGAAATCGGAGTCGGGGCTGTAAACGAGCCCCATCCCGAGGGCGTTCAATGCCTCGTCTAACGCGCCGTCCTGGGTCGCGTACTCAAGCTCGAAACGAGGCAGGGAGAGCAAGATCTGCTGCTTCCTCACCGCGGCGACCGCGTCGGCCCAGCGCGCGGCATCGAAGCGAAACTCATCGAGCCGCCCATCGGGCAAGAAGATCTCCATCGCGAACCGCTCGTCGTCACCGTACGGCAGCCGGACCATTTGGAAGCCGTCACCGCGGCCGTAGAGGATTTCGTCGTCGCGGCTCATCATCGGCACTGACACCGTGCTCCCGTCGGAGCGAGTGAACTTGCCGTCGACCGTCAAGTCGGGGTCGAAGGGCTCGGTCCAGGCACCCTTGAAGTAGACGGCATTGAGCAGCACGAGCACCCCTTCGGGGTCGGGCAAGTCGAGCTCCTCGGA
>JALZEI010000269.1 GCA_030862115.1 Actinomycetota bacterium
CAGCCAGGATTTCACGCACATCGAGATCGAGGTCAAGGTCGACAACAACGTCCAGTTCTTCTCCTGCCGGGTCTGCGAGAAGAAGTGGTGGGAGCGCGACGGAGACGCCCTGGCCCTCGACGAGGTCCTGACGCTGGCGACCACCGTTAAAGCCCGCTAGACCCTTTTGCGTGGGGGACCGCTCGCAAGCTTCGCTCACCCCCACACCCCCACCGCACACAATCCAAAATGCCGGCCCTCGGGCCGGCTTTTTTTATGCAATCGAACCGGCACCGGTCCGGCAGAGGTAATGGATGCGGGCGCTCGAGAGCCTTGAATGCCGCCGTCCGGCAACAGGTGCCAGTTGAGGGGGTCGTGCCGGTACGCTGCCCTACTAGATCTTGCGATCGCAGGGTGCTGGTATCAAGGGCTTGATTCGAGCGCCCGCAAACCTCCAATTCCTAGAGTAAAGAATTGCCCTCTGGCTCAGGCAACTTCGATTATTCCTCGCCCGATTCCAAAAAGCTAGCCCCAAAACATTATGGGTTGAATGTCCGGTCGAGACAGCCAGGGCAGGCGCTGAGGGCCTCCGAAGAGAGCTCGACGCGGATTTTTCCCCATCTCCGGCGGTAGCCGACCTCGAACGCGGGGTCGAACCCGGCCTTCGTCACCGCTCGCAGCGAGGGAGCGTTCGAGTGCTCGACGCCGACCCAGACCCGTTGCGTCCCCTCGGCGTCGAGCGCTCTGCAGATCTCGGTGAGGGCGAAGGGGTACACGCCCATGCCGCGGGCGTCCGCCCTGGTGAAGGACTCGTAGACGTATGCGTTGCCCTCGGGGACCCGGAAATAGCGCTGTAGCTCCCGCACCCAGGATGCCGAGGTGGTCACCCAGGTGGCGTGGACGACCCGGCCCCCGTGACGGACGAGGTAGCAGCGGGTAGCCGAGCTCAGCCGGCTCGAGAAGGTGCGGGCCGAATCGGTCCCTATCCAGTGGGCGTAGTCGTCACCGTCGGTCGTGCCGGCTCGATAAAGGGAAAGGTCCTCCCATTTCGGAGACGCCTGGGGGGTCTCGACCTTTTCGGGTGACCGTGCCAGGAAAACCAGCGTCTCCTGCGACGAGATCGACTCCTTGAGCCGTCCCCAGAGAAGCTCGACAACCTCGCCGGGACCCCTCGCCTTGAGCCGGGCCTGCGTGCGAGCGAGCGCGGAAAGCGGACCGGGCCGGAGGTCGGGCAACCGGAGGGCCTAGACGGAAGCCGGGCGCGGCCGGCTCACTTGGATCTCTGGCTCGGTCAGCGGGCCACCGAGGCGGAGGCGGCCCGGGAATGGATCCGGCTGCGGCGCTCGATCTCGGTGAGGCCGCCCCAGATCCCGTACGGTTCCTTGGTCGCTAGGGCGTACTCGAGGCATTCCTTACGTACGCCGCATGCCAAACACACCCGCTTTGCCCGGTCCTCGCGCGTCCGTCTCTCGGCCGGAGTCTCGGAGTCATCCAGACCGAAGAACAACACGGCCGGGTATTCGAGACAGGCCGCGTCTTCCCGCCACTCTGCTTCTGGTGTGACTAGTGAGCTGTTCATAGGGGGTGAATGGTCCCAGTGAGGCCTTGATCCGTCAATACCTAATTTCGGGTGCGGCCGCGTAGACTCCGGGCGTGACGACGACCCTCGACGGCATTTTCAAGGCTTACGACATCCGGGGCGTCTACCCCTCCGAGCTCGACGAGTCCGTAGCCAGGCGGATCGGCGTCGCCTTCTCTCGCTTTGTCGACACGCCCAGAGTGGCCCTGGGGCGGGACATGAGGAGCTCCTCGCCGACCCTTGCCGAGGCTTTTTCCGAAGGGGTCACGTCGACCGGGTGCGACGTAGTCGACGTGGGCTTGATCTCGACCGACGGGCTTTATTTCGCTTCGGGCAAGCTCGATCTACCGGCCGCGATGTTCACCGCCTCTCACAACCCCGCCCGTTACAACGGGCTCAAGCTGTGCCGGGAGAAGGCCGCCCCCATCGGCTCGGACTCCGGCCTTGTCGAAATCAGAGAGCTCGCAGAGGCCTCGGACGCCGACCCCGGGCGTCAAAGTGGGCGCGTGGAGAAGAGGGACCTTCTCGCCGACTACGCCGCTCACTGCCGAACGTTTGTCGACGAGTCATCGCTACGGCCGCTCAAGGTGGCCATCGACGCCGGCAACGGGATGGCGGGGCGAACGGTCCCGGCTGTGTTCGGTGACCTGCCCTTCGAGGTGCTTCCCCTCTACTTCGAGCTCGACGGCACCTTTCCCAACCACCCGGCCAACCCGATCGAGCCCGAGAACCTCGTCGATCTCCAAAAGACCGTGCTCGACGAGGGGTGTGACCTGGGACTCGCCTTCGATGGAGACGCCGATCGGGTATTCGTTGTGGACGACTTGGCGGAACCCGTGTCCGGCTCCCTCACGACGGCCCTGGTGGCCGACCGGCTCCTAAAGAAGAACCCGGGCGAAACCATCCTCTACAACCTCATCTGCTCGTGGACCGTCCCCGAGGTCGTCAAGGAGAACGGGGGTCGTCCGGTCCGCACTCGTGTCGGCCACTCCTTTATCAAAAGGGTGATGGCCGAGACGCGGGCGATCTTCGGCGGCGAGCATTCGGGCCACTACTACTTCAGGGATAACTTCCGTGCGGACTCCGGCATGATCGCCGCGCTGCTTGTCCTCGAGGCTCTGTCGGCCGAGTCGGCTCCTCTTTCGGAACTGTTGGATCCGTTCCGCCGCTATGTCGCTTCGGGCGAGATCAACTCCGAGGTATCGGATCAACTAGCAGCGATGGAGGAGCTTGCAAGGCACTACTCCGACGGCAAACAGGATCGAACCGATGGCCTTACCGTGGAGTTTGACGACTGGTGGTTCAACTGCCGACCGTCGAATACCGAACCCCTTTTGCGTCTCAATCTCGAGGCGCTCTCGAAAGAGCTCATGGAGGACAAACGTGACGAGGTGTTGGGCCTGATAAGAAGGGAGGACATCTAAGACATGGCGCTGAACGAAAAGCTTCTCGAGATCTTGATATGCCCTAACTGCCGCGGGGCCGTGGAGTACCTCGAGACCCAGGAGGTCATCGTGTGCCGGGGCGAATGCGGATACAGATACCCCGTTCGAGACGGCATCCCAGTGCTGCTCGTCGACGAGGCAGAGAAACCGGACACCCCAATTTCGTGATCGATCTAGACGACCTGTCGTTGCTGGAAAAGATCGATTCCGAGAATGTTCTAGGAGCGGTCGAGAGGTTCTCGGAGCAATGCGCTGCGGGATGGGATACCGGACGCGCCGCCACCAACCTGCCCGATGCAAGTGGTGTTGAATCGATCGTCGTTCTGGGGATGGGCGGGTCGGGAGTTTCCGGCGACGTCACTCAGGCCGTTGTCGAGCCACGGCTCCCCGTTCCGTTCCGCACCATCAAGGGATACGGCCCCCTACCGGAATGGATCGGGCGGAACACGCTCGTCTTCGCGGTGTCCTATTCCGGCAGCACAGAGGAGACCGTTGCCGCGCTTCAGGAGGCACACGACCGGGGCGCTCGCGCGATAACCATCTCGTCTGGGGGCCCGCTGCGTGAGATGGCCGAGGCCTATGCGCTCGCCCATATCGCGATTCCCACTGGGCTGCAGCCTCGTGCATCGCTGGGTTATCTCACGATGCCCGTTCTTGCGGCCCTCGTCGAGGTCGGTTTGATACCCGACCTGGACGACGACGTCGACGAAACCATCTCGGTACTTGCGGACATCCAGGCGAGATCCCATCGCTCGCGAACCAAGGAAGAGAACCCCGCGAAGGACATGGCCTTCCGTATCCACGGCAACGTGCCCATCGTCTATGGGGGGCAGGGCCTCGGATCGGTTGCCGCGTACCGGTTCAAGTGCGATCTGAACGAGTACGGCAAGACGCCCGCCTTCTGGAACGAGCTGCCCGAGCTCGACCACAACGAAATAGTCGGTTGGAACCGGCTCGACGAACTCACGACCTCAAAGTTCTTAGGCATCATGTTGCGCGACTCCGAAGAACACGAGCGGGTCGCATTGCGATTCGAAATCACGCGCTCTTTGATCGAGAACAATCTCGGCTCGGTCATCGAGCTGCGCTCGGAGGGCCGTTCGTCGTTGGCCCGTGTCATGTCGTTGATACTGGTCACGCAACTTGCCGCTATCTACGTAGGTCTCGCATACGAGGTCGACCCGGGCCCGGTCGAGGCCATAAAAAAGCTCAAGGATCAGTTAGCGAACAGATAGGAGCAACGAGATGACCGTCCCCGCAGACATCCTTGATCCCGCCCAGGCGGATGAGGGGCGCCTCAGGATCGAATGGGCCGACCGACAGATGCCGGTGCTGTTCAAGATCCGCGAGCGCTTCGAAAAGGAGCGCCCCTTCGAGGGAGTTCGCATTGCCGCGTGCCTGCACGTAACGACGGAGACGGCCAACCTGATGCGCGCATTAAAGGCCGGGGGGGCCGAAGTCGCGCTGTGTGCGTCCAATCCCTTGTCGACACAAGACGAGACGGCCGCGTCGCTCGTGGAGAGCTACGACATATCTACCTTCGCCATCCGCGGAGTGGACGAATCGCGCTACTACTCGCACATCAAGGCCGCACTCGATTCACGGCCGATGATCACGATGGATGACGGCGGCGATCTGATCACCACTCTTCACCAACAAAGACAGGATCAGCTCGAGGAGATCTTGGGCGGAACGGAAGAGACCACCACCGGCGTCATTCGGCTGCGGGCTATGGAGAAGAAGGGCGTCCTCAAGTATCCGGTGATCAGCGTGAACAACGCGTACACCAAGCACCTCTTCGACAATCGCTACGGCACCGGTCAATCGACCATCGACGGGATCATCCGAGCTACGAACGTTCTACTGGCCGGCCGAACCGTCGTCGTGTGCGGTTACGGCATGTGCGGTCGCGGCGTTGCTTCCAGGGCCCGCGGGTTGGGAGCCGACGTCGTCGTTACCGAAATCGATCCCATCCGCGGGATCGAGGCCGCAATGGACGGTTTCCGTGTGATGACCGGACACGAGGCGGCGAGCCAGGGAGACATCTTCGTTACCGTCACCGGCAACAAACACGTCCTTCGTCCCGAGCACTTCGAGCTGATGAAGGATGGAGCGATCCTCGCGAACTCCGGTCACTTCAACATCGAGATCGATCTCGACGCGCTCCGTCAAATGGCCTCGGGAGCTCGGCGGGTGCGTCAGGAGGTCGAGGAGTTCTCCCTACCCGGCGATCGCAAGATCTACGTACTGGCCGAGGGTCGGCTCGTAAACCTCGCCGCCGCCGAGGGCCACCCTGCCTCCGTCATGGACATGTCGTTCGCCAACCAGGCCCTCTCCTGCGAGTGGCTCGTGCAGCAGGGGAGGACGCTCGAGGCGAAGGTCCTGCCCGTGCCCGAAGACATCGACCGGGAGGTCGCGCGCCTCAAGCTCGAGTCGATGGGCAAACGCATCGACGAGCTCACCGCCGTGCAAAAGAGCTACCTCGCCGACTGGGAAGAGGGCACCTAGCTCTTTTGTTCCGCGTTCGCCTTTCGTCGCGGGCCGGCGGATTTCGTGACGGTCGGTCTTATCTATCCGTCGCATCCTTTTTCTAGCGTTATGGCCATGCGAGAAATCGCCGAGCTTGTCGGGAGGGCCGCGTGCGCCGGTTGCGGGCGGCGGGGCGTGGCTCTGTGTCGCGACTGCGAAGCCCGATTGGGGGTGCCCGACCACAGATCGCCGCCGCCGGGGATCGACCGTCTCATCTGTCCCTATCGCTACGAGGGTGCTCCCCGGTCGCTGGTGCTCGACCTCAAGGGCCGGGGCCGGCGAGATGCAGCTCAACCGCTGGCCGACGCCCTCGTTCGGGTCGCCCGCCGGGCGGGCGTAGGGGCCGAAGTCGTCACCTGGGTGCCATGTGGGGCTGTCGACCGGCGCCGGCGCGGGTTCGATCACGCCGAGCTTCTCGCTCGGACCGCGGCCGACGCTCTGGGATTGCCCTGCGGCCTCCTCCTGAGAAGAGCGGGGGCGATTCGCGACCAGGTCGGGCTCTCAGCCCGGGAGCGGCTGACCAACCTCAAGGGGGCTTTTACGGCCCGCCCTGCTCCGGCGAGCGTCTGCCTCGTAGACGACGTGATCACCACCGGAGCTACGGCCGGCTGCTGCGCGGCGGCCCTTCGGGGGGCGGGGGCGAGGGAGATCGAGCTGCTCGTGGCCTGCTCGGCATAGGCGGAAATCCACCCTGAGACGCGCCTAGAGGCGCAGGATTTGCCTATCCGGAAG
>JALZEI010000008.1 GCA_030862115.1 Actinomycetota bacterium
ATCTGTGAGATCTCGGCCCGGGCGGGTTTCGACGTCGTCTTCAAAGAGGTCTCCGACGACGCGGTGAAGGCAGGCCGCGAGCGAATCTCCCGAAGCGTGGAGCGCGCCGTCGAACGAAAGAAACTCGAGCAGGCGGACGCCCAGGCGATGCTCGACAGGATCTCTTCGACCACCACTCTCGCAGGTCTGGCCGAGTGCGACATCGTCATCGAGGCGATCCCGGAGCAACTCGATCTGAAGAAGTCGTTGTTCGCGGAGCTGGATGGGGTGTTGGGGGCCGACGCGATCATTGCCACGAACACCTCTTCGTTGCCGGTGATCGACATGGCGGTTGCCACGGAACGCCCCTCCCGAATCATCGGTTTTCACTTCTTCAATCCCGCGCAGGTAATGAAGTTCGTGGAGCTCGTGCACACCGTGGCCACCGATGAAGGTGTGGTCGAAACGGCAAAGAGCTTCGCCGAGAAGCTGGATAAGACACCGGTTCCGTGCCGCGATCGGGCGGGTTTCATCGCCAACGTTCTTCTCTTCCCCTACCTCAACTCGGCCGTCCGAACTCTCGAGCAGGGATTCGCCTCGCGCGAGGACATCGATGCCGCGATGCAGTTCGGCTGTGGACACCCGATGGGTCCGCTCGAGCTGTTGGATCTCATCGGCCTTGACTCGGCTTACGAGATCTGCGAGGCGTTGTGGCGACAGTTCCGGGACGACCAGGACGCGCCGGCCCCCCTGCTTAAGCAGTACGTCGTGGCCGGATACCTCGGTCGCAAAGCCGGCCGCGGCTTCTATCGCTACGAAAGGCCCGAGTCTTCGAAGATCACGGATGCCATACCCGATGAGGCCGGAGTTGCGTCGTCGGACATCGAAACGGTGGGGGTGGTCGGCACGGGTCTTATGGCCTCCGGCATCGCGGAGGTCGTTGCGAAGTCCGGTGGTGAGGTGGTTCTGCGCGGACGCAGCGAGGCCTCGATCAAGAAGTCGAAGGGTGCCGTGAAGAAGAGCCTCGACAAGGCCGTGGCGAAGGGAAAGATGGAGCAGCCCGCGGCCGACGAGGTTCTCGACAGGGTCACCACGACTCTCGAGTTCTCCGATCTTGCCGAATGCGACCTGGTCGTGGAGGCGGTGGCCGAGGACCTGGAGATCAAGACCGGCGTCTTCCAGGAGCTGGACGAGTCCGTCAAGCCCGACGCGATCCTCGCGACGACCACATCGTCTCTTCCGGTGGTCGAGCTGGCTTCGGTTACGAACAGGCCCGACAAGGTCTTGGGCCTGCACTTCTTCAATCCCGCGCCGATCATGAAACTCGTCGAGGTCGTACGAACGGTCGCGACGTCGAGCGAGATCGAGAAGAGGTCGATCTCGTGGATCCGCTCGCTCGGAAAACGCCCCGTGCGGTGCAGCGATCGAGCCGGGTTCATCGTGAACTTCCTGTTGTTCCCGTATTTGAACGATGCGGTCCGCATGCACGAGCAGGGCTACTCGACCCCCACCGACATCGATACGGCCATGAAGCTGGGCTGCGCCCACCCGATGGGGCCCTTCGAGCTCATGGACATCGTCGGGCTCGACGTCACCTTCGCCATCCTCAACTCGCTCCACGAGGAGTTCCGGGAGCGGCGCTACGCCCCGGCCCCCCTGCTCGAGCACATGGTGCGAGCGGGCTATCTCGGTCGCAAGAGCGGCCGGGGCTTCTACGACTACTCGGGCTAGCGAGGCTGCTAAGCACGTCTTGTTAGGGTTGCCTAACATCGGTCCTCCGAAGACAAAAAGTTAGGTCACCCGAACAAAGGAGCGCGTTCCGTGCGTATCGCCCGAGTGGCCCTCGCGGCCCTCTTTCCGATCCTGTTGATGGCCTGTGGCGAAGAGGATGTCGACCCGCAGCCCCTGGAGCCGGCGTCGACCGAAGCGGGGACGGGGTCCCCGGCCGAGCTGGCGGAGCACATCGGCTTCGCCGAGGCCCTCGCCCAGATCCGGGGCCACCATTTAGTGTCTCTTGAGCTTCTGGAGGCCGGCGACGACAAGGGTGCCGCGCTGCACGCCGGCCACCCCATCGACGAGATCCTCGCCTCGGTCTCGAGCGAGCTCGGCGAACACGATCCCGAGATCGCCGAAGCGCTCGCCACGGCTCTGGAACAGGGCCTGACGGCCGTTACGGAGGACAAGCCGGTGGCCGAGGTGGAGGCCGCCTACGACGAGGCGGCGGCGATCACCGAACGCGCTCTCTCGTCGGTGGTGGGAGAGGACGCGGCGTCACCATCCTTTAGGGGATCGGTGATCGCCGCTCTGCTCGGCACCGCCGGCCACGAGTACGAAGAGGCCGTCGGCGACGACGGCCTGAGGCTGCTTGCCGAGTACCAGGACGGCTATGCCTTCGTTTCGGAGGGCCGCCGTCTCTACTCCGAGATCGAGGGGGACGTGACGGACGCCTCCGCCGAGGAGGCGGAGGAGGTCGACGAGGCCTTCGAGTTTCTCGAGTCGGCTCTTCCCTCGGCCGAGCCTCCGGCCAAGCTCGTCGACGCGCTCGAGGTGACGTCCGCGGCCGAGCTGATCGGCCACGAGTTGGAGGAGACGGTGGGCGCGGCTCCGACAAAGGAGTCCGACCCCGAAGAAGTGGTCGCCGAGATAGAGGAACTGCTGGGCGAGATCGTCGCGACCTACAAGGCCGGCGACGCCGATGCCGCCGCGGAGCTTGCCGCCGAGGCGTATCTCGAGAACTACGAGGTAATTGAAGCGGAGGTCATCGAGAAGGCACCCGACGTTAACGAGGAGCTGGAACCCCTTCTCGGAGCCGATCTGCGCCGTCAGATCACGGCGGGAGCACCGGTGGAGGACATAGAGCAAATGGTCGCTCGCGCTGAAGAATTGCTGGCCGACGCGCTCGAAGCCATAGCCGAGCACTAAAAGATGACCGGCCGCCGACTTGTCTTCGGGGTTTTGCTCGCCGGCTTTGTGCTCGCGACGACGGCGGGCGCCGCGCGCGCGTCGCACACCGTGGAGGGCGGCGACGTATCGGTCGAAGAAGCTATTCACGAGCTGGATACCGGGAGGCGCCTGGTCGACCAGAGCGTGCAGCTCTATCAAGAGGGCGATACCCCGGGTGCCTACGAGGCCGCCCGAAACTCCTATCTCGATCACTTCGAATACGTGGAGATCCCGCTGCGCGTGCGCGATGAGGGTTTGACGCTCGAGGTCGAAGAGGACTACGCGACGCTTCGCAACCTCATCGAGGCGGGATCGCCTATAAACGACGTCGAGGCCTCGGCGGCCGAGGTTCATCGAGGCCTGGACGAGGTGGAGCGCACCTTGTCCGAGCCGGGCCTTGCGGCTCCCCTCATCGCGCTGACCTACGCGTTCACGATCCTCTTTCGCGAGGGGCTCGAGGCCGTACTGGTCGTGGCCGCGGTTCTGGGCTACCTGGAGGCGAGTCGCAACACGCAGTACCGCAAACCCGTTCTCCGAGGGGTGGCGGGGGCCGTCGTCGCCACCGTCGTTCTGTTCGTCGTGGCCACCGCCTTCGTTCAACTGGCCCCCGTACAGCGGGAGTTGTTGGAGGCCGCGACCGCGCTGCTCGCCGTAATCGTTTTGTTCTACGTCTCGTTCTGGCTCGTCACCAGACTCGAACACCGTCGCTGGATGGAGTTCGTCAAAGCCAAGGTGTGGACGGCTGCGACCACGGGTTCGACCGTGGCCCTTGCCGGGGTGGGGTTCACGGCCGTCTTCAGAGAGGGATTCGAGACCGTCCTCTTCTATCAAGCGCTGATCACTTTTAGCGAGGGCCTGGGAGAGTACATCGCAATCGGAAGCGCCCTCGGTCTCATCGCGCTGGGGGGCATCGGTTGGGTCATCTTCAAGGCCGGGCGCCGCATACCCATCAAGACTTTCCTGACTACGGCCGTGCTGGTCGTCATGGCCGTGTCGGTAGCCTTCGCAGGCAACGCGGTGCGCGGGTTCCAGGAGGCCGCGCTCCTAGACGTCACCTACATCGAGTCGCTTCCGCGGCTCCCGATCTTCGTCGCCCACCTGACGGGTTGGTATCCGACCCGCGAGACCCTTCTCGCTCAGGGTGTCCTGTCGCTCGTCTACGTGCTGGGAGCCGTATGGACGTTCGGGGTGCTTCCACGACGAGAGAAAAGCGTAAAGAGAGACGCCGAGATCGAGCCCGCGCCGGAAGCGAGTCCCGAAGAGGCGCGCGTCTGATGTCGGTGCGCATCGGGGTCGACGTCGGCGGCACCTTCACCAAGGCGGTTGCCCTCGA
>JALZEI010000024.1 GCA_030862115.1 Actinomycetota bacterium
CATCTCCCTTGCTCGCTCTCTTTCGGAAGGTGCTCCGGTTGCCAGCAGAGCGATTGCATATAACCTCGTGGAATCGAGCCTTTCAACCCGTAGTCCGAGATCGTCGGCGAGCTTGAGTCCGCGCTGGAAGTGGGCATGAGCGACCTCCCAGTTGCCGCCGGCCGCGGCCGCAAGCCCCAGCAGCGCTTCCACCGACCTTCCGTCCCACCGCCACAGGATTTCGGTATCTGAAATCCGGCCGAGCAAACCGTAGAGGCCCGCGGCCCGCTCGAACTCGCCCAGCAAGAAGAGCCCCTCGACCACATAGGCGAGGGCGTTCCAGCGCCCGAAGGGATTCGGCGAGTCCGGGTCGGGGAACAACTCCGTCACCTCGTCCCAGAGACCCATGGCCTCCTCTCGACGCTCGGGGAGGTGGGCCAGTGTCCAAAACAGACTGGCGACGGCAAACCCGGCAAGCACTCCGGGAACCTCTTTCTCACGGCCCTTGTTGAGATCGGCTACTGCCCCTTCGACATCGCCTTTGACGAGCTTCGCCCGCGCCAGGAAGACGTAGGACTGTCCGATCCACGGCGAATCGGACTGTTCGCACAGCTCGAGGTCTCGCAAGGCGAGCGCCTCGTAGCGGGCCAGATCTCCGTCGCGCGAGACTGACGTCCAGAACCGCGCTCGGTTTGCGAACAACAGGCCTCCCGCGAAGCCGATTTCCGTCGACATCTCCTCGAGCTCCTCGATATAGGGCTCGGCCTCATCCAGCCGGCACAGGAAAGCCAGACCGATTGCGACGAAGGCGAGGGCGGTGACGTAGTTCCACTGTCCCCGGGTGCCGCGTAGCAGATCCATTGCCTCGAGGCCGGTGTCGATCGACTTCGATAGAAAACCGTACGCGTACTCATGGGTGCTTTTGACCGTGATGACCTGGCCGAGGAGCTGTTTGTCGCCGAGACCGTGAGCGAGCTGCAGGGCTTCCTCGACCAACGGCGTCGAGTTCTGATAGTCGCCCGCCCATCCCAACCCGACTGCCATAAAGGCAAGGAGAAGCGTCCTCTCCGGCGTGGGTTCTGGGCCCAACCGTCCCAGCACCAGCCCGGCGATCTCGAGGACCTGCGCCCACTCTCCCTCCCAGCCGAGTTGCAAAACCATTTCGTGGGCGACCTCCGCCATCGCGGAGAAGTCGCCGCGAGCCTCGGAGATCGCGAGCGCCCGCCTCCAGCTCGTCAGCGCCTCGTCGTGCCTACCGAGGCTTCTCTGTGCCTGGCCTAAGCCCAGCAGGGCGCGCGCGGACTCTTTCGATTCCTCGTCACCCAAGAGCTCCAGAGCCTGTTCGTAATAGCGGAGCGCCTCATCGAAGGCGGCGCTATCTTGAGCGCGCTCGCCGGCCAGGAGCACCAGCCTGAGCGTGGTCTGGGGATCGGCGCTTCCGGCCCGGAACAGATGGTTCACGATCTCGGGGGCCCGCTCCTTGAGAGTGTCCGCGTACAGGTTCTCGGCCGCCTCTGCAACGCGAAGGTGGAGACGTTGTCGGCGGGGCAGGGCCATACCGCTCAGCAGGGTTTGCCGGATGAGCTCGTGCCCGAACTGGTAGCGAGTCTCGGAGGGGTTTTCAGAAAGAGGCTCGATCAGGCTTAGGCGCTGTGCCTCCTCGATTGCGTCCAGCAACTCCTCGGCCGTGACTTCGGTGACGTTCTCCAGAAGCTCGAAGTCGAAGGTGCGACCGATGATTGCGGCGGCCGAAAGGGTCTTACGCGACGGGTCTTTTAACCCCTCGAGCCTGCGACCGATGACCAGTCGCACGCTTTCCGGAACCTCGATCTCACCTATAGCAAGGTCACCGAGCCACGCACCTTTGCCGTCGAAAAGCCGGTTGTGCTCGGAGAGGTGGCGGAAGACCTCTTCGACAAAGAAAGAGTTGCCGTCGGTCTCCTCGTAGATGGCCCGCACGAGGCCGGGCGGAGGTTCCTGCCCGGACATCCTCGAGAGCAAGGCGCGAACCCCATCCTCATCATGTCTCTTTAGATTGATCCTGCTCGCAAGCCGGTGTCTGAGAAGTTCGTCGAGGGCACGACTGAGCGGGCGTTGAACGTCGAGTTCCACGTTGCGGTAGGTGCCGAGCAATAGAACGGGGATCTGGTTCAGGTGCTGGGCAACCGTGCGAAGCAGCGACAGGCTCGAGTCGTCTGCCCACTGGAGGTCGTCCAGAAGCACGACCAGGGGGCGTACGGAGGCGGCTCGTCCGACGAATTCGACGATGCTGTTGAAGAGATAACGACGCTCCTGCTCCGGCGGGAGGTCCAGGCCCGGCGGGATGTCGTCGTAGAGGTTTCGGAGTTGCGGCATGACTTTGGCGATCTCACCTGCCGCGTTCCCGAGCGCCATCCGGAACGTCTCGAGGTCGACCTCTCGGGAGGCGCCTTCGAGGACCTCGATGAAAGGTAGGTAGGGTGGGGGAGCGTCGACGTCGTAGCACCGGCCGATGAGCGTGCGGAAGTCGCGGCGTACCGCTTCGGCGGCGGTTTCCTCCGCGAGCCTCGTCTTGCCGACGCCGGGTTCGCCGCCGATGAGTACGAGTCCGCCCGTTCCCGACTTCAGCTCGTCGAGGGCCCGCGACAACTCGGCCCGCTCCTTTTCGCGACCGACGAAGGCCGTCTTGCGGCTCTTCGAAGGGCCGGTCGTCTTGCGTGCCCACTCCACCTCGAAGAGCCTCCACGGCTCCTCGAAACCCTTTAGTTCGGTGGGACCCAAGTCGCGAAAGCGAACGTCGGGGACGCTCCCGACCAGCGCCTTCACCACCTCGGAAATAATTATCTGGCGGCCCTCGGCGTGCGCCGTGATGCGTGCCGCGGCGCCGACCGCGGAGCCGAAGAGGTCGTCGCCCTCGTGAATGACCTCGCCGGCGTTCAAGCCGATGCGCACCTCGACGAAATCATCGGGCGACGTGTCGCGGGCCGTCTCAAGACTCTGCTGGATGTCGATCGCGCAGGCCAGGGCCCGGCGAGCCGAGGTGAAGGCCACCATGAACCCGTCCCCTAGTGATTTGATCTCCCGGCCCCCGTGCTCCGTTACCCGGGACTGGACGACCTCGTCGTGTGCCCGCAGAATCCGCCTGGCCACATGGTCGCCCGCGTTCGTCCCGAGGTCGGTCGACCCCTGGATATCGGTGAAGAGGAGAGTGACCGTTCCCTCGGAGAATTGGTCCGTCACGCCGCAACTCTAGTGGGCTGCGCCGCGTGCACTACGCAGTTGTGCGTATAAAGCATTTGGGCCCCCGGGCCGACCTCTAAGGGGACTGGAAGAACCTGGAATACCCCTTACGGAGGACCCCATGCCCCCCGCCTCACAATCCGCGTCCCTCGCCCGGTACCTGCCGCACGTTCTCGCCGCGACTTTTTCGGTCGCGGTGCTTCCATTTCTCACGGTGTACGGACTGGAGAGCGCGGGGCTTTTGACATCGCCCATAGCCGCGGCGCTCACCGGCGTCGTGTTGTCGGTGCTTCTCGCTCGCTGCGGGGCGTTCGTGTGGATGCGTCATGGGGGCTCGAAGGATCTTGTCTTCGGAGACCTCATGCTGTGGGGTTTCGTTCGCCGTCTGCGCACCGAGAAGAGAGCGTGGGATTCACTTCGTTTGCTCGGCCTCGACCGTTCCGGAAAGCCGGTGCGGGAGGTCGAGATGTCGTCGGGAAAGCGAGCCGAGATCTTGCGCGACCTCGCCCACCGGCTCGAGCTCGGGGACCCCTTCACCCAGGGCCACACCCGCCGCGTCACTCGCTACGCGTACATGATCGCCAGGACCATGGGGTTGCCGGGCGACACCGTTCGCACGATCCGGGCGGCCGCGTCGGTCCACGACGTGGGCAAGATCGAGACGCCGCAGGAGATTCTGAACAAGCCGGGCGCCCTCACCGACGAGGAGTTCGAGATCATGAAACGTCACTCGGTCACGGGGGCCGAGATGGTGTCCAAGTTGGGCGACCCCGAGATCACCGAGATCGTTCGCCACCACCACGAGCGCATGGACGGTCGCGGGTACCCGGATGGGTTGAAGGGGACCGACATCCCCCTCGGAGCGCGGGTTATCGCCGTGGCCGACACCTTCGACGCCATCATCTCGACACGTCCGTACCGAGCCGCGCGCCGCCACAAGGAAGCGATCGAGATCATCAAGCAGTCGGCCGGTACGCAACTCGATGAGCACGCGGTGAATGCCTTTCTGTCCTACTACTCGGGAAGAAAGCCCCTCGCGTGGTGGCTTTCCCTCTCCACTGCCTTTCAGCGAGTCTTCGGAGGTTTCGGCGGCTGGCTCCAGCACGCGCAGGCAGGCTCGTTGTCTCACGGAACCGCCTCACTTGCCGTGGCGATCATGCTCACGACGGGCGCGGTCGCAGTGCACCCGTCGCCGGTCGAGGTCGAGCGACACTCCGCGCCGGTCGTCGCGCGGGACAACGGTTCCGGGCCCCGTGGTTCGGTCGGCATGGTCGCGCTGGGCGCTCCGGCAGCAGGGGGCGTCAACCCGGCTCCCGGCGTTACTGGCACCTCCGGTGCCGCCGCAGGGGACGAGGGACATGAGTCGGCAGGAGATGAGGCCCCAGGCCACGACGAAAAGAGCGCGGAGGCCGCGAGAAGGGGAGAGGGTTCGGAGACGAGCCGGCCGGCCGGGGATCGTCACTCGGACGGAGAGGTCCCCGACGCCGACGACGATGCGCCGGCGAGCGACCCGGAGCCTCATGTTGTCGAACCCCCCACGCCGCCGGTCGACCCCGCGCCGCCTACGCCGCCGGTCGAGGAGCCCGGTAACGGTAAGGACGCCAAAGATAGAGACAAAAAGAACAAGCGTTCGTGCGGCAAGCACCGCGACGACTCGGGAGAGGACGAGAAGACGGCCGGAGACGACCGGGATCCCGAGGGCCGCGGCGGACGCCATGACGGCACCTGCACAGGGCGGGGCCCGCACGCTGACAAGAACAAAGACAAAGACAAAGACGGCGACAAAGACAAAGACGGCGACAAAGACAAAGACGGCGACAAAGACAAAGACGGCGACAAAGACAAAGACGGCGAGCCCGACGAGCCTAAAGACGATAAAGACAAGGGCAGGAAGGACGAGGACGACGAATTAGAGGACGGCGGTCCGGGCGCTTCCGACGACTCGGGAGACGGCGGGGACGACCTTCCCGACGACGCCGACGACGCGGACGACGCCGACGACGCGGACGACGCCGACGACGCCGACGAAACGCTCGTGTCCTCCGACGACACCGACGAGCCCGTCGTAGAGCCCGAGCCGGTCGTGGTCGAGGCGCCGCCTCCGGCTGTCGAGCCCGAGCCGGTCGTGATCGACGAGAGCGACGGGTCCGAAGTCGACTAAGAGCGGACCTACCAGTCCGACCCTCGTCCACCTCGCCGAGTGCTCCAAAAGCGGCGCATATCGCCGGAATCGGAGCAGTCGACCGGGTTAGAGACGGCTCGTTACCCTCGTCGCTTGGATGCCCTCGCTCGGTGCGTGGGATCGAGGATGACCTTGCGGGGTCGGACGTTTTTGGGGGTTATCTCGCAGCATTCGTCCTCTCTGATGAACTCAAGGGCCTGCTCGAGTGAAAGCTCCTTATGAGGTATGAGGCGCACGAGGACGTCGGCCCCCGAGGAGCGCATGTTCGAGAGTTTCTTTTCTTTGGTGGGGTTGACGTCCATGTCCTCCGGGCGGGCGTTCTCGCCGACGATCATTCCCTCGTAGACCTCGACACCGGGAGGAACGAAAAGGGTGCCGCGCTCCTGCAGGCTTGCCAGCGCGTACGACGTCGTGGGACCTTGGCGGTCCGCGACCAGACTTCCAGTCGGTCGCGTTCGTAGCTCACCCTGCCATGGTTCGTACCGATGGAAGACGTGGTGGAGGAGGCCCGTGCCGCGGGTCTCGGTAACGAATTCTGTACGAAAGCCAATCAAGCCGCGCGCCGGTACGAGGTAGTCCAGGCGAACCCACCCCATCCCGTGGTTCACGAGATTCTCCATGCGGCCCTTGCGAAGGCTGAGCAACTGTGTGATCACACCCATGAACTCCTCGGGCGCGTCGATCGTGAGGTGCTCGATCGGCTCGTGGAGCTTCCCGTCGATCTCTTTCGTGACGACCTCCGGTTTGCCGACGGTCATCTCGAAGCCTTCGCGGCGCATGATCTCGACGAGAATCGCAAGCTGTAGCTCGCCCCGACCTTGAACTTCCCAGGTATCCGGCCGCTCGGTCTCATGGACTTTGATCGAGATGTTGCCGACGAGCTCCTGATCCAGCCTCCCCTTGAGCAGGCGCGCGGTGAGCTTGTCGCCCTCACGTCCCGATAGTGGGGAGGTGTTGATGCCGATCGTCATGGACAGGCTCGGGTCGTCAAGGTGGGACACGGGAAGCGGCCTGGGATCGTCCGGGTCGGAAAGGGTCTCGCCGAAGGTGATCTCGTCGAACCCGGCGATCGCGACGATCTCTCCGGGACCCGCCCGCTCCGCCTCGACGCGGTCCAGGGCCTCGGTCACGTATAGCTCGGTGATCTTGGCTCGCTCAATCGATTCATCGGTCCGACACCACGAGACCGTGTCCCCCTTGGAGATCTCGCCGTGATAGATGCGGCACAGGGCAAGCCGGCCGACGTACGGAGACGCGTCGAGGTTTGTGACGAGAGCCTGGAAGGCGTGGTCCTCGTCATAAGAGGGGGCCGGGATGTGATCGAGCAGGGTTTCGAAGAGAGGCTTGAGATCGCTTCCCTGTTGCTCGGGGTCGGTCGAAGCCCACCCTGCCCTCGCGTTCGCGTACAGGATCGGAAAGTCGATCTGACTGGCGCTAGCATCGAGATCCATGAAGAGCTCGTAGATCTCGTCGACGACTTCCTTAATGCGGGCGTCGGAACGATCGACCTTGTTGACGACGAGGATGACCGGGAGCCTCGCCTCGAGAGCTTTTCGTAGGACAAAGCGCGTCTGGGGGAGGGGGCCCTCGCTCGCATCGACGAGTAGAAGGACTCCGTCGACCATCGTCAGTCCGCGCTCGACTTCGCCGCCGAAGTCCGCGTGGCCCGGGGTGTCGATGATGTTGATCTTGACGCCGCTGTAGTGAACCGCGGTGTTCTTCGCAAGGATCGTGATCCCCTTCTCGCGCTCGAGGTCCATGGAATCCATGACGCGCTCGTCTACATCCTGATTGGACCGGAAGGCACCCGATTGCCACAGCATCGCGTCGACCAACGTGGTCTTCCCGTGATCGACGTGAGCGATGATCGCTACATTGCGAAGGTCCTCGCGAAGGGCCATAGCTCTTCTCCCCAGAGAGAGGCGGGGCGCCGAGGGCCCCGCTTGGGACTAGTTTAGTTGTGCCTTCGGCCCTCGAGGGCCACCGCGTTTACTGCCCCAGTGGGGTACGGCAGATGAAGCCCAACTTACGAGAGGGGAGCGACGCCGTCGCCGGAGCTCCCGCCAGCCACTCGGGCAGGATGGGAGCGCGCTTGTTCTTCGTCTCTTTCGGAGACGACTTCGGCAGCGTGACCTTAAGGATGTCCAGGCCTCGGGACACGTCGTTCGTGTACACGATGTTGCTGTCCTTGCCGGTCGTCTGACCTTTCTTGTTGCGCTGCGGGACCCAGTAGGCGTGCCACGTCTCGGTGTCGCCGGTGAAGAAATATCCGACCTGCTTGATGTTCTTCGGGTCGCGCACGTCGAGGATGCGCGTTCCCTGCTGGTACCAGCCCTGGGCGATAAAGCCCGAGTCGTGGAAGGTGAAGTAGTGGGCCGAGCAGAAAGCTCCCGCCACCGTGCGCTGACCTGAATCGAGGATCTCCGAGTTCCAGTTATCCAGCGGTTTCATCGCGCCTGCGTTCGGATTGAGGTTTCTGTTGTCCTTGGCGTAGCGCTTGGCGTTCAGGTAGGGGATGTGCCAGGTGGAGAACGTTCCCTCTCCGGCATCTCCGCCGCAGACGGGGCTGTCGTAGTCCTCTTCGGTGACCAAAAGGACGTTTCCGTTCTTGAGGCTGGGGGCCGCGTCGGCCTTAAAGTTCCTTGCCTTCGGGTGGTACGAGTTGTGCATGATGAAGTCGTTGTAAGGAGAGGCGACGCCCTGCGCGTTGGTCGAGGCGAGGAGCTTCGGGTTCATCGGATCGCTGACGTCATAACCCGCGGCCCCCTGGGTTCCCGTCGACCACATGTAGCCCTTGTCGTCGACGTCCCACTGGTGTCCGGAGCCTGCGATGTTGTGCAATTCCTTTGTTTGCTTGGGGTTGTCGAGATTCTTCAGATCGATGACGTGGAAGCGTCCACCCTCGTAAGCACCCGACGTATATGCGTAGCGGCACGCCTTGCCGATGCACTGGATCGTGTGGACACTCGTGTCGGTCTCGACTCGGCCGCGGACGGTGGGGGCGCTCGGGTCCGATACGTCAACGACGATCAGCTCGTAGCCGCCAACGTTGGGGGCTTCGGGCTCGGTCGGCGTGACGCCCCAGAGGTCGAGACCTACCAGGACGAACCTCTCTCCGTTCTTGCGCTCGCCCAGACGCTCGCCGATCGCCATCGCCTCGTTCTCGAAGTGTGGCATCGGCAACTGTCCCCGCAACATCGGCAGCTCGGGGTTGGAGATGTCGTAGATGCTGATGCCGTTCAGGGTGTTGACGTACATGAGTGGCTTCTGGCTGTCGAACGCGGTGGAGATGGCGCCCACGTCCGGGAGGGTCGCCAGGAGCTCGACGTTGCTGCTGGCGATGATCGGGACGGGCACACTCTGTGCCGGAAGCCAGCCGAGCGCCGGTAGGGCGGCAAGGAACACGATCATTAAGCGACGAAGCATTTATGGGCTCTCTATTAGGCGACGGATAACCCAAGGATTGGCTTTTAGGTGCCGTTCTCCTGCCCGGAAGAGCCCCCAGGGCGTGTCTAATCAAGAGAATGGCGACAAAGCAGACGGAACAGCGGGCACAACTGCGCCGCACGGACGGACCCTCACGGCTCTTCGACCTGAACATCGAAGAGATGCTCGAGGCGTGGGAGGTCAGCCACGCGATCCGCGAGGTCATTTCGAACGCCCTCGACGAACAATTCCTCTCCGACACCGCCGACATCGAGATCGCGAAAGAAGGTGGGGCATGGCGTGTGAGGGACTTCGGGCGCGGGCTTCGTATCGAGCATTTCACGCTCAACGAGAACGAGGAGAAGCTGGGGGCCGGAAAAGGGGTGATCGGGAAGTTCGGGGTCGGTTTGAAGGACGCTCTGGCCACGTTTCACCGGCGCGGAGTAGACGTGACCATCCGGTCGCGCTGGGGGACCTTCATCACGGTCGAAAGCGAGAAGCACGCCTTCGAAGGCATCAGCACGCTGCATATCTCCTACGACGACGCGCCCCTCGATATGCAGGGAACCGAGTTCGTTCTCGTTGGAGCAACCGACGAGGCCATGCGCGAGGCACAGTCGATGTTTCTGCGGTTCAGCGATGAGGCGACGCTCGAGACGACTCGCTATGGCGACATCCTTCGACGCAGACCGGAGACCGCGCGCGTTTACATCTCCGGCGTGCTCGCCAGCGAGGAGGAGAACTTCCTGTTCTCCTACAACGTCACCGATTTAACCGAAGCCTGCGTAAGCGGCTTAACAGAGAGAGGCTGAATGTCGGTCGCACGACCTACGCCGAGCGAGTCAAGCAAATGCTTAAGGACGCAAGGGCAACCGAGGTACTGGACGAGCTCGTAGATGTCATGAGGGACCGGTCGTCGGGAGCCGTACCCGATGAGCTGCAGTGGATAGACATCAGTCTCTTGGCGCTGACGTACCTACATTCAAAGAAGAACGTCTTGTTCGTCACCGAGCAGGAGCTCCACGCACACCCCGATGTTCTCGACCACGCCCGCAGTGACCGACTCGAGATCGTCATCGTGTCCGCCGCGGAGAAGAGAAAACTTCTCGATCAAGCTGCATCGGGCGGGGTGGAGACGCGCACCTTGGAGACCTACGTCAAAGAGTTCAACGCGAGCTTTGAATATCGCTTTGTCGGGCCCGACGACCTGCGACTGCCGGAGAAGGAGATCTTCGATCGGACTCCGGAGATCCTCGCCCTGGTCGGGTTGAAGGGCCGGCGAGTGCCTCCCGTGGTGATCTCGGAGACCATGCGCATGGGCCGCGATGATACCGACGGAGTGTGGGACCCCGATCTGGGCGCGATCGTCATCAAGAGATCCTGTCTTTCCACGGTCCGGCTCTACGCCGGCACCTTGTTGCACGAGGCCGCCCACGCGTCGTCGGGGACCGTCGACGCCACCCGCGAGTTCGAATCCGTTTTGACCCGCTACCTGGGCCAGACATCCAGCACGGCTCTGACCGCCCACCCGTAAGCTGGTTGGATGGAAGAACACAAATCTCTCCTCAAACGACACCGGCAGGTTCTGCCCTCGTGGTTGGCGTTGCTTTACGAGGAACCCATCGCCATAGTTCGAGGTGACGGATGCCGCGTGTGGGACGCCGAGGGCAATGAGTATCTCGACTTCTTCGGCGGGATTCTCACGACTATGTCCGGGCACAATGTTCCGGAGGTCGTCGACGCCATCCGGGAGCAAGCGGGTCGCATGCTCCACACGTCGACGCTCTATCTGATTGAGCCGGCCATAGAACTCGCGGAGATGATCGCCGAGTTGGCGCCGATAGAGGACGCCAAGGTGTTCTTTGTGACCTCCGGCTCTGAGGCGAACGAGGCCGCTCTACTTCTGGCCGCGACCTATAGGCGCTCGAACCAAGTGGTGGCGATGCGTAACAGTTACCACGGTCGCTCCTTTGCAACCGTGGGCGTCACCGGAAACAAGGGTTGGTCTCCGTCGAGTCTTTCGCCGCTGTCCGTAAGCTACGTACAGGGCTCCTATCGCTACCGAAGCCCCTTCAAGGGCCTTCCCGACGACGACTACATACAGGCCTGTGTCGACGATCTGCGCGACGTAATCGATACGACGACGTCGGGTGACGTCGCGTGCATGGTCGTCGAACCAATCCAGGGCGTCGGCGGCTTTGCCGTTCCCCCTGACGGTCTCTTCGGCGCCATGAAGGACGTCCTCGATGAGTTCGGCATCCTTTTGGTTTCGGACGAGGTGCAGACGGGATGGGGACGGACGGGAGAGAACTTCTGGGGGATCGAGGCCCACGGCGTTCGACCGGACCTGATGACCTTCGCCAAGGGGATTGGTAACGGGCTGGCTCTGGCGGGTGTGGTGGCTCGCGCGGAGATCATGGACTGCTTGCCCGCGAACTCTATCTCGACGTTCGGCGGGTCCCCGCTGGCGGCGAGCGGCGGCCTCGCCAACCTTCGCTTCATCCTCGACAAGGAGCTGCAGGCAAACGCGCGCAGTGCCGGCGCTCGCCTCATGGATCGGCTTCGTCCCTACTGCGACCGATCGGCCGTGGTCGGAGATCTGCGCGGCAAAGGGCTGATGGTGGGGATCGAACTCGTGCGACCGGGCGGGACGGAGCCGGCTCCCGACGTCGCCGCCGCGGCGCTGGAGCGCTGCCGCGAAGCCGGCGTGCTGGTGGGAAAGGGGGGTCTTTACGGCAACGTGCTGCGGATCGCGCCCCCACTCAGCGTGTCTTACGACGAGATCGATAGGGCCGCAGACGTCATCGGTCGGGCGGTGACGTCTTTGTGACCGGCGACGAGGTGGTCGGTCACTGGATCGGGGGCTCGTTAAGACA
This sequence comes from Actinomycetota bacterium, assembly GCA_030862115.1. GTDB lineage: Bacteria > Actinomycetota > CADDZG01 > CADDZG01 > WHSQ01 > JALZEK01. The sequence goes on from JALZEI010000024.1 coordinate 11,683, forward strand.
GAAGAGCTCGCCGCGCACGACGGAGGTTTACGACCCCGCGCGGGGGCGGGTCGCTCGCCGTGTAGGTCTCGCGGACCCGGAGATCGTCAAGCAGGCGGTGGCCGTCGCGCTCGAGGCGTACGAGAACTGGCGCGAGGTGTCGCTGGCGCGCCGAACGAGGATCCTGTTCGACTTTCGAGAACAGCTCGTCTCTCACACGGATGATCTCTCTCGGTTGATCACCTCCGAGCACGGGAAGGTCCTCGACGACGCACGGGGTGAGGTCGCGCGAGGTCTCGAGGTCGTGGACTTCGCATGCGGCATCCCCCATCTTCTCAAGGGGGAGTTTTCCGAGAACGTGTCCTCGGCGGTAGACAGCTACTCGATTCGTCAACCGCTGGGTGTGGTCGCCGGGATAACACCATTCAACTTTCCCGTCATGGTGCCGCTGTGGATGTTTCCTCTGGCTATCGCCTGCGGTAATGCATTCGTACTCAAACCCTCCGAGAAAGCCCCATCGGCTCCCAACCTGATGGCGGAACTCGCACGGCGAGCCGGTGTTCCGGACGGTGTGCTCAACGTGGTGCACGGAGACAAGGTCGCCGTGGATGAGCTCGTGAAGCATCCCGACGTCGCGGCGGTCAGCTCGGTGGGATCCACGCCGGTGGCGCGGCACATATACAAGACCGCGGCTCAGGCGGGGAAGAGAGTGCAGGCGCTGGGCGGAGCGAAGAACCACATGGTCGTACTCGAAGACGCGGATATGGAGCTCACGGCGGACGCGGTGGTGGGTTCCTCCTATGGGTCGGCGGGAGAGAGGTGCATGGCGATCTCCGCCGTAGTGGCGGTGGGTTCGGCCGGCGACGAGCTCGTGACCCGTGTGGCGGACAGGATCAAGTCGCTGCGCGTCGGTCCCGGTCTTGATGACGACGTCGACATGGGCCCGTTGGTGACGGCGGAGCATCGCGACCGCGTCGTTCGTTTCGTTGACGCCGGCATCGACGAGGGCGCGGAGCTCGTCGTGGACGGGCGAGTTGGAGCCGAGCGGGGCGAAGGGTTCTTTTTGGGGCCGAGCTTGTTCGACCGCGTGGAGACGTCCATGTCGATCTACGAAGAGGAGATCTTCGGCCCGGTGCTGTGCATCTTGCGCGCGGCGTCCCTGGACGTGGCACTCGAGCTCGTCAACTCCAACCCATATGGGAACGGGACGGCGATCTTCACCGCCAGCGGGGACGCGGCCCGCCGGTATCAGCGCGACGTCGAGGTCGGGATGGTAGGGATCAACGTTCCCATTCCTGTGCCGATGTCTTTTTTCTCCTTCGGAGGGTGGAAGAACTCTCTATTCGGCGACGCTCACGTCCACGGCATGGACGGAGTCCGCTTTTACACACGCGTGAAGGCGGTTACCTCTCGTTGGCCTCGAACGGCGGACGGGTCCCAGCTCCGGTTCCCTACCAACTGACCGGTCACGTCTCGAGGCCGCCCAGCACGCGCGTTACGTAGGAGTTCGCAAAACGCCCTTGAGGGTCGAGTCTCTTTCGCACTGCCGCGAATCGATCCCATTCCGGATAGCGGGCACGGAGGGTGCCGGCCGTCTGGAAGTGTCTCTTTCCCCAGTGCGGACGGCCGCCGAAGTCGTCCATGATCGCCTCGACTCCGCGAAAGTACGGCTCCCACTCCATCCTCTGGAACATGTGTACGGCGATATAGCAGGTGTCTCGGCCGGCCGCCGGACTTAGATAGGCATCGTCGGGCGCGACGAAACGCACCTCCAGTGGGAACGGCACGTGGAACCCCCTGTCTTCAACGAGAGCCCGCACGGCCCGCACCGCCTCCGGTCCATGTTCCCGTGGGATCGCGTACTCCATCTCCGTAAAGCGAACGCGGCGGGGCGACGAGAAGATCCGATAGGAGCGATCCACTCGGACGCTCGATCCCGCGACGCGCGAGACCAAGCGGTTAAACGTCGGGATCCGCGAGGGCCACCGCCGTCCGGCGCGACAGATCAAACCGAAGATGTGATTGGTGACCAGCACGTCGTTTACCCACGCCATCGCGCGCGGACGGGGCTTGGGGTTCTCTTCCACCCTGTTGTTCGTACGGGTCAGCGCCAACGGGCTGTGCGGAAAGGTGAAGAACTCGAAGTGGTCGTTCGTTTCGACCAGCTGATCGATTCCCTCGAGGACCTCTTCCAGCGGTCGCGCCTCGTCGATGCCCCTCAGCGTGAACGACGGGACCGTGCGAAGCGTTACCTCGGTGACGACGCCCAGGGAGCCGATACTCACTCGGGCCGCGCGCCAGGCGTCCAAATCGGACGCGCGTGTCACCTCCAGCTCAACACCGGATGGGGTAGCGATCCGCAGCGACTCGATCTGTGCCGAGAGATTCTGGAGCCGAGCGCCGGTGCCGTGAGTGGCGGTTGCCGTGGCGCCCGCGACGGACTGAACATCGATGTCTCCCAGATTCTCGAGCGCCAGCCCGTGACCGTCGAGCTCCTCGTTGAGTTGATGAAGCGTGATCCCGGCCTCGACCCGCACTCGCCCGGACGATGGATCAACGTCCCGCACGCGGTTCAGGCGCGCGAGCGACAGCAGGAGTCCGTCCGTCGGTACGGCGTCGCTAAAGGAGTGACCCGCGCCTGCGACCCGAACCGTCCAGTCGCGGTCGCCGGCGTAGGCGATCGCGTCGTGTACATCGTCGACCGTGCGCGGCTGCTGAAACGATGCCGGCCGGCAGGCCTGGTCCCCGGCCCAGTTCCGCCAGGAACCCTCGGCGTTGGTCTCTCCCCTGCGGCGCGCCACTAAAGAAAGGAGTGGCCTTCGCCGCGGTAAGTCGGCACCTCGTCCACGACCTCATCTCCCTCCAGCAAGAACAAGGTGTTGAACCGCTCGCACAACTCCCCGGCCTTGGCGTGGCGAAAGTACACGCGGTCGCCGATCCCTAGCGCGGCCGCAGACTTCCCCAGTAGGGGCGTTTGCACTTCCCCGGCTCCCTCCTGGGAATCCAGCTTGAGACCCTCCGGCAGGTACGGCTCCGGTAGACGCGCCCGGTCGGCGGGACCCGAGGCGAGATAACCTCCGCCGAGAACGGTTGCCGTATCGGCGGTCGGCTTGCGTACGACCGGTAGAGCGAACAGAGCGGCGGGCTTCGGTTTGAAACCCCGGTAGGTGCTGAACAACCCCGGTCCGTATAGACCGGAGCCGGCCGCGACCTCGGTGATCGATGACTCCGCGGCAGTTCGTTCGAGACTTCCGGTGCCGCCCCCGTTTACGAAGTCGAGTTCGACTACGTCGCGGACCGACCGCACGATCTCGGCGCGGCGCTCCGCGAGCTCGGCCCCCGACTTGTTCTGCATGGCTCGAATCGCGAACCCCCGAACCGGCCGTCCGGGCGGTGCGTCTCCCACGCCGGCGATCTGAGCTTCGTAGGCCATCAGTCCCGTTAGGAGAAAGCCGTCGCGCGCGGCGATCGCGCGAGCGAGGGCCGCCGCTTGTTGGGAGGTATGGATGGGGGAGCGTTTTGCTCCGACGCGGATGCGGCCCCCAAGTGCCCACAGCGCCGCGTCGACGTCGAGGCAGACTTGGATGGAGCCCGTTCGTTTTCCGACTGTCGCGTCGATGAAATCGAGATGCTCGATCGAGTCCACCATGATGGCCAGTCGTAATTCGTCTCGTTCGGCGAGAGCACGCGCCAGGTCTCGAAGTGCCGCGCGGTCCGTTGTGGGATAGGCGACGACGAGGTCGTCGAAATCAAGCGACGCTAGCCACAAGGCCTCCGGCAGGGTGAAGCAAAGCGTTCCTTTGAAACCGTCGCTGCTCAAAACGCGACTCTGGATCTCCCGGCAGCGCACCGATTTGCTGGCCAGACGTATCGGCTTGCCCCTCGCCCGACCGACGAGATCGGAGGCGTTGGACCAGAGCGCATCAAGATCCACAAACGCAAAAGGGGGATCGAGAGCCGCCGTCGCTCTGTTCAGCCTCGCCATGTCGCGCGAGTTTGACTGTGATGTTGGCGTCGGTCGGGTAACCAAGATCGTCGGAGCCTAACCCCGGCCTCCGAGCGCCAAAGGTCACCTAGTAACCTGCGCACATGCCGGCTCGCTCGTCCGCTCATCCGTCCCAGATCGACGTCTCTGAACGGACTCTGCGCGAGGTAGTCGAAGAGCTCGCCGCTCTCGAACGTCCCCCCTGTTCTCCGGGGGAACGGCAGGCGGCCGAAGTGATCGCCGCCCGGTTCCGGAGAGCGGGATGCCGCAACGTAGTCATGGAGGACGAGATGGCGTGGGGGCCGTGGCCTCCGACCCTCACGGGGCTGGGGTTGACCGGCGTCTATGCAGCGCTGCTCGTGTTGCGTAAGCGTCGACTCAAAGGATCTTTGCTGGCGCTTGCCGGCCTGGCCGGTTTTCTCGATGAAATCGAAAACGGTCCCCGGTTCCTACGGAAGACCGTCCGAACCAAGAAGAAAACCGTGAACGTTGTTGCCGAGGCGGGAGATCCCGACGGCGACCGGACGCTTGTCGTCCTTGCCCACCACGACGCCGCGCAGACCGGTGTCATCTTCGACCAGACCTGGGCTCGCTCGCTTTATGAACGCAATCCGCAGCGCATGGGACGATCCAAGTTCCAGGTCCCTCAGTGGTGGCTTGGGGTCGCCCCCGCGCTGATGACCGTTGCGGCGGCGCTGACTCGTCGGCCTTCACTCGCCCGCAAGAGCGTAGGGCTGGCGGCACTCGGGGCGGGACTCGTGGCGGATATCGCGCGAAACCCGGTCGTTCCCGGTGCGAACGACAACCTGTCGGCGGTGGCGTCGCTGCTCGCCCTTGCCGAAGCCCTCAACGACAACCCGCCCTCGGGGGTTCGGGTGTTGCTCGTCTCCTGCGGAGCCGAGGAATCCTTTCAAGAGGGAATCCGCGGCTTTATGGGGCGCCATGCCCTCGAGTTACCCCCCAACAAGGTCTCGTTTCTGAACCTGGACACGGTGGGCTCGACGGATCTGGTGATGCTCGAGGGAGAGGGCCCGGTGTGGATGGAGGATTACACCGACCCGTCGTTCCGAGATCTCGTCGCTCGCAGCGCGCGGGATGCCGGAGTCGAGTTGGAGCGTGGGATTCGCGCACGCGCGTCCACCGACGGGGTCATACCGAGCAGAGCCGGTTATCCCACCGCGACGATCATCTCGTTCATGCCGTGGCGCATGCCCGGCAACTACCACCAGATGAGCGACGTTCCCGAGAATCTGGATTACTCGTCGGTAAC
>JALZEI010000025.1 GCA_030862115.1 Actinomycetota bacterium
AAAACCCGCATCGCCTTCGACAAACCCATCGCGCGTTTCCAACTCACCCAGCAGAAGCTCGTGGACATGGCCCTCGAACTGAACAAGGGGACGCTGCTGGCCCTCCACCTCGGACATCTGAAGGATTCTGGTGTGCTGTCCCCGTTCCAGGTCAGCTTCGGCAAGCTCAACAACGTCCGCGAAGCCCTGCACATAGCGCGCGAGGCGCGAGGGGTTCTGGGGGCCAACGGGATCACGCTCGAGTACCCGGTGGTCAGACACATGAACAACCTGGAGTCCGTTCTCACCTACGAGGGGACCAGCGAGGTGCATACGCTCATCATCGGCGAGCAGCTCACCGGGGAGCGAGCCTTTTCCTAGAGTTACCTGAACGTCGAGAACGAATCGGGCAGAAGGTTTCTCTCGATGTGCAGCACGACGGGACGAACCCGAGACCGCAGCGGATCGTATGACTTGACTGCGACGCCTCGATAGTTCACGTCGTATTCGAAGAAGTCGGCGGCTCCCTCCGGAAGGGGAAACGATTGCGATACCTCTGGCCACGACACCTGTTCGAAGACGTCGTCGAGGTCGGCTAGCTGTGCGCTGGTGAGCTCGAAGGATCGTTCCTTATCTTGTTCGCCGAGCTGGAAGGTTGCGGTGGCGCGGCCGTTGTCGCGCACGACGAGAGTTGCGGTCTCGCCGGTGAAGCCGCCGCTGCGCGTATAGCGGAGCAGGGCGCCGTTGGCCTCTAACCGGGACGACACGCCGGCCTTGTACAGAGCCACGAAACCGCCCACTATCAGGGCGACCATGACCGTCAATCCGATCAACGACCGCCGGAGGCTTGGAATCTCTCGCCCTTTTCTTTCCCGGCCTTTCACGGCAACGCGTGACCTTCCACTAGTGTTCGGCCATGCCCGAGCTTTATCCCTTCCCCGGCGTCCGTTTTACCTCTCCGGAGGTAAGGGATCTCGTCTGCCCGCCCTACGACGTCATCTCTTCTGAGGAGCAGGACAGACTCTACGCACGCAGCGAGCACAACGCTGTTCGCATCGAGTTACCGCGCGCCGAGGGAGACGACACTAAAGAGGAGCGGTATCAAAGGGCCGGAGCACTCTTTAAGAGGTGGCTCGACGAGGGGGTTTTGCAGCAGGACGACACCGCGGGCTTTTACGTGTACCGCCAGGATTTCGTCTCACCCTCGGGAACTCGCCGGCAGGTAACCGGCATCATCGGCGCGCTAAAGCTCGAGGAGTTCGGGCAGACTGCGGGCGTGCTCCCTCACGAGCGCACTATGCCCGGCCCCATCGAGGACCGATTAACCCTGATGCGCGCGTGTCCCGTAAACGTTTCCCCTATCTACGCGGTCTACCGCGGCGGGGCACGGTTGATGCCGTGGTCGACGGCACTCGAGAACCGGCCGACGGCGGCCCGGCTGACGGACGAGCAGGGAGCGCTTCATCGCCTCTGGGTCGTGCACGCCCCGGCGGAGCTCGAAATGATCTACACGGCGCTGGCAGACGGGCCCTTGGTGATCGCCGACGGGCACCACCGTTACGAAACCGCACTCGCCTACTGCCGTCAACAGAGCGGGCCGGGACCTCACGAGGCGCTGATGTGTTTTTGTGTGGACGCGGACGCCGAGGACCTCGAGGTACTCCCCTACAACCGCGTCTTTCGCTCGCAGACGGACCCGAAACGCATCGCCGGAGATCTGAAGGAAAGGTTCACGACGCGCTCGTTCGCGCGCGGCGAGGGCGAGGCCGCGTTGCTCGAGTCGAAGTCCGACCACCCGCTTCTGTTCCTATTCCCCGACGAGGAGGTTCTCGCGGAGGTAGCAGACGATGAGGTACGAGCGGTAGTCGGCGACCGAGACTCCGCCTGGCGGGATCTCGACGTCGTGGCGCTTCATGAGGTCGTATTCGCGGCGCTCTTCGAGGACGGGATCGAGGAGCTTCAGTTCTTCCACGACGCGGAGACCATCCGCTCCCGCATCGACGCCGGCTTCACCGGCGGCGTGCTGTTGAAGCCGCTGCGCGCCGCCGAGGTCATCGAGGTCGCAAAAAGCGGCGAGCGGATGCCGCAAAAGGCGAGCTACTTCTGGCCCAAGGCCCTAACTGGGCTGGTCTTCCGAGACCTTAGTTAGCCGGCACTAATTCGGGGGCGGGGGGGCTGGCTCCGGCGACGC
>JALZEI010000037.1 GCA_030862115.1 Actinomycetota bacterium
GATGCCAACCCCCGGCTGCGTAAGGCGAGCATGAAACTCCACACCGCCGGCCAGATCGATCCATAGAACCCGGAGGCCGCCAGGTTGGGCGTGATCGGGTGTGGGTACCCGAGTGACCCGAGAAGCCGACCCATGTCGTCGGGGCTTCCGAGGTGGCAGGGGATGACCAGGACCGGGACGCGCTCGAGGTTCTCCGCGAGATACCGCGACGACGACGCCACCTTGCTCGACTGCTCGTTGCCCTGGGCGAGAGATTCCATGATGTCGTGATAGGGGTCGATGGCCGTGCGATACGCGTCGGCAACGGCCTCCTTCTTGGCGGGATCCGTAACTACCATCCACCTCCAGCGTTGAAGGTTGGAACCGGTCGGCGCCTGAAGAGCCAGCCGAAGACAGTCCTGGACCACGTCTAGATCGACGGGACGATCCAGATCGAGACGCTTGCGAACGGCTCGGGTGGTGGTCAGGAGTCTGTCGACGCACTCGAGATGGAACTCGAAGGAGTCCGAGCGTGTCTCGGTCGCGTCTGCCATGTCCAACCTCCCGCTAGCGCCGTTTGAGCGCACCTTGTCACTTCTGGTCGCATCTTGCTCGGCCGCCACCGAGTCCACTGTGGCTCCCGTCCGCTCTCGGGGGGACGGTCGTCGAGACGACCTACCCCCCCGAGCCCCCCGTTACGGTATTTAGATGCTCACGATCAACGACTTGGACAAGGCCTTCGGCGCGCGCGACATCTTTGTCGCGGCACAGCTGCAGGTCTACGCGCGGGATCGGGTGGCCATCGTCGGGCCGAACGGGTCCGGCAAGACCACGCTGCTCGACATGATCGTGGGCGACCAGGCCCCGGACGCGGGCGAGATCCGGCTGATGAAAGACGCGGTGGTCGGCTACCTGCGCCAGGAGACCGACGCCCTTCGCGGGAAGCCTCTGCTGGAGGAGGTCGTCTCGACCGGGAGCGTGGCGGCCCAGGTCGGTCACCGGCTTGCGGTTCTAGAAGCGGAGATGGGTGAGCTCGGTCCCGGCCTCGAACGCGAGCGAATAGTCGAGGAATACGGCCGGCTGCAACATCGCTATTCGTCGCTCGGCGGTTACTCGCTCGAGTACGAGGCGAAGCGCATTCTCGGCGGGCTCGGGTTCTCGACCGACGACCTCACGCGGGCGACCGACACGTTCTCCGGTGGCTGGCTGATGCGGATCGCTCTGGCCAAGTTGCTGCTCGCCAACCCCGATCTGTTGATGATGGACGAGCCCACGAACCACCTCGACCTGGAATCGGTCGTCTGGCTCGAACGTTTCCTGCGGACTTACGAGGGGGCGGTGATTCTGATCTCCCACGACCGAGATCTGATCAACGCGTTCTCGACCAAGGTCGTCGAGCTTCGAGACAAAAGGCTGTTTTCGTACACGGGCAACTACGAGAGCTTCACCGCTCAGCGGGAGCTGGAGATAGAGCAGCTCGAAGCGGCGGCCCGAAACCAGGCGCGCAAGGTGGCGGCCACGGAACTGTTCATCAACCGCTTTCGCTACAAGGCGAGTCTTGCGTCGAGGGTGCAGAGTCGCGTGAAGTCGCTCGAGAAAATGGAGCGTGTGGAAGCTCCGTCGAGGGCGCGCAAGAAGATGAACCTCTCCTTTCCCGAGCCTCCTAGATCGGGCCGAGTTGTCATCGAGCTCGACGAGGTCGAGTTCGGCTATCGCGACAACAAGGTGTACGAGGGGCTCAATATCGTTCTGGAGCGCGGGGACAAGGTGGCGCTCGTCGGTCCCAATGGAGCCGGTAAGTCCACTCTGCTGAAACTTTTGGCGGGAGTGCACGAGCCGCAGGGCGGCGCGCGTAAGCTCGGCCACAACGTCGAACTCGGATACTTCGCACAGCATCAGATCGAGGCGCTCACGCTCTCGAATACGGTGCTCGAGGAGTTACGAACGGCCATTCCTCCCGGCGCCGGCGTCGACGCTCGCAAGCTCTTGGGCCGGTTCCTGTTCTCCGGCGACGACGTTATGAAGCCGGTATCGGTTCTCTCCGGCGGCGAACGTACGAGGCTGGCCCTGGCCAAACTTCTGGTGTCGCCCGTCAACCTGTTGTGTATGGACGAGCCGACGAACCATCTCGACATGTGGAGCCGCGACGTACTCGAGGAGGCTCTGCAGGAGTACCGGGGGGTGATCGTGCTGATCACGCACGACCGTCACCTCATCCGAAACGCCGCGAACAGAATCATCGAGGTCGTGGGGGGCCACGTTACTAGTTTCCCCGGAGACTACGACTACTACCTGTCAAAAAAAGAGCCGGAGGTCTCACCGGCCCCGGCGCCGTCGCGAGCGCGTGCGCCCGCCGCCGGGTCGCCGGGACCCAAAACGAAAGAGCAAAAGCGTCTCGAGGCGGAGTCGCGCGCCCGAACCAAGTTGCTTCGCGATCGCGTCGTCACGATTGAACGCAAGATCGAGGCCATCGAGGCCGAGCTGGCCGACATGGACAGAAGCTTTGCCGACCCCGAGTTCTACGCCGCGCGAGACGACATCGCTGACGTCACGCGGCGCTACGAAGCGCGCAAGAAACGACGCGCACAACTCGAGGTCGAATGGACGGAGGCGATGCAGTTTCTCGAGGCGGGCTCGTAGAGCGTTATTGCGTACGGCACGCCTCGATGACCTCGGTGCCGTAGCGCTCGAGCTTGGTCGGCCCGATTCCCGCGATGTCGGCCAGATCGTCGAGAGATTGCGGTTTCCGGCGAGCGACCTCGTCGAGCGTGGCGTCGTGGAAAACGACGTAGGCGGGAACTCCGTCGGAGCGCGCTCGCTTGCGCCTCCATCTCTTGAGCTCCTCCAGCAGCCCGTCGCCGGCGGCCTCGGGGGGGCCGAGGGGGAGAGTTCGGCCCCCCACCGCGACGCGCTCGCCGAAATCGACCGTCATCTCTCCTTCGCCGTCGAGCCGAACGGTCACGCCGTTTTCTTCGATGCTCTGTATCTCGCCGCGGAATCCCCCGGACAGCGCCATCGTCATGCCGACGGCCGCGGCATGGTGTGGCTCGCGCGGAGTCCGACGTCTCGAGCGGTCCCCGACCGATAAAGGCGCACCGCCGGCTCCGAGCTCGGTGAGGAATGGGCTCGGCTTTCTTTTGCCATCGCTCACCCAGGAAATGCACAGATGGGTCTTCGCCCGAGTAATGCCGACGTAGAAGAGCCTTCTTTCCTCGACCACCGCCTCGGGCGAGCGGGACCTCTTGAAGGGCAGTTCGCCCGTCTCGACCCGCGGGAGGAAGACGGCATCGAACTCGAGGCCCTTGGCCCGGTGGAGCGTCATGAGATTGATTCCGCGGCCCTCACCCTCCGTTCCGAAGCGCGCGTGGATGTCGACGGCGAATTGCGCACAGGTCCGCGTGTCGTCACCGAATTCCTCGGCGAGACCGATGAACCTAGCCATGTCCTTTTGACGCGTCAGCTCCTTTTCGCCCAAGTCGTCGGGAGGGTCCTCGATGTAGCCGGCGCGTTCGGCGAGCTTGCGGACCTCGGCGACCACGGCCGTGGAGCGGGATCTCGTCAGCACCGACAACATCTGTCGGGCGGTTGTGCGGCTCAAAAAGGCACCGTCTTTGACCTGATAAGGGATTCCCTCGGCGGCCAGCGCCTCCTCGAAGTCCTCGGAGCGGAAGTTGACGCGATACAGGACGGCCATGTTCTCGAGCGGTACGCCGTCCGCCTGCAGGGAGCGAATGCGCCCGACGATGAAACTCAGCTCGGACCTCCCGCTCTTAAAGGAGCGAAGGGCGGGCTCGTCGCCGGCGGGTCTGGTCGGCTGCAAAACCTTCTCGGCCCCGCCCAGGCTGGGAACCAGGCGGTTGGCGACGTCGAGGATCTGTGGGGTCGAACGGTAGTTCGACTCCAACCGGATCACGTTCGTGTTGGCAAAACGGCCGGGCATCTCGAGCAGGTGCCGGGGCGTGGCTCCCGTAAACCCATAGATCGATTGGTAGTCGTCGCCGACCACGCACAGGTCGTCGCGGCCCCCCAGCCACTCGCGCAGAAGGGTTTCCTGAAGAAGGTTGACGTCTTGGTACTCGTCCACGGTGAAGGCCTGGTAGCGAGCGGCAAACTCCTCGCGCGCCCACGGTTCCTCTTGGAACATCCGGATGGTGCGTTCGAGCAAGTCCTCGAAGTCCATTAGACCGCGCTGGTTCTTGCCGTCTTCGTAACGGCGGAATACCGACGACATCAGATCGACGGGGATGGGCGGTTCATGCCCGTCGAGTGAGTCGGCGTAATCGTCGGGCGAAAGGCGTCGGTTCTTCGCCCATTCGATCTCGGTCGCGAGATCGCCGGCGGCTCGGAA
>JALZEI010000078.1 GCA_030862115.1 Actinomycetota bacterium
CCGGTCAGCGCAAAGACCGCCTTCTGGATCCTGCTGTTCGGCATTCCCTGGTACGTCAAATGCCAGGCCGCGCTGAACGACTATTGGGAGGCCAAGGGGGCACCCGCGCCGTAACGGGCGTCTCCGCCAGGTCGGGCGTCGAGCGCGTCCTCACCCGTCGCCTCGTCACCGGGGCGGCTCGCTGGAAGATCGGGTCGCACCATGCTCTCGACGATCTCGAGAGCATGGTGCTGGGGCAACGTCTCTTGGGGCTGCTAGTTCGGCGAGCAGCGGCCGCCCCACCGGCCGCGACGTTGCAGAGATACCCGTCGACGTCCGCGAAGTAGCCGCAGTATCTGCCCCACGATCCGCGTTGCGCCGGTTTGGCGATCGCGGCGCCCGCGGTAGCTTCGGCCGGCCCCTCGCGCGGCAGGGGACGGTTCAAGTGGTCATGCTCCACTCCGATCCTGCGACATTGGGTTCGGCCCATGACGCGCTACCGGCGCCGTGTCGCGATCAGTGCGAGGCCGCGATCAGCATCGTCCCCGGACGTCTCCTCTTTGCGATCCTGCTCCCGGCTCTTCCACGCTGGCGCTCTACCGGTGGGATGCGCTTGCCGACGATGCCGGCTTCGATCCGGACGGGCAACGGAGTCCGAGGCATCAGGCTCTCCTCCGTCTCCTCAGTCTGATCTCCGAATCTCACAATCTCCGATCTCACAAGTCTCCAAGTTTGGGTTTCCCAACGGGAACGACGAAGAAGGACGGCGCTAGTTGGCGGGCAGTTCTGGCAAGAGCCCGTGTCGCATGGCGAACAGCGCCGCTTCAGTGCGGGAGGAAACGCCGAGCTTCGTGTAGATGTGCTCGATGTGGCTGCCCACGGTCTTACGGGACACGACAAGCTGCGCCGCGATCTCAGGGTTGGAGCGGCCACGGGCGAGCAGCACCATGACCTCGACCTCTCGCGGGGTCAGGCCCCCCGGGAGGCCGGCCCGCCGGCGCACGCGGTGACCGGCCGCCGCCAGCACCGCGTTGACGGCATCGCCGTCGAGCCGACCGGCATGCACCTCCGCTTGCACTATGCGCTCGGCCTCGGCCGTCGTCTGGGCGGGGCGATAGGGCCGTTCCTCGGTTAGGGCGTGATACACGTCGGCCGCCGCCAACACCCGGGCCGACAGACCGATGGCATCGCCGGTCAAGCCGCGCGGATAGCCGGACCCGTCCAGGCGCTCGTGGTGGAGTGCAGCGAGAGCCCCGATTGGTGCGAGGGCAGGCGCGCGAGCCAATGTGCGCTCGGCCAGGTAGGGATGGGTCCGCATCCGTTCTGCTTCGGCTGCCGACAGCGGACCTGGCTTGTCCCACAGCGCAGTGGCGATCCCGATGGCACCGAGGTCGTGCACCATGGCCGCTCGCTTGAGCAGGACGCGGTCATCTTCCGCAAGGCCGAGCCGCGCTGCAGCCCGTTCGGCCAAGTCGGCCACCCCCCTCGAGTGACCGCGAGTGAAGCGTGACTTGAGGTCGGCGAAATCGCCGAAGGCCTCGAGCGCCATGTCGAGCTCGGTCCCGGTCAGTTGCCGGTCCAGTCCGGGCTCGCTCTCGATGACGTGCTTCCAGTCGAGGTCGTCGAGGCCGGCGAGGATTTCCGACGCCCGATCGCAGAATCGATCGACGAGAGCAGGGTCGAACTGCGTTCCGCGCCGGCGCCGGGCAACCTCGAGGGCCGCGTCGACGCCCCCGGCTCGGTGGTAAACCTCCGCGACGTCGGCCAGGTGCACCACTCGGATGGCGGGTGCCAGGGCCTCCTCTCGTATCGCGCCAGGCGTGCCTTTGCCGTCCCAACGTTCGAAGGTCTGCAGGAGTGGGTCGCGCACTTCGCCGCCGAAGCCCAGGCGCTCAGCGAGGTGGCCGGCACTCAGGCAATGACTACTCAGGATGTCCTCGAGAGAGCGCCCGCCCGTGGCGAGGAACCGGCCGGCCAGGGCCAGTCGACGCAGGGGCGGCTGACCCCGGCCGATCTGACGCGCGAGGAAAGCTGCCATGGGAAGCCCGGCCATGTCCACGTCATAGGTACCGGCGAAGAACTCCGTCTCGTCGAACCAGCCTGCGAGCTCCGGATCGGCCGCGCACCCCACCCATGCCAGCAGCGAGACGTAATACACGGCCGATCGCTCTCCGGCGGAGAGATCCTCGGATTCGCCGAGCCGGAGGGCAATGAGGGTCTGACGAAGCACGTGCTCTGTCGGCAACCCCATGCCGAGGTCAACGGCCAGCGACATGGCGGCTACCAGCTCGGCAAGCGTGACACCGCTCGGTCCGTCCGGGTCCACGCGCCCGAGGGTACTGCTGCACGGCGCCGAAACATCGGGCGAGTGCCCGATGGCGGAGACCGACGAGATCCGTAGCGTCCCTCGTGACGTCCCGACACGAGAGGAGAGCATCATGGGAGAAGCACGGCAGGTGTTCGACAAGTTCACCGCGGCGATGACGCGCGGAGACATCGACGAGGTGGCGTCGCTCTATGCCGAGGAAGCGGTAGCCCTCTCACCCGAGGGAGAGCTGCAGGGGCGCAAGGAGATCGCGGAGTACCTGCGGCCCTTCACCGAGGCCTTCTCCGAATTCCGATGGGAGCCGCTCCACGACTACGAGGACGCCAACAGCGCGCTCGACGAGGGCTGGATCTGCGGCGTGCACACTGGCCCGCTACCCGGCCCCGACGGACAGCCCGTTGCGGCTACCGGCAAGTCGATCCGGCTCCGCGAGTGCGACGCAGTTACTGTCGAGGGCGGCCTGATTACGAGTCACCGCTTCTACTACGACCAGATGGAACTGCTGGGCCAGCTCGGAATCATTCCCGGCTGAACGGCCGTGGTCGGGCCCTAGACGATTGGTTCCTTGTGTGTCACGCTTGGTACATGAGTGACACCGGCATCGTGGAGGTGGGCCCAAAGGGCCGTGTAGTCATCCCGGCAGCCATCAGGAAGCGTCTCGGCATCGAGCAGGGCACGCGGCTAGCTGTCCTCGTGGATGGCGAGGCAGTCGTCTTGGTTCCTCGAGCCGCCGTTGAGGACCGACTCCATTCCATCTTCAAGGGAGTCCCTCCCAGCATGGCCGACGAGGTCATCGGAGAGCGTCGGGCCGAGGCTTCTGCCGAGGCCTGAGGAACTTGCCGTACGTTCTCGATTCGTCTGCAGTCTTGGCTTGGCTACAGCAAGAGAAAGGTAGTGAGCGCGTGCGCGCCGCGCTTGCGGACGGCGTGGTGACGGCGGCGAGCTGGTCCGAGATCCTGCAGAAGGCGCGCCAACACGGCGGTGACCCTTCCGAAGTGGGGCTGCTGTTGCGTTCTCTTGGACTCGACGTGATCGACGTCACTCGTGAGGATGGAGAGTCGGCTGCTTCGATGTGGACGAGGGGCAGGCCACTGTCGCTTGGGGACAGGTTGTGCCTCGCCGCATCACTACGTCTCGGGTTGCCAACGATGACGGCCGACGCGGAGTGGATGCGGATTGAGATCCAGGGAGTAGAGATCGAGGTAATCAGGGGGAGGTGATCCATCGGACAAGTCTTTCCAACGAATCCGCTCGGGGGCGGGTCCCTCGACCCACTGGGCACGAAGGACCGGACGGTGGTGTCTGCTCCACATGGAGTCGGTAGAGTGTTCTCGTCATGAAGACGGTGCTGGTTGTCGCACTCGTGTTGCTTCTGCTTCTCGTCGCGCTTCCCGTGGCGATGGGGATGGGGATCGGCGGGATGGACCCGTGTCCAGCATGCACGGTGCCAGATATGACCTTCGCCGTTGCTATGTGCCTCGCGATCCTTGCGCTCGCCGGCATTCACACGGGACTGTCCCTGACCGGTCGGTTACCTGTGCGCCCGACGGCTATTCCTCGCCTTCTTCTGGCAGTCGACCTCGCCAGACCTCCGCAGCAGGCGTAGCTGATCCGCGCGCGCCCAAAGACGGCGCGCTTCTAGCTGCGTCAACTGCAAAGGAGGTCTTCACTTGGAATGGTTATTGCTTTACGTGCCGGCGCTCGCGTGCGCCGCGATGATGCTGGTCGTCTGTATCCCGATGATGCACAAGATCTCCCGGGACCACGACGAACACGGAGCCGCATCTAGCGAGGAGATCGCGGAGCTGCGTGAGGAGGTCGCCCGTCTGCGCGTGCAGCGGGCGCCGGAGTCGAAGCCGAAGGAGACTGCCGATGGCTAAGACGGCAGCGCGGCCGCCCGGATCGCAGGGAAAGGGGCGCCCGCCACAGGCCAATCGCAACCGACGCGGCCCGAAGCCGTGGTACCAGCGGGTTGGCACGACCACGTGGCTGGCCGTCGGCGCGGTGGTGGCGATCGCCGTTGTCGCGCTGCTGCAGCGCGAGCCCGCAGTGCCCGAGGGGCCGCAGTCGCTTCCTGTCGTCGGTGCCGACCTCCACTCGCTCGTGGTCGATCCCGAGGATCCCAGGCGCCTCTTCATCGGCAGTCACCAAGGCGTCTCGGTCTCGACGGACGGGGGCGACACGTGGGAGGTGATCGAGTGCCTCGATGGAGCCGACGCCATGGGATGGGCGTTCACCGATGACGCTGTCTATGTCGGCGGTCATCCCGGATTGTCGGTGTCGAGAGACGGCGGCAAGACGTTCGAGATGAGCAACGAGGGTCTGCCCACAACGGACATCCACGCCCTCGGCGCGGGAGACGGCGTCCTCTACGCCGCGTCGCCCGGCGCAGGCTTCATGGCGTCGGCGGACGGCGGCGACACGTGGGAGGTCCGCAGCGATGAGGTCGGCGGAGCCTTCATGGGCAAGATCCTGGTCGACCCGGCAGATCCAGATCATGCCGTCGGACCCGACATGCAAGCCGGTGCGGTCGCGAGCACCGATGGTGGCCGCACATGGGAGGCACTCGGGGGAGTGCAGGGTGCGATGTGGGTCTCGTGGAGTCCGTCGGATACGGACGACATCATCGTCACGGCCGCCGGCTCTGCGGCTCGATCGAGAGATGGCGGCAAGACGTGGGACGAGATCGAGGTTCCTGACGGCGCTTTGATCGTCGAGTTCTCGCCCGACGACGACCAGACGCTTTATGCCGCGGTCCACGAGGATCCTCACGCGCGTATCTGGATCTCTACCGACGGCGCGAAGAGTTGGAAGGAGCTGTGATGGCTTGTGCTTGCGAGATGGGGGCAGGGATGTGGTGGGGAATGGCCATACCCACTCTCGTATTCGCCGCCCTCGTCATCGGGGGTGTTCTCATCGTGCGGGCGCTCTGGGACCGCGTCGGCAGCGGTGACGTCGACAAGTCGCGCGCGTTGTCGTTGCTCGAGGAGCGATACGCCCGCGGCGAGATCGACCGACCGAGTTCGAGACGCGGCGGCAGCATCTTGTAGATACGCGGAGCTGACACGCAATCCCGATCGGGATCGGGGCGGACGAGACGTCGGCTTCATAGGGGCGTTGTAAGTGGAAGCACTCTGGGAAGCAGTGGTGACGGCGGCCGGTCTCTTCTGGCGAGCCTTTTGGGCCCTCGCTCTGGGCTACGCGATCTCGGCGTCGATCCAGGTGTTCCTGTCTCGTGGTGAAGCTGCCAAGTACATGGGGGATGCGACGCCGAAGAAGGTCGGGCTGGCGATGTTGCTCGGGTTCGCCTCGTCGTCGTGCTCGTTCGCTGCGCTTTCCGCGACCCGCAGCATCTGGGTCAAGGGCGCGCACCTCATTGCTGCGCTCGCCTTCATGTTCGCGTCGACCAACCTCGCGGTCGAGGTGGCGGCGCTCGCCCTCATCTTTCTCGGCTGGCAGTTCGCTCTCGCGCTGTTTGTCGGTGCTCCGTTCCTCGTTGCCGTCATGGGCGCGATCGTGCGCGTGACTAGGCCCGATGCGTTGTCGCGGCGCGCCTTGCAGCACGCGCAAGAGATGACGCACGACGAAAGCGATCAAGTCCCTGACCTTCCGGAGCAGTGGCGGGATCGATTCACGAGCGGCGATGCATGGCAGCGCGCCGGACGCCGTTACCTCATGGAGTGGGGGATGGTGTGGAAGGAGTTGGCGATCGGCTTCACGATCGCGGGTGCCGTTGCGGCGCTGGTCCCGGCAGCGTTCTTCGAGGCAATCTTCCCGACCGGGATGACCGCCTGGTTACTGGTCCCGCTCCACGCGCTGCTCGCGCCGTTCATCGCGGTTCTGACAGTCATCGGGTCGATGGGCAACGGGCCGCTCGCCGCGATCTTGTTTCAGAACGGCGTCGTGTTCGGAGGCATCATGGCGTTTCTGTATTCGGACTTCATCGTCCCGCCGTCGCTGAAGATCAACGCGAACTACTACGGGTGGCGCTTCGCCGCGTATCTCGGCCTCGTCTTCGCAGCCGCGGCGGTGTTCGCGGGGATCATCGTCCACGCCCTCTTCGCCGTTGTCGGCGTGCTCCCGACCACTGCCAGGAACGTCAAGGAGCTGGCTGCTTTCGGCGTCGACTACACGCTGTTCCTGAACCTCTTCGCTCTCGCGGTCTCGGCTGCTCTCATCTACGCGTCACGAAGAGTGCTGCACGCGACGCCCGCGACGGCATAGTCGAGGATGGCCGCTGGCGTCAGGTCGTTCGTGTTCGCGCGCGGATGGCGACAAGCCAAATGATGCCGACGAGCCCCAAGACATTTGTGAGCACGAGAAGCACATGAGTCCAATCAACTTCCAGATGGTTTAGGTGCTGGAAGAAGTGAACGACGGCGACGGCCACGTAGGCGAGATTCGCTATGAGAGTCAGCGCGTAGCCTTGTCTGTGTGACGGAGTGGGGCTTACGCGCAGCCCGACAACGGCGGCAGCGATGACCAGGAGCGTCGCGAACCAGATCAACCAGTGAGCCTGCAACTGTTCGATGCCACCCTCGAATTCCTCGTGGGTTGCGTGCCAGCGCAGATCGACCAACCTGCCGGCGATCTGCAGCGCGAACGCGATCAGGAGCAGGCGATAAACGCGCCCTACCTGCTCGGGTTGGTTGGCGATCGCATTGGCCATGCTCGTGGAGTCTCGCATCGATGAGAACCTTCGGCAGACCGCGGTGGCGTTCCAACAGGGCGAAACGGCCGCCGATCGGATCCGGTCGGGCGGCGCGCTGCTCTCGGCCCTGATCGCTCTATTCGAAGGACAGGTAATGCAGCGGTTGATCGATCCGAAAGCCCTGGAAAGGATTCTTCGTTCGCCTGCTGCTGCGTTTCTTCGGTCGGTTGGGTGTTGGCGACGGCGAAGCGATGGTGTGAAGGGAGGTGGCTAAGTATTCGACCGAAGAGCGTGACCGACCGGAAAGACCCAGCGGAACAGCGCCAGGGGCGGCCGCTTACACCAGCAGCCCTCGGCGCAGTCACACGTCAATTCGCCGCGGTTTTCCTTTACCAGGCCGAGAATCGCCAACCCGAGATATCCGATCGCAGATAGCAGGACGAGACGCCTCATGCGCTCATCTTAGCCACCGGGGCTGAGAAAGACTCCGAGGAAGGCTCCGTACAGGACGTGAGCCACGAGGGTCACGGCCGCAGTCTGCTTTCCGTAATTGAGCCCGAACAATCCGGGTGGCTCGAGAACGTTGTGCGACGTTGGTCCGGACCTCTCAGAAGCCATCCGGGGATGAATCCCCGGTAACAGCGGCACGATCAAAGTAAGAGCCGCGAAGCCATGCAGCGCTCCGAACAACGCACCAAGCCACCAATTCGCATCACCGAGCACGTTGAATGCCGACGCGTATATGAGCGCAAAGCCCTGGCCGTTGATCAGATGGACGACGAATCCGACGACACGCGCTTTATCGGGATCCTCAACGAACACGGTCCCGAGCATCATCGGGATGTCCATGCGAGTGAGGCCCCCGAGCTGCGCGGCGACGAGGACTGCTGTGAGCGCAACCGTGGCCCCGAACCCGAACGTCGCCCATCCCTGCCAGTCCATTACTCCTCATCCTTTCCCTGAAGGCTCAATGCAGCCTGGATCAATGTCGCGTGCGTGAAGGCTTGAGGAAAGTTGCCCAAGAGCTCGCCGGATTCAGGGTCGATCTCTTCGGACAGAAGCCCCACATCGTTGGCCTTGCTGCAGAGGCTTTCGAGCAGTCGTGACGCCTCTGCCTTCCGACCTGTATGTGCCAGAGCCTGTACGAGCCAGAACGAGCACGGCAGGAACGCTCCTTCGCCGCCGGCGAGGTCATCAGATCCCGGGCGGTAGCGAAACACGAGACCGGGTTCGATCTCCAAGTCTTGTCGGATGGCCTCGATGGTTCCTTGCACCCTTTGGGGGTCGTCGTCGAGCCCGAGAACCGGCAGGATCAGCAAGGCGGCATCTACGTCGTCCGATTCGTAGAAGCGCACATATGAGTTTCGCGATTCATCGAAACCATGCTCTAGGACGGCGGATCTGATGCGATCTCTCTGCTGTCCCCATCTCTGAATCTGGCGAGATCGGGCTTTGCGCGCGTCGGCGATCCTCGATGCCCGGTCCAGGCAGAGCCACGCCATCATCTTGGAGTGGACGTAGTGACGCGGCGCACCGCGCACTTCCCAGATGCCGGAGTCAGGCTCCTCCCAGTGATCGGCGACGAAGTCCGCCATGCCCTTGATCGCACGCCAGGTCTCTCCGTGCAATCTGCGCCCGGAACGTGTCAGCAGCCACGCGGCGTCAACGACCCATCCGTAGACGTCGAGCTGATGCTGGACACGCGCTTCGTTGCCCATGCGCACGGGCCGACTCCCCCGGTACCCGGGCGCACCGTCGAGTTTCCGTTCCTTTGGGGGTGGTTTGCCGAAGAGGGTGTAGAGCACTTTGAGTCGAGGCCGCGACAGCCGACTGCCGTGATGGAGCCAGTGCATGTAGGAGTGCGCGAGCTCGGGTTTGCCGACATTGAGGAACGCGGCGAGCCCGATGCTCGCGTCACGCGGCCACGAATACCGGTAATCCCAGTTGCGGGAGCCCCCGATCTCTTCGGGCAGAGACGTCGTGGGAGCAGCGACGGGTGCGCCCGAAGGGGAAAATGTCAGGAGCTGGAGGGTTATGAAGCTCCGGATGACCGCGTCGCGAAGCGGTCCGTCGTAATCGATCCCTGCGGACCACTTCTGCCACCAGCTATGTGTCTCATCTAAAAGGCTCGTTGCCATATCCGGGCCCAGAAGGATTGCAGGAGAACGATCCGCGATCGTCATGACGACGACGAGGTCCGAATCTGCCGGTATACGGACGGACACTTCTTTGCCCGCCACCAATTCGATGTCGGGAGATGCTTGGAGCCCAAGCGCTACGGATCCCCATTCGCAGATCAGCCCGCCGGCACGTCGATTGACCCGGGGTTGCTTGCCGGGGAGCCCGAGTCTTGGATCGAAGAGCACGCGGACGGCCAGCTCGCCGCTATCGCAGCTCAACTTGCGCACGAGCACGGTCTGCGGCAGGAGGCGCCCGGTGACCTCGATTGCCATCGCTTCGACGAGGCGTCCGACGCCAAGGCCTGTTTGAAGCTTTGTTTCGAGCACTGCGGTATCTCCGCGGTACGCCCTGCTCGAGGCGCGGACGTCGTCGACGGTCAGGGCGAACGATCCAGCCTCAGGCCCGCCGATCAGCCTGCCGAACAAGGGTTCACCGTCGAACGCGGGAGCGCACATCCAATCGATCGAGCCGGTGGAGGAAGTCAACGCCGCAGTGCGCGTGTCTCCGAGGAGCGCGTAGTCGCCGATAGGGCGCTCCGTCACGATGGAGCCCCTCGACGAGAGAGCGGCGAAGGGCTCATGGATCGAGATCGACTCGGACGGTTAGAAGATCGGTGCCCATGAGGCGCACGAAAGCGGCGTTGACTCTGCGAAGCGTGCGCTGACGCGCCCGGGCGTCATCGTCTTCGAGGACGTGGGCGATACCGGTGCGCCAGCGACCCCCGATACGGACGCGGACCCGCGGGTTGGCTTTGATGTTCTTGACGTAGCCGGCCTCGTGTCCGTGCTCGGCGACGATCCAGAAGGTGTTGCCGTCCTGACCGTTTCCGACCGGGTTGCGCCACGGCCGGCCACTTTTCCTGCCGATCGTCTCCAGCAATGACCACCACGGCACGTAACCCGCGGCGAGCTTGACGACAGGGTTTACGAGGTACTTCCCGAGCGCCCTCGAGACCTGGCGCTTGTCCATCCAGGTCTTACGTCACGACAACGCGCCGGTCGCCGGCGGTCCCGAAATAGAGCGCGAGCCCGCCGGTCACGAGGTGCAGGAAGTTGTCGGGGTCGGTCGAGTCGGTGATGTTGAGCAAAGTGTGCACGAGGTCTATACCCGTGAACCCGAGGATTGCGACGAGGAGCAGCACGGCCCCGAAGAGTGTGTTGACGGTCTTGGATAGTGCGGGGGTGCGCGACGCCGCGAGCCAGCCGATCCCGAGCGCGACGTGGATCAAGTTGTGAAGGTGGTTGAGCCTGAAGATGATGAGCTTGTCGTCGGCCGTGCCCTCGGTGAACTCGCTCGCGACGAAGAAGCCGACGATGCCCACCAGCAAGTAAACAGCGCCAATGACGAGCGCGTAGAGCTGTCCGGGTGTTTTTGTCGTGCCCGCTTGCATGACTTTCTCCCTTCTAGGACTGGTCGTCTGCGGCCGGAACGTCGTGGGGATGGATGATGTCTGTCCCACTCGGGTGCCATACGGGGTGGTCCTTAGCGGTCTCGACGTTGAAGCCCCAGTCGTAGACGAGCGAGCCACCCATCGTTCCGCCGGTAGTGACGAGACCCGCTATGACGACAGCGAGGAGGGCGGTAAGGCCAGACGGTTCGGTGAAGTACTCGCCGTCGTCGGCGAGGAAGATGTACCAAAGCGTGAAGAGCACGATCAGGGTAAGCGTGATCATCGTCCATGCGTGCGCGTTCGCCATGCGGCGGATCTGCGTGCCCTTCTGCGTGTTGAGCCAATCCGCATAGCCGGTCAGTGCCGTGGCGAGTGAGCTGATTCCGCCGATGAGAAGTACCCACGCGCCAGCCTTGTTTGCGTCCTCGGCCCAACTCGAGTCCTTGAACAAGAACGCGAGGACGAGAAGGATCGGGGCGATGACGTAAGCGCCCGTTGTGAGATCGGTCAGCGGGGGATGGAAGGGCTTCCCCGCGAACCCTCGCAGACCCTTGAACTTGCGACCTCGGAACTCGAGTGCCGGTCGGAACGAGAACCTACGCATCAGCTGCCTCCTTTCGCGACTCGCCAAGTCCCATTCGATGAGGAGGATGTAAGTGAACTCATGCGACCGCCTCGCCGGCATCGATGCGAACGCAGCATTGTCCGGAACGAGGGTCGAGCTGCGCGCTCACGGACTTACTGCCAAGGCCCTCGAGGAATCCTCCGATGAAGGCCTCGTTCATGCCGCAAACGAGTTCTGCTGACTGCTGGGCCAAAGTGTGAAACGGGCAGTTTCTTAGCCGCAACGCTCCGCGCTCGTCGCGGTAGGGCTCGTACCCGCGGTCGTAGAGAACCTCCCTTGCCACGTCCAGGACCTTACGGGCACCGGGAGAGCGCAATCGCTTGTCACGCCGGACCTGCTCGCCCAATTCTCGGCCTTCCTCGCGCGCTGCCCTACGGACGGACTCGCGCGCGAAGCGACCGCGCCCTTGATCCTCGAGCGCTCGAAGGAGGAGCTTTCCAACGACGTCGTAGGAGCGCGAGGGGATCGACACCGCCATCTCGGTCTCAGTTGGCTCGTAAACCTTCGAAGGCCGTCCCGCCCCCGGGCCCCGTCGTCCGGACAGACGCACGTAGTGAGCTTTCAAGAGGCCCTTTTCGACGAGCCGGTCGAGGTGAAAGGCGGCGAGCTTGCGCGAGATTCCAGCCTCTTCGGCCGCCTCGTCGCGGCCAACCGGGCGACCGGCCTCGCGGATGAACAGGAACATGTGGCGGCGGAGATCGTCCGCCAGCATCCCCACGGCCTCGAGCGAGTGCTCGAACGACTCCATGGCGGTAATCTATCACCAAAGTTCGTTGGCACAAGAGAGCGCATGCCCTTCTGCGTTATCAGTACGGGCGTCATCCGGTCCATCGGGTCAACGACGAGGAGGCGCGCCGGTGACACGGTCGATGAAGTCTTGGAGTGATTCGGTGGTCGTCGTCACCGGTGCCTCGGCCGGCGTTGGCCGAGCGACGGTGCGAGCTTTCGCCAAGCGGGGAGCTTCGGTCGGTCTCCTGGCTCGTGGACCTGACGGTCTCAGGGCAACGCGCGAGGAAGTAGAAGAGGAGGGCGGCCGCGCGTTAGACGTCGTGACCGACGTTGCCGACGCCGACCAGGTCGAGGCGGCCGCTGAGCGCGTCGAGGATGAGCTCGGACCGATCGACCTGTGGGTCAACAACGCGATGGTCTCGGTTTTCATGCCGTTGTCGGAGATGACACCAGACGACTTCCGGCGCGTTA
>JALZEI010000105.1 GCA_030862115.1 Actinomycetota bacterium
ACCTGTTCGGCGGCGCGATCGCCGGCTCCACGGGTGCTTATCTCGACTACATCCTGCCGGGGATCCTCGTGATGTCGGTGCTGTTCACCACCGTCTATTCCGGAATCGCGCTCAACACCGACCTGACAAAGGGCGTGGTCGACCGCTTCCGCTCGCTGCCCATCTGGAAGCCGTCGCCTCTGGTGGGGTCTTTGCTCGGCGACAGCGTGCGCTACGTGATCGCCGGAACCGTGATCATCGTAGTGGGGGTGATCCTCGGCTACCGTCCGGATGCCGGTGTCCCCGGCGCGCTCGCGGCGCTGGGTCTGGTCGTGGTCTTCGCATTCGGTCTCTCGTGGGTCTTCACGACACTCGGACTGCTGCTGCGCTCCCCGAACGCGGTGATGAACGCCGGCTTCATGGGGATCTTTCCGATCACGTTCCTGTCCAACGTGTTCGTCGAGCCGAGCACGCTGCCGCCGATCCTCGAGGGCTTTGTCAACGTCAACCCGATCTCGACCCTCGCAACCGCCTCCCGCGGGTTGATGGGAGGAAATGCCCACGCGGGCGACATCGCCATCGTTCTCGCGGTAGCGGCCGCGCTGACGGTCGTGTTCGCGCCCTTGACGACGCGTCTATACCGCAGAGGCTGAGAATTCGAGGGGACCAGGCTCCCTGAGCGCCGCAACACGTCTGCGAGCGCGCGCGCAAGTGGCTTGCTTTTAAGAGGAGATTCCCACGCGCCCCCGAAGGGTAGGCGTAATCAAGACATTTCGAGGAGGTGAATTTTGCCAATGCGAAAGGTGAAGGTGCTGCTGGTGGCGACGGGTCTCGTGTTTGGGACCTTGACGATTGCCGCCTCACCCGCGCAAGCCGTCGTATGTCACGACTATCCGGGCGGCTGCTGCGAGGGGATAACGATCCTCGGCAAGACGTACGACCCCCTCCCATACGAATGCATGGGTTGATGCAGACCCAGGCAACGAGGACGTCAGCGCCGCTCTGCCGGCGCTGACGATCCTCGCCGGCGCAGAGCGGGATTCCCCGTCACTCCCAGGTCCACCAAAGGATCTCTTGGGGACGCAACACAATCAGCGCGTCGTGATCCGGCATTTCGCGGTACTGCGGATAGCGGGCGTTCAAGGATTCGACGTCGACGGGAGCTTCGAGCCGAGCCGTTCCACGAACCATCACCCATCCAATCTCTTGCCAATCCTCGTCCCAGCGGTCGGCCATCAGGGTCGCCCGCGGATCGGCTTCGAGATGGCGAGCACGCGCCATCACCGTTCCCGTCTTGGGCTTGTGATCGATTGCGGAGATCAACTCATCGCCACGCGTCGCGAAGCAGACCGGTACGACGTGGGGACGTGAGTAGGCGTCAATGGTCGCGAATGCGGCCCGTCGCGCCTCGTCGAGTATCGAGCGGGGGACCGGCGGGAGGTCGCTGAGATGCTCACACGAACCAGACGACATCCTAGGTGCCAGGCCTCACGACCATGTTGATCACGATCAGGAGCAGGACGACGAGCTCGACCCGCGAAACGAGGAAGATGCGCCTCAGTCGAGCCGTGACCTCTGCGTCGTCCGGCCCCTTCGCCTCGATCAGCTTGCCGATTCGACCCGATTCGGGACCGAGGAATGCAGCGCCGACGGTTGCCGAGAAGGCGATGCCGATCAGACCCAAGACGATCCAGAGGTCGGTGAAGTTCCATCCGCTGATCGCGACCATCCAGATCCCCGCGCCCAACACGACAACGCTCGACGGCGTGAAGATCCTCGTGCCGACGAATTCGACGTCCTTCGCGAACGCCGCCAAACGCACGGGCTCGTTCGCCCTCGAGAGACGCGTCGCCAGAACTTGAGTCGTAGCCGCGCCACCGACCCAGATCACGGCGAAGAACACATGGATCGTCTTGAGCAATTCGTACCGCCTCATGTCCTCCCCTTTCGTCTGCGTTCGGGCTTGTGACACACGATCTCGAGTAGGAACCCATGCGGGTCGAACCAGAACGTCGCGTAGTAGTTCTCGTGGTACTGCGGGAAGAGCCGAGGGCTGTAGAGGATCCGGCTGCCGGTCTCTAGTGCCGTCGCGTGCGCGTCGTCTACTTGACTCCGGGTGCGAGCGCGAAAGGCCAGATGCTCGAGACCGACGTGCTTCCTTACGTATTCGCTCTCCAGCGGAGCGCCATAGAAGAAGACGGTCGTTCCCGGCTTCCCGCCTGCAGGGCGGTACGAGAACTCCTCATCCGTAGCGAAGAACGGCTCGTAGCCCAGGGACGGCATCATGGCGTCGTAGTAGCTCTTTGCAGCGGAGAGGTTCGGCACGTTCAGCCCTATATGGTCGATCACGTATCACCCCCGGTCGCCCCTAGGATGCAACAGGTTTTTGCGCGAGTATCCACGCGTTCCGAGTGAGAGAGGAGTGGTCATGCACGTAAGGATCAGCACCATCCAGGCCGACCCGAGCAGGATCGACGACGGCGTGGCGGTCATCAACGACAAGGTGCTCCCGACGCTGAAGGGCATCGAGGGGTTCCGAGCCGCCAACTTCATGGTCGACCGAAGCGCGGGAAAGCTGGTCGGGGTCGCGTTCTGGGACAGCGAGGAAGCCATGAACGCGAGCGCTGCAGCCGTCGACCCGATCCGAAACGCGGTGGCAGACGCGACGGACGGGAAGATCGTCTCGGTGGAGCCTTACGAGCTGGTCGCTCAGAGCTGGTAGCGCCGCGGTGCTTCGGCCTCAGCCGCAGCGTTC
>JALZEI010000125.1 GCA_030862115.1 Actinomycetota bacterium
TTGGTAAGAACTCCATAGATCACGGTCGCCGCAGCCGACACCGCGGTCGCATGAAAAAGGGGACCGGCCACGCGGCGTAGATCTCCCGACCCCTGCCGCAACACGAGGATGAAGACCGCGTAGGCGATCGAGGTCGCTGCGCCGAGGACGACGCCGAGCAGCGGGTCCTCTCCGTAGGCGCCGCTTCCGATCACGCCCGAGATAAGGACAACGCCGGCGAGCACGACCGGCACGGACACGAACAGGCTCGCGTTCGGCCTCTCTTTCAAAAACAGCCACGCCGCGAACCCCACGATCAATACCTGGAGATTCCCGAGAACCGTCGCGAGCCCCGCGCCTACAGCCGCGATGGCGTTGTGCCAGAAGATCAGGTCTAGAGCGAAGAACACTCCCGCTACCCATGCGAGTCGTCTTGCGCGCGAGGGAAGCTCGCCGAAGCGTCGTCGCTCAACGATTGTGACGAGAGCGAGGAACGGCAGCGCGTACGCGCATCGATACACCGCGACGGTTACCGGAGTCGTTTCCGCGAGCCGGACGAGCACACCTGAGGTCGCGATGCATGCAGCACCGGCGGCAGCCGTCCACAACGGATTGACGCCGGCTTCTCGCGCTTCGGAATGCGCGGCCGACGACTGCGGCGGAGCCTCCGATAAAGCCTTTCGCTCTCGATCGCTCACGGGGACAGGTATACAACCGCGGACTAGGGTGGGTCATAAGTGACGAACGTGATTAATCGGACTAGCTCGACGCGCGGGGGTATTGCAATGTCGACTTTGCTCTCTAGAGTGACGACATGCAGCGCGTGTCTTCGCCCTCCCGCCACGACGGTCTAACGAACCCGATCTGGCCAGCGGCCCAGTTCTTGCCGAACGACTAGGATCTCGGCGATTCGATACCCGATCGCGACCAGTACCCGAGTCGGCCACGGAGACACAAATACAACCTCACGGTAGAGGACGCGCACTTGTGCTGCTCTCGGTCACGCTGGTGCTGTCCATGACCACGTGGTTCTCGGCCTCGGCCGTCGTCCCGCAGCTGCGCGG
This sequence comes from Actinomycetota bacterium, assembly GCA_030862115.1. Lineage (GTDB taxonomy): Bacteria > Actinomycetota > CADDZG01 > CADDZG01 > WHSQ01 > JALZEK01. Next base: position 1,044 of record JALZEI010000125.1, read on the forward strand.
CGAGTGGGCGCTCTCGGACATCGCCGCGGCATGGCTCACCGTCGCCGTCCAGATCGGCTTCGTGTGTGGAGCACTGATATCGAGCGTTCTCAACCTCTCCGACATCGTTTCGCCGAGGCATGTGATCCTCGGAGGATCTATCGGGGCCGGCGCGGCGAACGGGGTCCTGCTGAGTGTTCACGGCGGGGCCGCGGGACTCCCTCTGCGTTTTGCGACGGGGTTCTTTCTCGCCGGCGTTTACCCGCCGGCCCTCAAGCTGATGTCCACCTGGTTCAAGCGTGGACGAGGGATAGCTCTCGGGATCCTCGTCGGGGCGCTGGTCGTCGGCAACGGCCTGCCCCATCTAGTGAACGGGCTGGGTGGACTGGACTGGCGCGTGGTCATCTACGCGACCTCGATCCTGACCGTTCTCGGCGGGTTGATCGCGGAATTCGGCATTCGCGAGGGCCCCTTCCCGTTCCCGCGCGCGGTCTTCGATCCCAGACAGGCGGGGCGCGTCTTCGCAAACCGCGGCGTCAGGCTCGCCTCCTTCGGTTACTTCGGACATATGTGGGAGCTGTACGCGGCCTACGCATGGTTCCTCGTGTTCTTCTCCGAACACCTGCTCGCGCGGGGGACCTCCGTCGGCTCGAACGCGGCCTACGCCACCTTCGCTTTCTTTCTGGTGGGAGGACTGGGCTGCTGGGTGGGCGGCATCCTCGGAGAACGCTGGGGGAGGACGAGGACCACCTCATTGATGATGGCCGTGTCGGGCTCCTGCTGTTTGGTGGTCGGTCTCCTGTTCGAGGCACCGACGTGGGTATTGCTGATCGTGAGCCTGGTGTGGGGCTTCACGGTGATTGCGGACTCGGCCCAATTCTCCACGATCCTCACGGAGCTGGCGCCCCAGAGCTACGTCGGCACCGCTCTGACCCTCCAGCTGGCCCTGGGCTTCTCGATCACGGTGGCGACGATCTGGCTGATCCCGATTCTGGAGGAGGGCCTCGGCTGGCGCTGGGCCTTCGCGTTTTTGGCCCCCGG
>JALZEI010000129.1 GCA_030862115.1 Actinomycetota bacterium
CGATCGACGCGACACGCGGGCTCATGGAGGGCAATCCCTCGGCCGGAGACATCGGGATCGTTCTGGCAACGGCCGCGGCCCCGACGCTGGTCTTCGCACCGCTGACAGTTCGCCTGTATCAGAAGGCGTGACGAGGAATCGACGCGTTTACGCATCGAAGCCCAGGGTTAGGTTTGATCTCGTTACCGGGAGCTTCGTGTCGGGAGGCGGGCGAAACATGACCTCAGCGTCCCGAACGCTGTTTGATGGGCGGAACTGACCGCTGACCCGTGGTCCTTTGGTGGAGGTTGCCAAGTTGGTTTGCGCCGGGCGGCGATTGGGCTCATTCTCCAGTCGCAGGCGCACTCGATGCGACAACTCAGGACCACCCGGGACCTGCGACAACGGTTTTCGGAACAGTCGCTCCTGTGGAAGAGAGTGGAAGGCGAAATCGCAAAAGCCCAGGTAGAGAGCCATTTTTGCGGAGGGCGTGGGACTCGAACCCACAAGTCCTTGCGGACAACGGTTTTCAAGACCGTCCGGTTACCAGTTACCGTAGCCCTCCAACCTTGAGGTTATCGGAGCAAGGCTCGGGATACGCACCGGGTGGATCTCAGACCGACGCTGATTAAGACATGCCCGGCTTCACCAGAGTTGAGCTGATGTCCGGCTCCCCAAAGTCCTTCTCTGTCCCCCATTTCGCTCTGAGCGCGAACTCAGGGAAAAAGGAAGATGCAAGCGGGGGCGTGCGACCTTAGCGGAGCGGTAAGCGGGGAGGTCGCCCGGACGAATCGTCGCTTGACGGCGGCGGTGTGCGCATCACCAGCGCGAAGTCCTGGTCGGTCTTGTCTTTGTTCTCCGGTACACCGTCGCCGGGAAGATTCGATGCCCGAACGGTGATCTTGTAGGTGCCCGGCCCCGGTTTCTTTAGGAAAACGCTCTCGAGGTTGTTGAGACGATCGACCTTCCCGCCTGTAACGCCCCGGCCCCCTTTGAAGAAGTTGCCGAGCCAGCGGACTCGGCCCTCGCGGCCTCGCACTCTCTGGACCGAGAGGTCGAGGTCGTTGACGAGCACCTTCTTAGCGCCCACGGCCGCGGGAGCATCCGACCATGCCAGCGTGACCTTCAGGTCATCGTTCGCCTTCTTGACCTCGACCTTGAACGACTTGCGTTCCCCGCGACGATCAAACGAGTGGCCCTGATCGACATATCGAGAGGGAACCTTGCGGAACAGCTCGCCTATGTTCACGCGCCCCCAGCCCTCGTTCATGTTGGGTATGTCGGCCAGGGCGATGTCGGTGGCGCTGTTCACCAGCAGAGCCTTGACCATGGCGGGGGAAGGCAGCCCACCCTCCTTGTTCTTCCACCACTCGTGAATGAGGGCGGAAGCTCCCGTAACGTGGGGCGCGGCCATCGAGGTTCCGCTGATCGTGCAATAAAGGGGAGCCGCATCGGCCGGACCCTGGCAGGGCAAAGCGCCATCAGGCGCCCTCGCCGAAACGACGTTCTGGCCGGGCGCGGACACGGTCGGGAAGATGCGCCCATCCAAAGTCGGCCCCCTCGAGGAAAACGACGACACCGAATTCATGTCCGAGGTCAAGGGGTAATGCACTCCACGTCCCGAGCCGGTCGACCCCACGGCGATGATGTTCTTGGCCTCCTTCGGGACGGTCGGACCGTTGTTTCCCTCGTTGCCGGCGGAGAACACAAACAAGAACTCCTCGCGACCATTTTTCTTGGGCAGAGCGTTGCGCGAAAGCTCATCCATGGCGCGGACGCTTTCGAGATATCCGGCGCGATTCCCTTCGCGTGTATGCCAGGAGGCGTTCCACATCCGGGCGCCGGCCTTCCAGGCGTCAGTGGTGAGGGTCTGCCACCCACCTTCGGGTGGGAAGCTGCCCACGCCTTCGACCACGTCATTAGTTGTCGCAATTGCGTTCTGGTTAACGAAGCGCACACCCGGGGCAACGCCCTGACCGTAGAGAAATCCATCGGGATCGCGCAAAGCAGTGGGTCCGCTAGGAGAACCTCCGACGATTCCCGTCACGTGCGATCCGTGACCGCCGCTGTCGACGGGCTCGGCGATCGGCGAGTAGTCGTAAGTAGCGGTTACTCGATCGCTGATATCGGGGTGCAGCTGTGTTATCCCGGTGTCGACGATAGAAACCTTGATGCCTTTCCCGGTGAGTCCGATCTTCTTTAGCCAGCGCGGATATCCCGGCACGGGTTGCACGTCGCCGCCCGACGCGCTCACGGGAACGTTGCCCGCCAGGATCTGAGTTGTTCGTTCGTCTTCGGGGACTCCACGAAGCGAGCTCTCGTTCACGTACATGACGGAGGGATGATCGATGAGCTCGAGAAGATTCCCAGGGGCGACCGTCATCGACACCGTGTAAAGAAGACCGTCCGCACGCGAGCGGTAGGTATTCAACACGCCGCCGAGGACGGCTAGGTCGGAAAGGGTTCCGGAAAGGTACGGGCCGTAGACGGTCGCCTGAACAACAAGAGAGCCCGACGAGTTGGCGAACGAACGAAGACCTTGCCGCGCTCGGCTGAGCTCGGCCACGTCCGTCACAAAGTCGAGACGCCGGATGCGGCGGACTGCGGATTCGGCGGCCCACACGAGGTAGGAGTCGTCGGGCTCGTAGTCCACTATCTGCGCGCCCGACTTGGCTACAGCCGAGCGCATGGAATCGGAGATCGGCCTATCGAAGGACACGATCCGGAAGGCTCCTCCGGAGGGGTTATCCGGAACTGCTCCGGTCGCGTCGGGAAGAGCGGTGAACATGGCCGCGATTAGGACGAACGCCGCGAGCGCGCGCGTACACCTACCAGACGTTACGCCGGCCACAACCCTCTCCTTTAAGTTCCCGGGTGTTCCCTCAGGCTTCGCCCCCACGGGACACGATCCTGCCGGAGAGACCATCCGGCTACGGGGGGGCGATCTCCGAGAACCCCGTATAGGGCCGCAGTGCCTCGGGAATATCCACGCCCCCGTCGGCCCGCTGGTGGTTCTCGAGTAGCGCCACGATCATGCGGCCCACGGCGCAGGCGGTGCCGTTCAACATGTGCACCAACCGCGTCCCCTCTGATCCCTTGAAGCGCACGCCCAGACGGCGGGCCTGGAAATCAGTGGCGTTGGTGGCGCTGGTGACCTCCATCCAGCGCTCCGGGCCGGGCAACCAGGCCTCGTGATCGACTTTCTTGGCGGCCGAAGTCCCGAGGTCGCCGGCGCATATCACCAGCACTCGATACGGGATCCCGAGCAGCTGCAACAACTTCTCCTGGTTGGCGCGGATGGTCTGGTACTCGTCCCACGAATCATCAGGATGCGCGTACGAGAACTGCTCGACCTTGTCGAACTGATGCACCCGCACTAAGCCCTTCGTTTCTTTCCCATACGTCCCGGCCTCACGTCGAAAGCAGGGCGAGAATCCCGCGTACCGAACGGGGAGCTCGTCGCTTTTGAGGATCTCGTTCGCATGGAACGCGGCGAGTGGAACCTCTGAGGTTCCCGCGAGATACAAATCGTCTCGCTCAGCGCGGTAATACTCGTGCTCGTCCGCCGGCAGAAATCCCGTTCCATACATCGCGTGCTCGCGCACAAGTACCGGAGGGACCACCGGTTTGAATTTGCGTTCATACAAGAAGTCGATGGCGAAGCGCACCAACGCCAGCTCAAGCATCACCCCGGGGCCCGTGAGGTACACGAAACGACTTCCTGAAGTACGCGCGCCTCTCTCCCAATCAAAGATGCCGAGGCGCTCCCCAATCGCAACGTGGTCCTGCGCCTCGAAGTCAAGCGCCGGTTTGTCTCCCACCTCGCGTTCAACTACGTTGTCCTCTTCAGTCAGACCCTCGGGCACCGACTCGTGCGGAATGTTCGGTAGTAACGCGAGGTCCCTTCCGAGCTGGCTCTCCGAGACTTCGAGCTCCGGTTCCAAGGACTTAATGCGGTCGGCCAGCTCCTTGGCAGCCGCGATAGCAGCCGGGCGGTCGGATGGATCGGCCTTACCGATCGCCTTCGACGCGCGGTTGTGTTCGGCGCGCAGCCTCTCGACCTCGACCAGGATCTCCCGGTGCCGGGAGTCGAGCTCCACCACTCGATCGAGGCCTTCGACTCCGCCGCGGCGGGCGTAAGCCTCTTTGACCGCGGTGAGATTCTCGCGAACGAGCTTGAGATCGATCACGGTGCGTCTACGGGGACGGAGCGGTTGCTGCCTCCGACTCGCCCCTGTCGTATCCCGAACCAGCGACGGTCACGGCCTCCCGCTCCTCCTCCGACAGGTTGTGAGTGGAATCAAAACGTTTGATCGGCTTGGCGTACGTACGGGCTTCAGTTCTCCCGTTTATCGAAGTGATCACCAGACCGTCACCGTGATCGTCTAACAGCGCGAGAGAGAAGGATAGATTGCCGCCCATCTCTTCAAAGGCGTTGTAGCGAACGATACCGAACCGCTGCAGTGAAAACCTCCCGAGACCTTTTTGTTCCTCGATGGTTCGGAACACGTCGTCGACACGTTTATCGGTCGCGTCCAGCCTGCGAATTGCACGCCCCACCGCCGCAAAGATGTCGCGCTCGTTCCCGTCCTCACTTCGCAAGAGGGCGTACTCACGCCGCAACTTTCGCAGCCTCATGCTCAACCCGAATACGGTTATCAGACCTATTAGTGCGGCACCCGCCACTATGGCAAGGGCAAGCGTTAGTTGGTCGTTCGTTAGATGGGGCACGGCGTCGCATCCTACACTGGGGTATGCGCCCAGAAGAGGTTGCGGAGCTGCTGGAAGGCGTGCGCGCGGGACATAAATCGCCCGACCAAGCGCTCGCCGAACTGCGCCGATTGCCCTACGACGATCTCGAATTTGCGCGCCTCGACACCCATCGAGAACTGCGCCAGGGCCTCCCCGAAGCCGTTTACGGCGAGGGGAAGACGACCGAGCAGATAGTGGCCATCGCCGAACGCCTCATCGAGAAGACCAGCGGCCCGGTCATCGCTACGCGCGTCTCCGCCGATGCGGCCACCGCCCTACAGGATCGCTTTGAGACAGCAACTCATTACGAAACGGCTCGCCTCGTCGTCGTTCGACAAGAGACCAAGCAGCTGGGAGCAACGGTGACGGTGGTCTGCGCCGGGACGTCCGACCTCCCGGTTGCAGAGGAGGCCTCAGCGACCGCCCAAGCTCTCGGAGCCGACGTCATCCGTGTCACGGACGTCGGGGTGGCGGGGCTTCACCGCCTGCTCAACGAACAAGAGACGCTCCTGGATGCCGACGTCGTTGTCGTAGTTGCCGGAATGGAAGGGGCCCTCGCCAGCCTGGTCGGAGGAATCACCCCGGCCCCCGTGATCGCGGTGCCGACAAGCGTGGGCTATGGAGCGTCGTTTGGCGGGCTGGCCGCATTGCTGGCCATGCTCAACTCCTGCGCACAAGGGATCACCGTCACCAATATCGATAACGGCTTCGGCGCCGCCATGGCGGCGATCCGCATACTCCGGTCGAACCGGTGAAAGTCGCCTATCTCGATTGCTTCTCAGGGGTCGCCGGCGACATGCTCCTCGGGGCGTTCATAGATGCGGGCGCCCCTCTAGAAGCGGTCCAGGCTGCCCTCGTCTCCGTCGGGCTCGACGCCGGCGTGATCTCCGTTACGGAAACACAGCGTGCGGGTCTTCGAGCGGGTCGAGTGGATCTCCGAACGAACGACGATCGCTCGCGCCGGTATGCGGACATCAAGGGCCTGCTGCAAAACTCCGAACTGTCCCCGACCGTGAAACAAAACGCCTTGAAGACGTTCGACTTACTGGCCCACGCCGAGGCGCGCGTTCACGGTGTCGAACCCAACAACGTCCATTTCCACGAGGTCGGATCGCTCGACGCTCTCATCGACATAGTCGGCACATGCGCCGCGGTCCATGCGCTTGGAATAGACCGTGTTTTCGTATCTGCCATCGCCACAGGCACCGGGGAGGTGAAGACGGAACACGGCCTCCTTCCGCTGCCGGTCCCCGCCGTAGTCGAGCTTCTTCGCGACACCGCAGCGACGTTGGTTACGAGAGGCTCCGAGGAACTCGTAACGCCGACGGGGGCCGCTCTTCTCGCCGCCCTCGCCGACGAGTTCGGCCCCGTGCCCGCCATGAAGGTCAGTTCAATCGGGCACGGTGCGGGAACGGCCGACAGACCCATAGCCAACATCCTTCGCGTGCTCGTAGGGGACACGAGAGCGCCTGGGTGGGCGCACGGCACTTCCGTCCTCCTCGAAACGAACGTCGATGACATGACTCCCGAACTCGTTGCACACGCGGCCGAGGAGCTGATTGCCGCCGGCGCTCAAGACGCGTGGATCACGCCCATAGTCATGAAAAAGGGCCGGCCCGCGTTCGCGATCTCGGCCCTGGCTACACCCGAGCGTGAGTCCGACCTGACGGCCGTGTTCTTCAAGGAAACGACGACTCTCGGGATTCGCACGCTTCCGGTAGATAGAAGTGTTCTGGCCCGCGAATGGATACGAGTCGAGGTTCGGGGACTTCCGATTCGGGTGAAGTTGGGGCGGGCGAACGGACGGGTAATAACGATCTCCCCGGAACACGACGACGCAGTCGAGGCGTCCCGCGCAACAGGATTAGCCCTTCGCCTTATCTACGACGAGGCCGCGCGGGCCGTAGAGCCTCTGGTTCACCAGGAGACGGGCGAGAACGGCTAGGACCTATCCCTCGGCCGCCCGGCTCCTGAGCGCCTCGAGAACCTTCGCCTCGATCCTTTGCTCGTCGGTCCAGCGCTCCTCAAGGTTCTCCATTCCCACAAAATCGAACAGATGGTCCTTCACCCCGTTAAAGTCGGCGTCTTCCGGTACGCGATGGCCGAGCGTCGCAAGCAGCTCGCGCAACTCTTGCGAGAGGGCGTCGTCCACCTCGACGAAAACCAGGTCCTCCGGCAAGGGATACATAAGCCGGTGGATCTCGAGAAGTCGGCGCAGCTCCGGGACCGGGTCGCTATGGTCGTCTACCCGCAGGTCCACCGCGACGTCGCCGGCGCCTCCGTAGCCGGCTCCCCTTCGCACGATAAGTAAGGCCGCCGACTGCCGCCCGCGACGGTCGCCTCCCGCTCGATCGCCTGCCTCAATGGCGGCCACTAGGCGCTCGGCCAACCGTCCTCGACTCGACTCAAAGGCCGCGACCGTGTCGTCGACGACCTGCGGGCCGGCCAGAACGTTGCCCTGGCACGCGTAACCTGCGCCGGTCTTGCCCCCGGCCCAATCGAGACATTCACCACCGGTAAACGACTCCGCGTTACCGGAAGCATCCACGATGCCGACCTGACGTTTGGCACGTTCCTCGTCCGCGTCGGTCAGCGAGGACACGACGCCGGCCGCCTCGCCGCCTTGTTCAAGAAGGCGCAGCCCGTCGGGCCCGTAGGCGAGGTTGGCGAAGGATTGCGTGGCAATGGCACCGGCTCCGGCTTGCGCAAAGGGAACGACCGATCCCACGGCAAGGAACTTGGAGGCAACGGCCACACCCCACTCGGGCTCCGTCGAGGAACCGCCGGGATCGAAGCCGACGAGCGAAAACGTCACCGAGCCGCTACTTGTGGGCGGCCCTGTACAGCGACTCTCCTACTTCGACCGGATACCAGCAGGCCGCCCGATGCCCGCTCTCCAGCTCCCCCAGCGGCGGCATCTCGCTTCTGCAGTTCTCGGGAACCTCGTCCGGATCCCCGGAAACGATTCGCGCCTTCGGGCAGCGAGGGTGGAAAGGGCAGCCGGAAGGCGGATTGGCCGGTGAGGGAACATCTCCGGTGAGCACGATGCGCTCGACCACTTCCGTTCCCCGCCTTGCCTTCGGAGCCGCGGACAACAGAGCCGCCGTGTAGGGGTGCTTTGGTCGCTTGTAGATCTCGTCCGATTCCCCGACCTCGACGATTCGACCGAGGTACATGACGGCGATGCGATCTGAGATGTGGCGCACCACGCCGAGATCGTGCGAGATGAACATGTACGTCAACTTGAAGTCGTCCTGCAGATCGTCGAGCAAGTTGAGAATCTGAGCCTGGATAGAAACATCAAGCGCAGATACCGGCTCGTCACACACAATTAGCTTGGGGCGAAGGGCAAGGGCTCGCGCCACTCCGATGCGCTGGCGCTGCCCGCCGGAGAACTCGTGTGGGTAACGGTTGTAGTGCTCGGGGTTCAGACCCACGCGGTCCATGAGGTCCTGAACCTTCTTCTTTGTGTCACCCTCGGTCTTGTGGATCGCGAACGGGGCTCCGACAATCTGCCCGATCGTCTGCCGGGGGTTGAGCGACGCGTAGGGATCCTGAAAAATCATCTGCATCTCGCGCCGGAAGGGACGCAATTCCCGCTGTCTTATAGCCGTGATGTCCGAGCCCTCCAACCAGATTTGGCCGGACGTGGGATTCAGAAGTCGTGTAACCAAGCGAGCAGTAGTCGATTTCCCACACCCGGATTCACCCACGAGGCCGAGCGTCTCACCCGGATAGATCTCGAAGGTCACATCCTCGACCGCGCGAACCGCGCCCACCTGTTTTTTAAAAATGATGCCCTGGGTGATCGGAAAGCGTTTCGTAAGTTTCTCGACGCGGACGAGTGGTTCCCTTCCGGATTGAGAGATCGGCTGAGGCTGCGGAGGTGACTCGACCTGACTCATACGGGAGTGGCGGTCCTCTGCTCTTCACGCCGCGTCCAGAGTCGCTTCTTTTCTTCGATCGAAAGATGGCATGCGTCGGGATGAGTACCGCCCCGATCGATCAGCTCGGGCCGATCCTTATCGCAAGGTTCGAACCGATGGGGACATCGAGGGTGAAAAGGGCAACCCGGTGGCACGTGGATCAAAGATGGAGGAGAACCCTCGATTGGTATGAGCCGATCAACCCTTCGGTCGACGGCAGGGATCGACTCCAGGAGTCCCCAAGCGTAGGGGTGAAGCGGCTGCTGGAACACCTTTTCCTTGCTACCGAATTCGATGGCGCGGCCTGCGTACATGACCATCACCTTCTGTGCCACGTCGGCGACGACACCGAGATCGTGCGTGATCAAAACAACCCCGATGTTGAACTCCTCTTTCATCCGGTCGATGAGTTCCATGATCTGCGCCTGAACCGTTACATCCAGGGCGGTGGTGGGCTCATCGGCAATGAGCAAGTCTGGACTAAGTGACAGAGCCATCGCGATCATCGCTCTCTGGCGCATACCTCCCGAGTACTCATGGGGATACTGGCGGGCGCGTTCTTCGGGTAGGGGAATCCCCACCCTTTTCAAAAGGTCTACAACTTGGGTCCTTGCTTCGTCCTTGTTCACGTCGCGGTGGGCACGTATGGCCTCCGCGATCTGATCGCCCACCTTGTACATGGGATGCAGCGAGGTCATCGGATCCTGAAAGATCATTCCGACCTCGTCGCCGCGAATTTGGCGCATGTCCTTCTGCGACAAGGCGAGAAGGTTCCGGCCCTTGTATAGAACCTCACCTTCTACCCGCGCGGCCTTCAGCGAAGTCAACCCCATGATCGTCAAGAAGGTGACGCTCTTTCCCGATCCGGACTCACCCACGACGCCCAAGGTCTGACCGCGTTCGACCGAAAACGACACCCCGTCCACGGCCTTAACGACACCGTCCATCGTGTCGAAATGTACTTTTAAATCCCGTACTTCAATTAAGGGTTCGGCCACTTGGATGATCTTTCTGTTGGGGTCAGGAATACCTTACGCGCGGATCCAGATAGGCATAGACAATGTCCACAATCAAATTCATAATCGTGACGGCAAAGGCGGCAATAATGGTCACGGCCATAACGACCGGGAAGTCGTTATCGGTGACGGATTGCACCATCCAGATCCCGAGACCGGGCAAGTTAAAAACCGTTTCGGTGATCAAGGCCCCACCGAACACAAGACCCAGATCCATTCCGAACATAGTCACGACCGGCGTCAGACTTGCCCGAAGCCCGTGCTTCGCAACAACGCGGCGCTCCGACAAACCTTTCGCCCGCGCAGTCCTGATGTAGTCCTCGCCCATGGTCTCTATGAGGTTGCCACGCACCATGCGCGCGTAGAATGCCGCATACAATAGAGCGAGAGCAGTCCACGGCATGATGAAGTGCAAAAACCATTGCGTTGGACTCTCGGTAAACGGGATATAACCGGTACCAGGCAAGATGTCCAGGGTTTCCCAGAAGACCCACAGCATGATGAGTCCCAAGAAGAAGACGGGCGCGGACACGCCGAACAACGCGAACGTCATGGCGGCCCGATCGACGAGCGTTCTTCGCTTGAGCGCAGACACAATGCCGACGGAAAGGCCAAGCAGGAGCCAGATCACCGCCCCGCCCAGCGCGAGCTGTCCCGTTATCCAGGCGCGCTCCATCAATTCCGGTTTGACCGCTGAACGTGTGTCGTAAGAGAACCCGAGTCCCGGCCATCCGTACTCGTCGCCCAAGACGAGACGTTTAAGAAACAGGCCGTACTGAGCAAACAAACCTTTATCGAGACCGAGCTGCTGGCGGATCTCCGCCTTGAGTTCCTTCGTGGGTTGGCGACCCGCAAATTGCGCCACCGGGTCCGGAGCGAGCTTGAAGAAGATCAGGTACGCAAAGAACGTGATCAACAGCAGGACCAACATCACCCACAGCACGCGGCGGATCACGTAGCGGCCCAAGTGCCTTCCCTTCTTCCCGGCCCCCCTCTTAAAGGGGCTTCTGCGTATCTTATGAGGCAGAGAGCCGCCCCCGCTAAGGG
>JALZEI010000163.1 GCA_030862115.1 Actinomycetota bacterium
CGATCGAGGTCATGGGGGCCGACGCCGAGTTCGGCGAGCTATCCACGCAGGGAATCGTCGAAGAAGCGGTACTCGACCTGCTCGAGGACCGCCGAGAGTCCGACGCCATCGAAAAAATCGCCTAAACCCCCCGCCGAGTGGTGGCTCATCGTTCACCATCAACGATCACGCACCACTCGATGTAAAAGAAGAGGGCGGCCCTTGCGAGCCGCCCTCTCTACTCTCCGCTCTGGTGGCGAGCGGGACCCTTTACGGCTGTGGAGGAACGGGTGGCGCCAGCGGACGGGTCTTTCTGATCTTGTCCGGCTTCTTCAGAAGCGGCGCGCCGCGCGACTGCTTGATGAAGATCGGGTTGCCCACCACCTTCTCGCCGTCGGTCGGGCTCTGCAGCATCGTGTCGCCAGAAGCGATGTAGATGCCGCCCTTGTGATCGAAGTTCACGGTGAAGAAGTCACCGAGACGACGGTCGCCGGCCTCGAAGTTGGTGCTGGCGTTGCAGCCCGTGCCGCCGAGGCAGATCTTGCCCTTGTGGATCGGACGCCCCGAGGCGTTGGCGACGCTGAACTGCGGGGGCACGAACTTACGGGAGCCATCGGAGCACTTCACGTAGGAACCGTGGGCGTTGGTCGTGTAGGCGGCGAATGCGTAGAACTTCTCCTGGCTGCCCGGAAGCGTCTGGTACCACACGATGGCGGCGCGACCGTTGTCACCGGCGATGAGCCAGGGCCACATCGCATCGCCCTTGGGGATATCGATCTTCACGGGCTTCGCGGCCCACTTCTTGGTCTTGCGGTTGAAGTAGTTGAAGGTGACCTCGCCGTTTGGAACGGTGTCGGAGGAACCCGAGTAGCCACCCGCGTTGGCGGCATAGACCCAGCCGGCCCGGTCGACCGCGATCGTTCCGAAGAACTGCGTCGAGATTCCTAGCATGGCCGGGTAGGCCTTCCAGGTCTTACCCCCGTCTTTCGAGAAGGCCGCACCACCCTCACCGAGGGGGCCGATCAAGCCGTTCTTGGGGCTGAGTGGGTCCACAAACAGCTTGCCGTCCGGCACGACGGGGGCTAGACCGGCGGCCTCGCTCACCGCACCGCCGGAACCCTGCCCGATGATGTTCCAGGTGATCCCACCGTCGGTGGAACGCCACAGCTGCTTGGGGGAGTTGACGTACAGGTACACCTCGTCCTTCGAGGCACCCGTCACCCAGGGGCGGTCGCCCGACGCGGACTCGGGGTTACCCCGCGGCCACGACTGGCCGTCGTCGGGGCTCGAGAAGACCGCGACGTTGGCGAGGTCGATCTCGACGTTGTAGATGCGGCCGCTCGCGTCCATCGTGAGGTCGGGGTCGGAGAAGCCGGTCGAGGTGGCCGTGTGGGGGCCGACCTCCTGGCCGAAGAGTCCGACGTACTTCCACGTCTTGCCGCCGTCGTCGGAACGCCAGTTGAGGGTCTGGTTGGCGTAGCCGTCGACGAAGTCCTGCGAGCCGGGAGCCGCGTCGGGGGCCTTGTAGAGGTGGGTGGTCCCGGCGTGGGCCGAGACGATGATCGAGCCGTCCTGAGCCGTGATGGACACGGGCTCTCCGCCGGCTCTCTTTTTGTCGATGTAGGTGGGCTTGCTGAACTTCAGAGGAGGGGGTTTTCCGCTGGGGCACTTGGCCGCCACCGAGGATCCGCCACTCATCGCCAGGGGTAGAACGCCGGCTACCAGGGCCGGCGCCAGGAGCAACTTCCAGACTCGACGCATACTTCGCCTCCTAATAAGGGTCTATAGGGCAGATGTTCGCCCCCGCGCGGCACTCTCCTGCCGAAATCGGCCGAGTGACCTACTTGAGAGAGGGGGCAAAACCGCCGATAGAACAGAGTGAGAAGAAATCTCCCCGTGATCGGGTTAATCGCAGCGGTCGTCGTCGGTCTTGCCCCGCCTTCCGGCGCCCTCGAGAAGACCCCTTTACTGCGGACCGTGCAGGCTGCGGTCCCCGCGGGGGGTACCCCCTCGTGGGCCTCCGCGGCGATGCAGTACGTGACGGGTCAGGACTTCATCTCCGGGCGGGTACTCGACGCAAACCAGCCGCTGTCCCGCAAGGCCTTCACCGGTCTGATGAGGCGTGCCTTTGGAGGTGGCTACTCCAAAAGCCGCGGCAAAGTGACGGCCCGCGAGGTCGACGCCGCGCTCGTCAAGGCTCTCGGAAAGCGATCCGTGGCGGCCGGAGTGGCTCGCACTAAGTCCCCCAACGGCTTCGACCCGGGCGTCTCGTTATGGGACGGCTTCGAGATCGTCGCCCGCGAAATGGGCCTGCGCCACGACCGTCCCACGAGCGAGGAGGCGTTCGAATCCTCGGCCAACGAGCCGATGCTAGGCGCCGACATCGCCTACGCAGTGTGGCGAGCGAAGACCTCTCCGAACACCTGGGGGGCCGACGAAGTCGCGACTTGGGACCTCGATAACATCAAAGGTGTTCGCCAGAAAGTCGTTAAGTACGCGTTCAACCAGGTGGGCCAGCCCTATGTCTGGGGCGGCGAATGGACCTCCCGCACGCCGCCGGGTTACCCGTACGGCGCGCAACCGCACGGCGGTCTCGACTGCTCCGGCTTTTCCTGGTACGTGCTTCGGGCCGCCGCATCCGGGTGGCATCCCAAGAAGCGCAGCTACCGCGGCTGGGCGCTCGGCGATCGTTCGAGTTCCTACATGGCCGCGAACACACCGCGGCGAATCGGATACAAGGACCTAAAGACCGGCGACCTCATGTTCTTCTCGTCAAGCGGAACGAAGGCCGCGTCGAGCGTCTACCACGCCGGCATCTACCTCGGTAAAGGATGGATGATCGATTCCGCCGGTGGTCAGGCCGGAGTCAGTCTGTCGAAGGTCGGCGGGGACTCATGGTGGCGCGACCAGTTCGTCTGGGGCCGTCGAGTCATTCACTAAAACTCTTTCGCCGAGTGAGCGATTAGGGCGCGCATGCGACCCGTATCACGCACTCGCCGGTGGGCTACTTGCCCTCTTCCTCTTTTTTCATCTTCGCCTTGTCGCCGCCCTTGTCGTCCTTGTCGTCGTCACCTTTGGCGTCGCCTTTGTTGTTGCCACCATCGGCCGGTTCGGTTTCCGTAGGAGTCGGCTCGGGAGAAGGTGACGGTTCGAGATCCTCGGCGGGATCGAAGGTCTCGTCTTCTTCGTTGTCACACTCTGCTTGATCCTGGGCCGCCTCGGGGGCCGGCTCGGTGTCGGCAAACGTCTCGACGTACTCACGGATCGCAGGGGCGTCCACCTCGTCGAGTCCCATCTTGCGACTCCACGACGCCACGGTCACCGGGTCCGGCATGCCCCGATAGGGAGCCGAGATCGTGTCCTCTCCCCGGTCGTTCACGATCCCCTCGATAGTCCGGATGTCCTCGATCGCTACGACATCGGGGTCGTAAAGAATCGCTGCCGCCCCGTGCTCGAGGGAGTGGACCAGATTTTCGTCCGGGATCTTCTGGTCGTGGGTGCCGCAAGCTGCGGGCGTCGGGTCGTGATTACCGGAGACGGGCGGCTTCACACCCGTCGTCTCCTCGGTGTAGTTGAACGGTGGCGTGTGAGTGTTGGTGGATGCCCCATTACTGGTTGAGAATTGGCTGATGCGGTTGCCCTGAATCGACTCCGGCGCGGTCTCTCGCAGAAAAACGAAATAGATGGCGGCTAGGAGCAGGGTTATTAAGACGGCCGATCGGGTTGCCCGCTCGCGGCGTTCTCGTCTGCGCTGAGCGAGAAGGGCCTCCTGTTTGGCGCGCCGGCGAGCCTCGAGACGTTCCTGTCTTCTCTGGTGAGACTCGGCCGCCTCGGGAGCGGCTCGTCTTTTTTTCTGGGGCGGTTTCCTCTTCGGCACGATGTGGAGGCTATCTTGCCTTCGCGTATGGAAGCTTGGGAATCCCTGCTAGCAGCCGCCCTCGTGCTGAACGCCCTGCTCGGCTTCGGCTACCGCCTCTTTCGCTTTTACAAAGGAGGCCCGCTCGGCGATGTCATCGGTCAGGCCGTTCTGGGTGCATTGTTGGTGGGCCTGGCCGTGGCAGTGGGGACGGGGGCCGGCTGGGCCCGGTGGGCCGCGCTCGCCTACGGCCTTCTGTTCGGGCTGCTCGTTATGCCCATCTGGACGCTGGCCGTCCTGCTACCCCTGCGTCCCACCCGCCTCGACTACGTCTTCACAGCCACCTACTGGGGAGCCCTAGCCGGCGTTGTTGTGGCGGCCATCGCCCTCTAACCGACCCCCCAATCGCCGAGTGGTGTGCCATGCCGGTTTATTACGCAAAATCCACCAGTCACCGCCGAGCGCGCTCGAGGTGATAGCGAATTTGATCGATGACCCAGTCTCCTTGCCACTTGAGCTGTGACCAGGTAAAGCGGAGGACAGTCCAGCCGAGTCGCTGTAGCTCCGCGTCTCGACGGCGATCCCGCTCAAATGCTTCCCGATCCATGTGCCAGGCGTAGCTGTCGCATTCAAGATTCAGTCGGCGATGCGGGTAAGCGAAGTCAAGGAAGATAGAACCCGCGGGGATTGTGACCGGATACTGGCGCGCCGGTTTGGATAGGTGTCCGTCTTTAATAAGCCCGCTCAACATCGTTTCCATCTCACTTTGACTCGGAGCCTGCCCGTCAGTTCTCTCGATGAGAAGGTTCCGCAGAATCGCTATCCCTCGTCGGCCCCTAGTCCATTCCTGTTCGTATAGAGCCCACATCTCGCCCAGAGAAGTCAGTCCTAACCGCAACGCTTGGTCTAAGGACGATGAAATGTACCTCGTGTTTGCTCCGGCGAGATCCAGAAGAGTGCGGCGCACGGACGTCGTTGGTATTCCGTCGACCGAAACGATCTCTCCTAGAAGGAACCGGTCTACCCGATGAGCGACGAAGCCGAGACCAAAGGGCCGATTCGTCCCCGTCGTGGAAATTTCGACGGGTGCATGGGCAAAGGCGACGAAGCCCCACAATCGGGCGGCTGCCTTGTGCGATGCCGCACTCCCCTCTCCTCCCCACAAGCAAGCTGCCATTTGGCGCGCCTGCCAGGTGATAGGGGTACCGGCGAACGCGTAAACCCCGGGGAAGACCTTTTTCCACTTACCGGTCTCGATTCGATACCGGATGCTAGCGATGCTTAGGCCCGCAGCAACCGCTTGCCGGCGATTGAAAACACCATGCTGCGCAACGGCTATCGCGCTAAGAATTCCATCAGGTGATAGCCGATCGAGTCGTCGCATGACTACGACATCCCACGGACGCTACCTCTCGGCTGTGGCGTGGCTCACTTTCGAGCGATCCTCATCCGGCCAACACCGCCGACTGGTGGATTTTGCGTAAATAACCGGCATGGCACACCACTCGGCG
>JALZEI010000181.1 GCA_030862115.1 Actinomycetota bacterium
TCTGCCTTCGCCGCGATGCGCGCTCCGATGTGAACAGCGAGTCCCGGCCGGGAGTGCGATCATTCTCGGCGTGAGCGATCGAAGCGAGAAATACATCTACGACCCGTCCTGGGAAGGCGAACGCAAACGGCTGCAGTCTCTCGAGCGTCTTAATGACCCGACCACGATCGCTCACTTTGAGGCCGTGGGAGTCGCACCCGGATGGACTTGTCTCGAGGTCGGAGCCGGCGCCGGTTCGATCGCCCGCTGGCTCTGCAACAGGGTTGGGCCCGAGGGACAGGTGGTGGCGACGGATCTTGACACGCGGTTCCTCGAGGACATCGACTCACCCCACCTAGAACTGCGCCGCCACGACATCCTCGAGGATGAGTTCGAGAGCGGCGACTTCGATCTCGTGCACGCACGATTTGTTCTCGAGCACCTTTCTCGTTACCGGGACGCGCTCGCCAGGATGATCGAAGCGCTTGCTCCTGGAGGTTGGATCGTGGTTGAAGACGTCGACTTCGCGGCCCCCATCATGGCGGATCCGGGTGAACGACCGGGCTTCCCCGAAGAGAGCATCGCGGCCGCGGCCGAGCTAACTTCGCTGCTGCTTCAGTTGTCGAAGGCGAGGGGGATCCAAGCAGACCTCGGACGACGGCTTCCGGCATTATTGGCCATGGCCGGGCTCGAGGATGTGGGCGCGGAGGGGCGCACAGATTTCGTGTGGAGCGGTACGGAGGAAGCCGAGATCGGACGCCTGTCGGTCGGGCACGTCACAAAGGTGGCTGTCGAGTCCGGGTTGATGAGCGCAGAAGAGCGAGCTCGTTACATGTCGCTCTTTACCGAACCAGGTGTCGGTTCCTTCTCGCCCCTCCGGTTCGGCGCGTGGGGCCGAAAGCCGAAAGCCTTGTCCATTGGCGACTAGTAACGTCCATGAACTCGCCGGTCGATTCGTTGTCCGGGAGAAGATGCCAGGCGTTTTTTGTCGATCACTTTATTGAACGTTTTCGATGTCCTGTTCGTCTCCGATCAACAGACCGGCAGCAGCAATTCGCAGGCGTCGCCGAGTTCGGGTTTGAATGCGTATGCGAACCGCCATGATGCCCTCCTAACCTCGAAGTCTCCGTTAGGAGTAATTAGGATCGATCCGCCAACTTCTTTCGGCGGACTAAGGCCCATGGCAACTGTGTACTTCTACAGGTATCTCGCCGGCAGGCCCGTCTAGGCTCCCAAGTTGCGCACTCGATTCGTAGCGCGTAATTTTGACGTATCGGTGAGTGGCTTCGGCGAGGCGGAAAGGGGTTTCTCATGTGTCTTCCAGGCACGATCGAAAAGGTGAGATCTCGGGCTGAGGAGGAAGGTCCACCGCTTATCAGCCGACGGGCCGCTCTGGCCGGCGCCGCGGGAGCGGCCGCCGCTACGGTGCTTCCGACCTCGGGCGCCTCGGCACGGCGCATCCCGGACAAACGCGTCGTCGACCTGACGCACGAGTTCACGGCCGGGTTTCCGGTCTACGCGTTCGCGCCTCCCTCGCGAACCACTCTGGTGACGGTCGAAGATGACGGGTTTTATTCGCAGGAATGGACCTTCGGTGAGCACTCGGGCACGCACCTCGACGCTCCGGGACACTTCATCGCCGGGGGCCGGCTATCCCCACAGTTGAGACCGCGCGAGCTCATCGCTCCGATAGTCGTCGTGGATATCTCGGAACGTGCCGCGTCGAATCCCGACGCGGTCGTCAGGTTGAGTGACGTCACCTCTTTCGAGCGTCGTCACGGGCGGATTCCGCACGGAGCGATTGTCGCGATGCACTCCGGTTGGGAAAGCCGAATCGACAATCCTGCTGCGTTCAAGAATGCCGACGCCTCGGGCACTTATCACTTCCCCGGGTTCGGGATCGAGGCCGCGGAGTGGCTGCTCGCGAATCGCTCGATTGCGGCTATCGGAGTCGATACCTTGAGCCTCGATCACGGACCGTCTCAAACCTTCGACGTGCACTTGGCGGTGCTCGGCGCGGATCGGTACGGGATCGAAAACCTCGCCAACCTCAGTCGCATTCCCCCGCGTGGGGCTACCGCCTTTGTCGGGTTAATCCCCTGGGAGGAGGGCTCCGGTGGGCCGGCTCGCGTACTTGCGTTGTCGTAGGCCTACGGAATAGAAGCTCTCCGGGAGGCCGATTCAGCGGCTCAAGCTTTCGCCGGGAGGCCGCGTCCTTTCATCCACTCCCGTATCGCACGAATCACGTCGTCGGGGGCGTCCTCTTGGAAGAAGTGCCTGGCTTTTTTGAGCACCACGGTTTCGTGGTTTGCGAAGAGCTTTTCGAAGCGTGGGAGCTCCACCCGCTTTCGCAGGGCGAAATCAGCACCGCCCCAGACAAAGAGCGCCGGAAGGTTGGTGACTTTCGGCAATACCTCCTCTAGGCGTTGCATGAACGGCCTGCTGCGTAGCAGCTCCTTCGGGAACTCCCACGTGGGCCGTCGTGCGTCGGCGGTGGCGAACGGCCCCCGATAAGCGTGCATTACGTCGGCCGGGACTCGTGAGGCGGTTCCCAGCGGGATCATCACGTTGACGAAGGCGTTCGCGTTGCGGATGAACAGCTTGCCGATCGGGCCGCCCATAGCGCGAGCGAAGAACTCGAAGTGAAAGATTTTATTGAGCGGCCATGCCCACGTGTTGCCGAGGATGAAACCGCTGAATCGCTCCGGATGGCGGGTCGCGACCGTGAGCCCAATCGGCCCTCCCCAGTCCTGGCCCATCAGCGTGACGTCGCGTAGATCGTGATCGAGGACGAACCTCTCGACTACATCGGCGTGTTGCTCCGACGTGTAGGCATAACTAGGCGAGGCCGTAGAGAGACCGAACCCGGGGTAGTCGAGCGCGATGCAGCGAAAGGAGTCCCGCAAGCCCAACACGACGTTGCGGTAGAGAAAGGACCAGGTGGGGTTGCCGTGCAAGAAGAGAAGCGTCGGCCCCGACCCTTCGTCGATGTAATGGACGCGAGAACCCAACACCTCGGAGTAGTGGCTCTGGAATGGATACAGCTCGTCGGGCACCCACGTAGGGCGCTCGCTGTCGGTCCTCACGTCGCCTCCTATCTGATTCTCATTTGCTTCTCGCCCCGCCGGCGGGACAAGAAAGTAAAGCAATCAGACAAGAAAATCAAGTGACGGTGTAGGCTGGGTCAATGACCTTCAGGGCGAAGAAGAGCTATGGCCAATACTGCGGGCTCGCCAAGGCTTTGGATCACGTGGGGGACCGATGGACGCTGCTGATCGTGCGCGAGCTCCTGATCAGCCCCCGGCGCTACTCCGAGATTCGCGAGGCCCTGCCCGGGATAGCCACCAACCTGCTGGCGGACAGACTTCGTGACCTCGAGGCGGACGGAATCATCCGTTCCGGTTCGTACGGAGCCTATGAGTTGACAGACTTCGGTCGCGGACTGGAAAAAGCGGTACATGAGTTGGTTCGGTGGGGCGGGCACTGGATGGGGGACCGCACCGAGGACGAGGAATTCAGGCCGGAGTGGCTGGCGGTTGCGCTGGCGGCGCTTCTTCCCCGCCGACGAAAGGGCAAGGTTGAAATCCGTGCCGACGGTGCCGTCGTGAATATCGACCGGGGGCGGGTCGACGTCGGTCCCGCCGACGATCCCGAGGCTGTGGTCGAGGGCTCGGCGGACGCAATCCTCGGCCTAGCTGCCGGCCGCGCGCCGTTCTCCGGCGTCTCGGTAATAAAAGGAGATAGACGTGTGGCCGCGGCCGTCCTCACGGGGGTGGCCCCGAAGAGGTAGGCGGGCTAGGACGGGGTGAGCGTCGGCCTGAGCCGCTAGTAGACGTACTTGAGCTCGCCGTGGGCGGTGGGTCCGCCGAGGAAGTTGCAGGCGTAGATCTGAAGTTCCGTCTTTGCCGGGACCTTGATGAGGACCCGTTCTTCGCTCGTCCCCATGAACTGAACCGACGACCCCAGAAGCCGTCCTGCGGAATCGGTCACGTAGAGATCCCACTCGCCCTCGAACCCATTGATGCGCGCGTCCAGCTTTCCTTTAGCGGGGGTCTTATAGGTATGGATCCCATAGGTCACGCCCTCGACCCCGCATTCCTCCGAGGGTGTGGAATGATCGTCGGCCCCCGGGAAGGGCGCCGCGATTACGTCCCACTGCTGTTTGACGACCTTTTTTCGGGCCGCCCCGACGGGAGCGGCGGTTAGGGCGGCGAGCAAACAGCCCATGATGAGAGCCGACAGTATTTTGCGCATTTTGGTCTCCTCCGTCTTTCCTGGAGATTCGCCTTCGGCCGCGGCATTCCTCTGCCTGGAAATCGCGATTGTGGGCTGGTGGGGGCCTCACCTCGGGTCAGAGGGATCGCGGGGCTGCCGCTAGTCGAGGGGGTACACCAGAACGGCTGTGGGGTCTTGTTGATCAGTGGGGGGCGTGGGATATTCCTTGCTGGACATTTACAGGTGTCGCGATGAGCGGCCCTGAACCGGGAGGTGCGAATGTCGGCAGGTGGAGGCATGGGGAGCCGGGACGCGGACCGTGGTGCGGCGGTTGTTGCGGTCTTGGTCAGCCTCGTGGCGATGCTGTTGACTCAGGTGACAAGTGCGGCGTGGGGGGCCGGAGGCGGTGGGGGACCCGCGACACAGGTCAACGCGGAACCCGAGACCGACACAAGCCCGGTGGGCACCCAGCACACCATCGGCGTCTCCGCCCGGGACGCTAACGATCAGTCCACTGCGACGACGCCTATACGCGGCGACATCCTGCCCGGCAGCCCAAACGCCACCCCACAGACGGCCCAGGCCGAGCTCAGCTGCCCAACCGACAGCACGGCGGTGCCGGGCATAACGTTTCCGGCCGGCCAAACGCAAACGCACGAGTGCACCTACACCGGCAACAGCGCTGGTACCGACACCATTCGTTTCTTCGCCGATTCCAACAACAACCAAATCTTCGATCAGGGCGAGCCTTTCGATGACGTTACAGAAACCTGGTCCGGTACGCCCTTTGCGCTGCAGCTGACCCCCGATAGCGATACCGCCGCGTCGACCACCTGCAACGAATTCACCGCGCGGGTGATCGATCAGCAGGGAAACCCGGTCGTAAACCAGCAGGTCGACATCCAGCAGGTCCTTCAAAATGCGGGCACCGAGCCCGGTGAGACCCGGGAGCTCGCCTTTTGTAACCCGTCCAATCCCCAGGGCCCTAACCCGACCGGGCAAGGGGTGACCGCCTTCTCCGATGTTCAGGGCAACAATCAAGGCCAGACTGCCGGGCAGGCCGGCCGCAATACCACCGTTCACGCTGAGGTCGGGCCGACCAACAACAACGGCGAAGTTACCTTCGGAATCGCCATCAACCACGTCACCGAGAACGCGACCGTCAGCGTTCGTGCGTGGGCGGAAGTTGACAACGACGACCAGTTCGAGGCGGGGGAGCCCACCGATCAGCCCTCCACTAAGACCTGGACGCCAGGCGGTTCGGCCGCCGTGACCGGTCTGAACGCCCGTCCCGAGGCCGCGACCAACCCCAACGGGACCGAGCACGAGGTCAGGGTGAAGCTGATCGGCGAGACCGGTCCCATCGCTGGAGTCACACCTAACAGCGTGATTGCAACCAACGCCGCAGGACGCCCGCAGGGCGACGTCGCCGACCCCAACGCGGGCACGAGTCCGAACGCGGCATTGAGCCAGGGCAATTTCAACGTCTATTCATGCACGCCGTCCAACGCCAACGGCGTCTCGGTATGCATCTTCCAGGACACTCTGGAAACCGCGGCGGGGATCGACACGATCGTCTTTTACGTAAACCAAGCCAGCGGTGGAACGGCCGGACCAGACTTTGGGGAGCCCCAGGACGCGGTGCAAAAGACATGGGTGAACAGAACCGTTCATGGGCGTCTGATCACCCTCTCGTTCGATCATGCGGGAAGGGGGGAGAACAGAGTTCTGGTCGCCTCTGGTCGGCTCACGGTGAGTGACGAATTCGGAGCCTGCGTTTCAAACCAGCAGATTCTCGTCCAGCGTCGCATCGACAGCCAATGGGTGACGAAGCAGTCCACCGTCACGACCGGACGGGGGCGCTATGCCGTCGAGATGTCAGATCAGCCGGCCCGGTACAGAGCACTCGCGCCTCGGGTTGAATTTACGGAGGTCGGCGACGACTGGGTCCATGTCTGTGCTCAAGCGGCAAAGGCGAGGAGACACCGCCACCGCTGAAGCCTAAGGTGTGTGGTCCTCAGCTTGCTTTTTGCCTTCTCCTTCGAAAAAGTTCAGTCGACCCTCGCCAAGATTCCTGTTAGGCCGCGACGGCGACGGTCTCTTCCTCCGGTTGTAGGGTGCCGGCCCGCTGCCATAGAAACCAGCCCGACGCGAAAAGCCAGATCGTGTACAGAAATGAAGAGATGGCGAACAGGATGTTGAAGGCCAGGTCCGACGGCCCCGAGAGGAACGCGATGGACCCCGCCAGCAACCCCACCAGCCCGGCGACCAGCGCGGCGTATCCGAGCCACTTCGGGTAGTTGTTACTTACCAAACCGGCGATGCCGAAGAGAATGGCGGTAAACCCAAAGAGCGACCCGATCACGGTTATGAACAGAGCAAGGGCCACATTTGCCACGGCATCCGCGGCCGCGAATACGGAGCTTTCGGTACCTCTGCCCGCCTCGGCCCAGTTATCGGCGACTTCTTTCAGCGCTACTCCATCGACCGTCACGCCAATGATGGCAATAGCGACGGACCCGATTGCCGAGGCAAGGGCCAAGCGGCCCCACGACTCGCCCGCCTCACCGGTAAAGGACCGTGCGATTGCTACGAGACCAACAAAGCCGAGCGCTATCGCCCAAGCAATCATGAAGTGGACGAACAACCAGATGCTGCTGTCGGCAACGAG
>JALZEI010000184.1 GCA_030862115.1 Actinomycetota bacterium
TTCACGGTCGGATTCATGGTCGCGGCCCCCGAGAACTTTCCGACAGGAGTGAACGCTTCGGTCAACCGTCCGCTCTCGGTTCGGACGACGATTGCCGACACACCGTGCGTGCGCGGGAAGGCTCCGGTCGAGAGGTTGGTGTGCGTCGCGGGAGTGATCGACGGCGACGAGCCGACGGTTGCATTCGTTACGACAACTCCCTTATCCATCAAGTCCTTCATCTCCGGCCACCTGCCGCGCCATCGCTTCAACACGTTCCACCCCCCTCCATCGATGACCGCGGTCACGATCAGTCGAGGCGGGTCGATGTCTGAACGGAACAGGTCGGCAAGAGAGCGTCCGTCCGGGCTGGCGAAGCTGAAGTCCATCAAGTCCGCGTACGTAGGGGCAATGTCCGCAAGCGTGGGGTTGGGGGACGAGGTCACGCGGCCCTTCTTCGACACGAGCCCCGGTCCGTAAAAAACGATCGGCACGTCTTGAAGGAAGTCGTATGGCCCGGAGTGACTGGTATCGGTGACCGATCCGATGTAGTTCGGCGGGTGGGGAACTATCGCAAGGTCGTAAGCGCGCACGGGGGCGGGATCCCACCCCCGATACACGGCGAGCAGCCAGCGCTTCGGGAGCTCGCAGGATCGCTTCAACGCCGCCGGCAGCCGGGCGGCCCCCCCCGCCTTGCGACCTTTGCCACCGTTCGACCTGGGAGATCCCCATTTATCGTCCTCCTCGTTTCCCGTTCCGGTGCGGCCCGGCCCCCGCTCGTCCCGGGTCAGCAGCGCCTGAGCTCCGAGGGCCAGCAACACGGCGACCGCGACTACTGCGAACCGGCGGAGGATGGGGGAGGCGAGGCGAGTCACGGCGGCGAGTCTCGCCCACGATCAGTTTTCCTGCACAAAGAGCGGGTAGGGGTGACGAAGACCCCGAGCAACCCGTGCCGAGGACCTAAGGAGATGTCATGGCCGAACGACCAGAGGCAGAGCGAGAAGAACAACTTGCCGAGACCGACTCCTTCACCGGCGGACCGGGACTGGCGGGAACCAAGAGCCAGATGAGGGGCGCCTCGGCGGGCGTGATCATCGGAGCGATCGTCGGAGCCCTTTTGGGGCTGGTGCTGGGCTTGATCACCGACCAGCCGGTAATTTTTGCGGTCGTCGGGGCGGTCGCCGGCGCGGTCGTCGGCGGCGTTGCCGGGGGCGGACAGAACTCCAAGCAGGCCCTGGGGACTAAAAGCGAGGCCGACCGCTAGAAGTCGAGAATCCGCTGTGTTCTACGCGGGCCCCGAGGTGGGAGGTTTAACCAGGTCTCGCGCGGTCTGACGCGCGGTTCCCGCAACGGCACCCGACAGAGCCAGCCAGGCCGCTTTTTTTCCCATAGGCACGTTCTCGTCGACCTGAGGTGGCTCCTCTTTGGTCACCAGCCGCCACAGTGTCGTGATTACGTAAGTGGCGAGTTTCACCGCGAGGAGGCCGAGAACCGTCGCCGCTATCGTCTGGAAAATCGTAGGTTTCTGCGTTGGAGTGCCATCCGGCTGGACTGTTTCGGTCACGTCTTCTCCTCCTTGATGCCGTTCGCGATATGTCTTCCCCCTCGCCGACGATCTAAGCCTCCGCCAGTTCCTGCGCTTCGGCCATCTCCGGCGTCATGCCGACGAGTTGATCCAGTTCCTCGCCCCCCTCGGCTGGTCCGATTGCAATTAGCCGGTCCCCGGCGCTGAACCGGTACGCGGGTTTCGGCCGGTAGGTCCACCGGCGTCCGCGCTGCACGGCGAGCACGAACATACCGGTCTCCGTTTCAACGGCCAGCTGTTTAATCGTTTTTCCGTCTGCAGGAGCCCCGCCGGCGACGATCGTCTGATGGCCTACCTCGTCCGATTCGACGAGCGCGGCCGCGATCACGGGGTGAAGATCCTCGCCGTGCTCGACCATGCGCGTCATCTCTCGGGCCGAGTCGAAGATCATCTCCGAAGCATGAGCGAAACGAATGAGCCCCCGCAAATCATCGGGGTTGCGCGCCTCTTGAGCGCTGCGTAAGACCCAGGACTCCAATTCATCATGGATCGCATCCGAGCGGACCTCGAGGTTGCTCACCTCTGCGGCCAGCGCTCGGTCGTTGAACAAGAGCGACGAGTAAGCAAGCCCGACCGCTACCTCGGCCGAGTTCTTCATCTCGACCAATAGGTCGACGGCTTTATCTAGGTCGTAGAGAGCTATCGCGGGCCCTTCGGATATCTCGCCGCTGGGCGCTCCCATCAGCGCCCGCGCCTTACGCACGCCGTCCTCGGGACCTTTCAACAGCAGTCGATCACCTGCGGTCACGCAGTAGTCGGAACCGGGATCGAGGTACCACTCTCCGCCTCTTCTCGAAGCGATTACCCACACCCCCATCTCAACCGGAAGCGCCAGGTCACGCAATGACTGACCGACCGCTTCCGCGTCTTCACCCACCTTGGCGCGCGACACGATCTCGTCGGCGTGGTTCAAGTCCTTTCGCAGGTCTTCGACGATCCCCCAACCCACGGCGACGACGCGCGCAATGTCGTCCGCCGCATCTGCGATCTTCTCTACAGCCGACGCGATCTCCAGCACGCCCGCCATGTGCTCCGCGTCCTCGGGACTGCGCGCTGCAAGGATCGCAAGCTTTCGTAACTGGTGAAGGTGATCGAACATGCGTTCCTCGAGTCGAGGAACCTCTCGGGCGAGTTCGGCATCCGCAAGAAAAACGGACGCGTAGGCCAGGTCGACCATCAGCTCTGAGGAGTCCTTGATCTCGGCAAGGAACTCCTTGACGGTACTCGGACCCTCTGAGTCCACTTCGTACTCCCCCTTTCAAGCGACCCCGCGCGAGGCGGGATCGCGAATCAGGCTACTCCGAACACGATCAGCGCTACTACAAGACAGATGACCCCCATGAGGTCCATGCCGCTCGTAACCAAGGGGATCGTGTGGTTGTCGGGATCGAAACCGAAGCGGTGAGCGAGTATTGCGGCGTAGTAACCGATGAGGCTGGCCAGAAGCGTCGCCAACATGCCCCCGGCCACCACTACGCCGACGAACCGCAGCACCCCCGGATAGGCGTGGCCGAGAAGCTCCGCGGCACCCAGCGTGGTGACCGCCGCGATCACATACACGGTCAACCCAAGAGCGAACACGATCGTGAAGTCGAGTAGCGCCGCGGCGTCCGGTTTCGCCGAAGGAGTAACCGCACCCAGGTGAAGCTTCGACCCCAGCCGCGCGGCGAGGATCCCGCCGAGCGCACCGGTGTTCTCCAGAAACCCGGGAAGCACGACTAACAGCGCCGGGAAGGGAATGAACACATCGGCGATGCGGGGCTCGACCACGGTGCCGGCGAGGACGTCGAGAACGATGGCGATGCAGAGCACCGGAAAGCTCTCGCGGACGATTCGTCGGACGGCGACCTGCGCGGTGGTCCATCCGTGCCCAAGAGAAACCGCTCCCGCGACCAAGCAGATGCCCCCCACGATCGCCGTGACGTAGTCGATGCCCACCATGTAAGAGGCAAGCAGGATCGAGGGGAGCGTCACCACGTCGCCGATCGCGGTGATAAGCGGAGATCCCACCGAGTCGAGATCCCATCCCCGCCGGAAAGAGGTGACGGACAGAACGATCGTTACCGCCAGGACGACGACGGAGGACAACAGCCCTCCCAGCACGGCCACGACGATGAAGTCCCACAACGACACGGTCTCGATACCGAGTAGGCCGGCAATGGCGCGGGCAAGCGCGGCCATGGTCACGGAGGTGGCGATCGTCAGCAGGGTCGCCGAGTACACGTTCGAATAGAGAAGGCCGGCCTTGTCCCGGGTCACCTCGAACAGGCCCGAGTGGATCGAGGTACCCAACCGGGCCGCCAGCGCCCCGAAGATGTTGCCCCGCATCCCGATCGAGACGGGGATCAGAACGAACAGTCCGGCCACCTCGTCGATCCGGTTGTCCATGAAGGCCAGGACCAGGCCTGCGCCGAGGGACGTGAGCGAGGCGATGCACACCGCTATGAAGCCCTGTCTCATCGTGACTCGCTCGGAGGCCCAGTAGTCGACCACCTGCCGGGCGGGGTCCCGTACCCGCCGGGCGGTGCCTCTGACCGCCCTGGTGGGCGGGCCCAGGAGGGCGCGCACGGCCAGGCCCACCCAGCGGATGGGGGTCGCGATGACGCCGAGGCGGTTTCGGGGGTCTTGGCCCATTACGTCTTCCTCTAAATCCCGTTAAACGGGATGGAACTCCAAACCAATTTGGTTTGTCTAACCGAATAGAGAGTGTCGGTCTCAGAACCTCGGGCGTTCGCTTCGTCGAAGCGCCGTGGAGGGGCCGGCAGGAGAGGAGCGTTCACGATGGCCAAGCAGTTCTCAGTTCGGGGATCCAAGCCTCAGCCGCTGCCTCGAGCCTCTCGGAGAAACCCGAGCGGACGGGTCTGCCAGCAGCCCGGCTGTGAGACCCAGCTGTCGACCTACAACCGGCGGGACAAGTGCTGGGCGCACGCGGAGATGAAGGTTCCCCGTTTGCGAGGCCGCAAGCCCGGCGCCGCCTCCGCTTAGGGATCCGCCCGGGCACATCAAGGCGAAGACGTCCTCATATATCCTCAGCCCGTCGGACCATCCGGGTTGCGGAGGATTCAAAATGCGAGCACGAACGTCCACGCTTCTAGCGATCGCGGCCCTCCTGCTCGCGCTTATCCCCCTGAGCCCGGCCGCGGCCGACCTGGCCGACGGCACCACGATCACCTTGGCCCAACAACCCGGCACCGATCAACAAGTCGAGGGGGGCGAGGGCCAGGACGACGACGGCACCGGCTCCTCGGACGAGGAGGCCGAAACCGGCGTCGAGGAGGGCCAAGAAGAGGGCGCCGCCGAGGAGACGGGCCCCCCGTGGACGTATCAGATGGCGCGGATCTCCCTCGTTCTCCTGGCGCTGCTGGCGCTGGGTATGGGCCTCCTTTACTTCCGCCTCGTGATCTCGCGTCGCAAAGGAGAGGTGTGACGGCGCCGGCGCGCCCGTTAGCCGTTCGTCCGTAAGTGCCGGAGCTAATCGACCCCCGCATCGCCCGACTCGTGGGCCATCGCTTCACCGGCGATGCCTCTCTTAGCGACTCCTATTTGATGGAGCGTTTGCGCAAGGACCTGGCCGACGCCGTCCCGCGCTCGGAGGACTTAGTAGAGGAGGCGAGCGGGATCGCGCGCCCGGCCCCAGTGGGGTGGGGCATCGTCAACCGCTCCGATTGGGTCGACGCCAATATCGCCGGGATGTCTCGCCTACTCGAGCCGATCACAAAAAAGGTTTCGGCGCGGATGGAGACTTTGCCGACAACCGTTCGAATCGCCCAACGCACCGCCTTGTCCACCGAGGTCGGAGTGCTGCTGGGGTACATCTCCCGCCGCGTCCTCGGGCAGTACGACGTTCTCGTCAGCGACGCCGCGCGAGAGGCTCGTCCCCGCCGCAGGAGAGGCGGCCCCCCCGAGGGGACCTCGCTGTACTTCGTGGGCCAGAACATTGTGGAGACCGAAAGGCGTCTCGGCTTCGCCCCCCAGGACTTCGCACTGTGGGTTGCGGTCCACGAGGTCACCCACCGCTTCCAGTTCGCCGGGGTGCCCTGGCTCAAAGGCCGTTTCCTGGAGCTCGTGGAGACATACCTGGGGTCGCTGCAGCTCGACGCGCGCGGTCTGGCAAGTCGGATGGCCGCCGCCGGGCGCCGGCTGATGTCGTCGTCGGTGCCCTCGGAGGAAAAGAGCCCCGTATATCTGTTGTCGTCGGAGCCTCAGCGCAAGCTCCTCGACGAGCTCCAGGCGCTCATGGCCGTGGTCGAGGGACATGGGAACTACGTCATGGACGTCGTGGGCCGCGAGATCATCCCCTCGTTTGCCCGTATGCGTCGGGTCTTCGACGCCCGGCGCCAGCAAACGACGGCCCTCCAGAAGATCTTCAACCAGATCATCGGTTTGGAAATGAAGCTCCGCCAGTACGAGTTGGGGCAGTCGTTCTGCGAGTTCGTTGCCGAACGAGAGGGACCCCGGGCCCTCGAGCGGCTGTGGGCCGAGCCCTCGATGTTGCCGAGCCTGAGCGAACTGAAAGAACCCCAGGTCTGGCTCAGAAGAGTCGCCTAAAGGTGATCAGCACTGCGCTGGGGGGTCCGGGATACGAGATCGTCGAGCGGGCTCGCGACTCGATTCGTCGCTACGGGATGCTGCGCCGGGGCGAGTCGGTAGTCGTGGCCGTATCCGGTGGACCCGATTCGATGTGTCTTTTAGACGTGATGTCGCGCCTGACGGGCGTCTTCGATCTCACGCTCGAGGTGGCACACGTCGACCATGGTTTGGCTTCGGAGTCTGCCGAGGTGGCCGCGAGGGTGTCTCACGCGGCGGCCGAGCCCGGCTACGACGTGCACGTGATGCGTATTCAGGATCTCGAGGGTCCCAATCTTCAGGCCCGCGCGCGGGAGCTCCGTTACAGGTTCTTCGAGACGGTGGCGCGGGAGGCGGGAGCCGCACACATCGTCACGGGACACACCCTCGACGACCGAGTCGAGACGACTCTGGCGCGATTGGTTCACGGAGCCGGTACCGCCGGACTTGCGGGCATACCCCCTCTTGAGGGCATGCGCGCGAGGCCCTTGATCGAGTGTCGTCGCTGGGAGACCCGCGCCTATTGCGAGGAGCGTGAGCTTCCGTTCTACGACGATCCCGCGAACTCCGACGAGCACTTCGAGCGAGTGGCAGTGCGGGACAAGATCGTTGCCGCCATCGAGGACCACTGGGGATCGGGAGCCGTCAAAGCCATCGCAGGCGCATCGGAAAGGCTGCGTGAGGACGCCTCCGCTCTGGAGGGAATCGCGGATCGGCTCTACAGCGACCTCGCCACGAGCGTCGACCAGGAGGTCCGGCTCGAGCGGGCCGCGCTCGACGCCCTTCCCCGGGCCCTGCAGCGCCGCGTCCTCGAGTTCGCGGTGGGGCGGCAGCGGGACCGGTCGGGAGGCATCGAAGCTGCGCTGGACGCCATCTCCGATGCGACGAGAAAGGACCTTCGCTTCTCCGTCGCCGCGGGGGCCGAGGTCGAGGTGGGAAGCGAATACATCACAGTTCGCCGATCCCCTGGTTCGTGACGCATCCGGAACCTAAGATGAGGCCCATGGACTACCCGATCCACGACGACATCGCCGAGGTCCTCATCGGCGCGGATGAGATCCAGCACAAGATCGACTCTCTGGCCAAGGAGATCGCCGAGGATTACCGCGGAAAAGACCTGCTCTTGGTCGGTGTGCTGAAGGGCGCTTTCGTGTTCATGGCGGACCTCGCGCGTCACATCGACCTGCCGATCGAGTTCGATTTCATGGCGGTATCGAGCTACGGTTCCTCCACCAAGTCGTCTGGTGTCGTGCGCATCCTCAAAGATCTCGACTACGAGATCACCGGACGTCACGTGCTGTTAGTTGAAGACATCATCGACTCCGGTCTGACGATCTCTTACCTGTTGCGGTATCTCGAGGCGCGTGGTCCCGCCTCTCTCGAGATCTGTTCTCTGTTCTGGAAGAAAGGAGAGCAAGCGGTGCCGCTCGACGTGAAATATCCGGGATTCGAGCTCGAACCGGTGTTCGTAGTCGGCTACGGCCTCGATTACGCTGAGAAGTATCGGAACCTCCCCTATATAGGGGTGCTCAAGCCATCTGCTTACGGCGCCGATACCGACTGATACCCGCCTGTAGAAGGGATTTCTAGCGCCATTAGGCTGCTACGCTTTCAACAATGAATCGAGTCTTTCGCTCTGCGATCTTTTATCTCATCCTCTTCATCGCGGTCGTCTGGGTCTTCAACCTCTACCGGTCCAAGGCCGACCAGCCGGTTGAGCTCTCCGTAACCAAGTTCGACCAGGAGTTGCAGGAGGGCAACATCTCGACCGTCGAGTTCCTCACGAAAGATGAAAAAGCCGTGGGCGAGTTCGAGGACGGAGACGCCTTCGAGGTCTTCTTGCCAAAAGACACGATCGACGACTTTTGGAACGACACAAGGGATCAGAGCGACATCGCCGTCAAGGCCGACCCCCAGGGCGGGTCTATATGGCTGTCGGTGCTGTTCCAGTTCCTGCCGATCATCCTGATCGTTGGGTTCTTCTTCTTCATCATGCAGCAGATGCAGGGCGGGGGGAATCGGGTCATGTCCTTCGGCAAGGCGAAAGCCCGCCTGGTCACGAAGGACCAGCCCAAAATCACCTTCGCCGACGTCGCAGGTCTTGATGAAGCCGTCGAGGAGCTTCAGGAGATCAAGGAGTACCTGGCATCTCCCGCGAAGTTCCAGCAGATGGGAGCAAAGATCCCCAAGGGCGTCCTTCTCTTCGGCCCCCCCGGAACGGGAAAGACGCTGCTCGCGCGCGCCGTTGCCGGCGAGGCCGGCGTTCCGTTCTTTTCTATCTCCGGCTCGGACTTCGTCGAGATGTTCGTGGGCGTCGGTGCCAGTCGAGTGCGCGACCTCTTCGAGCAAGCGAAAGCCAACTCGCCATCGATCGTGTTCATGGACGAGATCGACGCGGTCGGTCGTCACCGCGGCGCGGGACTGGGTGGGGGACACGACGAGCGCGAGCAAACGCTCAACCAACTACTTGTCGAAATGGACGGCTTCGACGTCAAGAGCGGAGTGATCCTTGTTGCCGCTACCAACCGACCCGACATCCTCGACCCCGCACTTCTTCGACCCGGTCGTTTCGATCGGCAGATCGTCGTCGATCGCCCCGACCTGAACGGTCGGACCGGAATCCTCAAGGTGCACACGCGCGGCAAACCGCTTGGAAAAGACATCGACGTTGAGGTTCTTGCGCGTCGCACGCCGGGCTTTACGGGAGCCGACCTTGCCAACGTGGTTAACGAAGCGGCGCTTCTTGCGGCTCGTTTCGATCGTGCGGAGATCGGAATGGTAGAACTCGAAGAGGCAATCGACCGCGTTGTTGCCGGCCCCCAACGTCGCAGCCGCGTCATCGGCGATCACGAAAAGAAGGTCATCGCCTATCACGAGGCCGGCCACGCTCTCGTGTCGCACGCGCTGCCCAACGCGGATCCCGTGCACAAGGTGTCGATCATTTCGAGAGGCCAAGCTCTCGGCTTCACGTTGACGCTTCCGACCGAGGACAAGTTCCTCGTCAGTCGCTCGGAGCTCATCGATCAGCTCGCCATGATCATGGGCGGCCGCGTTGCCGAGGAGATCGTGTTCGACGAACCCACGACAGGGGCGCAGAACGACATCCAGAAGGCGACGATAATCGCCAAGCAGATGGTCACCCAATATGGGATGTCCGATCTCGGCCCCCTGGCCCTCGGACAGAACGAGTCCCAGCCCTTCCTGGGTCGGGACTTCGGTCACGTCCAGGACTACTCCGACAACGTCGCCTCGAAGATCGACGCCGAGGTGCACCGCTTCATCGAAGAAGCTCATGACGAGGCCCGCGAGATCATCACGAAGTACCGCGACAAGCTCGATCTGATGGTCGAGCGTCTGCTCGATCAAGAGACGCTTGAAAAAGAAGAGGTTCAGGAGATCTTCGCGGAGGTCGCCAAGCAGTCGCCCGAGAATCCGGTCGAGCGCTATCGCCTCAAAAGAGAGTCGCGCGATTCAGACGAGGAGCCGGCCGAGCATAAGAAGCGCAAGCGCATTCCCCGCCCGGCCCCCAAGCCCCGCCTGGGCGAGATCTAGAGAACGCCCCCCCACACCCCTATTTGTTCCGGCAGCACCTCCGGCGCTGCCGGGGCGTCCGCCGAATTGTCCGGCCAAGGACTCTTCGCCGTCCGCCTTCGTGGCTTTGCAGGCTCCACGTCGCCGAGGCTCGCTACGCCCCCACACCCCCAGCTTCGCTGCCCCCCACACCCCCCCTTTGTTCCGCCAGGACTTCGTCCTGGCGAGCCCTCTCCGAGTGGCCACAAGGGCCCTCGTCGAGTGCGTGGGGGTGCGCTCGCAAGCTTCGCTGCCCCCCACACCCCCGTTTACCCTGGGGCCATGGTCGATCCCGAGAAGGCCCCGTCGCAGGACGTCGTTCGCCCCTTACGCGAGCGTCACGCCTTCGATGGTGATTCCATCCAGGAGGCGCTCGAGTCGATCCTGGAGGCGATCGGCGAGGACACGTCTCGCGACGGTCTGCAGGGCACTCCCCGCCGCGTGGCAGACATGTACAGGGAGATTTTCTCCGGCCTGAACAAGGATCCGGCGGAGGATCTCGACGTGGTCTTCGAGGCCGGCCACGACGAGATGATCATGGTCAAAGACATCCCGCTCTACTCGATGTGCGAGCACCACTTGATCCCGTTTCTCGGGCAGGCGCACGTGGCCTATATCCCCAACAAGAAGGGACAGATCACGGGGCTATCGAAACTTGCTCGGGTCGTCGACGTTCTCGCCCGACGGCCCCAGCTCCAGGAGCGGCTCACGACCCAGGTAGCCGACACGATCGAGAAGGGGCTGGCCCCGCGGGGGGTCCTGGTCGTCATTGAGGCCGAGCACCTCTGCATGAGCATGAGAGGGGTGCAAAAGCCCGGAAGCAAGACCGTGACTTCGGCGGTACGCGGGATATTCCGACGCAGTGAGGCGACTCGGGCCGAGGCGATGAATCTCATCGGCCGGGGTTAACCCCGCCACAGTTCTCCTACCCGTTCCCGCCTAAACTCGGGATATGGAGCTCCGCTGCCGCGACTCGAACGTGTCTCTCGATCGAACGGTCATCCTCGGGGTCCTCAACGTCACGCCCGACTCCTTTTCCGACGGTGGCCTGTGGTTCGACACGAGCGCGGCGGTCAAGCACGGGCTAGAGATGCAGCGACAGGGTGCTGCGATCATCGACGTCGGCGGCGAGTCGACCCGACCGGGGGCCGACGCTGTTGATGAGGCCGAGGAGCTGCGGCGCGTCCTCCCCGTAATAGAAAGTCTGGCGGCCGAGGGTGTCGGCCCGATCTCGATCGACACCCGCAAGCCCGCCGTTGCTGAGGCGGCTCTCGAGGCGGGCGCTGCGATCATCAACGACACCACCGGTGAGGAGACCGACCCGGCCATGGGCCGTATAGCGGCGACGACGGGGGCCGGGTTCATCGTCATGCATTCCCGGGGCTCGCCTGCCACGATGCGATCGCTAACGGTCTATTCGGACGTGGTCGGAGACGTGCGCGACTTCCTGGTTGCGAGGGCCGAGCAGCTGCAGAACGGCGGCGTGGCCCGGGAGTCGATCGTGATCGACCCCGGCATCGGCTTTGCCAAGGACGCGGGTCAAAGTGTCTTGCTCACGACGCGGGTCAAAGACTTCGTCGACACCGGTTACCCCGTCTTGCTGGGAACCTCGCGCAAGTCCTTTATCGGTAAGACCCTGGATCTGGGGGAGTCCGATCGGGTCGAGGCGACCGTGGCCACTGCCGTATGGGGCGTCACGCAGGGCGTTCGACTTCTGCGCGTGCACGATGTTGAGCCACACGTCCGCGCGATCCGAATGGTCGAAGCCATCCTGTCGGCCGGTTGATGGACTCCATTCGTATACGAGGGTTGCGGCTCGACGCTCATATCGGCGTCGACGAAGAAGAGAGGTCCCGCGCACAGATTCTGATCCTGGACATCGATATCGACGCCGATCTCAGCGTGGCGGCTCAGAGCGACGATATCGACGACACGATCGACTACGCCGAAGCGATAACCCGGACGAGCGACGTCGTTCAAACAACCCAGGCCCACCTCTTGGAGCGTTTGGCGGCCGATGTAGCGGAGACAATTGCGACCATGAAACACGTCGGGGGGGTTACCGTAGAGATAGCCAAGGACCTTCCTCCCGTCCAAGAGAACGTGAGGTCGGTTTCGGTGCGGATAGAAAGGTAAGGCTCGTGACGGTTGCTCACATCGGCATCGGGTCAAACGTTGGAGACCGGGTCGCCTTTTGCCGCCGCGCGGTATCGGAGCTGCAAGAAGCTCCGGAGGTCACCGTCGACTCGGTCTCAAGCCTTTACGAGACCTCGCCCCTAGGCGGCCCTCCGCAGCGCTCGTTTATCAACCTCGTGTGCCGCCTTTCGACCGAGGCCGACGCCCGTGGACTACTCGACCTGTGCCGGACGGTCGAACAAAGGCTGGGTCGAGAGCCGAACGACATGAGATGGGGGCCGCGCGTTGTCGATCTAGATATCCTCACTTTTGACGACGAGAAGATCAGCGATC
Organism: Actinomycetota bacterium; assembly: GCA_030862115.1. Lineage (GTDB taxonomy): Bacteria > Actinomycetota > CADDZG01 > CADDZG01 > WHSQ01 > JALZEK01. The sequence goes on from JALZEI010000184.1 coordinate 12,170, forward strand.
CCGATTTGGAGATCCCCCACCCGCGCATGACGCAACGCCGTTTTGTATTGGTTCCGCTCCTTGAGATCGATCCCGAGGCCGTCGATCCATGGGGTCGCCGCTACGGCGACTGGATCGAGGAGGCCGAAGGCGATGTTGAACTACTCGAGGCCTTTTAGGACCCGCGCCTCCAGGACCTGAGCTCCGTGACGGCTTTTAGAGGTTTTCTCATTCTGCTTTTCTCGCCCGCATTGTTCGTCGATGTCGTTTCGGGAACGGCGGCCGGGGAACAGCCGCGCTCGGGCCTTCGCTCCGGCGGTGAGATCCGCAAGCTCGATCTCGACCGGCCGGCCCAAGAGAGAATGACGTGGGCCTCAAACGAGTTGCTGGTGCAGTTCAAACGGCAAGTACAACGCGGCGTGTGGATTCGGGCACACCGCATAGCCGGCACTCAGGTGGTGCGACGCCTTGACGATTTGAATGTCGACCTCATCCGACTTCCGCGTAGCGCGAACGCGTTATCGATTACCCGACGCTACCTCCGAAACCCGCTCGTGGAACACGTTGAGCCCAACGTGCTTCGGCGTATCGAAGTCGTCCCCAACGATCCGCGCTGGGACGATCTGTGGGGATTGCACAACGTCGGTGGATCTCACGCGATAGCCGATCCCCCGCCGTCCGAGCTTGCGGGAACATCGGACGCGGACATAGACGCTCCCCAAGCCTGGGACATCCAGCGGGGAGACCCTTCGACGGTTGTGGCGGTAGTCGATACGGGCGTCGATACCACCCATCCAGATCTCAACGGCAATATTTGGACTAATCCCGACGAAATCCCCGGAAACAACCTCGACGACGACGGGAACGGCTATGTGGATGACGTGACGGGGTGGGACTTCGGCGAAGACGACAACGGCGTCTTTGAGAACAGCCCGGATGTAGACGGCTTCGACCACGGTACGCACGTGGCCGGAACCATCGCGGCGGAGATGGACAACGGGACTGGAGTGGCCGGCGTCTGTCCCGAGTGTCGCGTGATGGTCCTAAAAATAGGCAGGTCCTTTGACACCGATGGCGATGGGGAAAAAGACACGATGGGCCTCCCTCTGGGAGCCGAGCTGGAAGCTCTCGCTTACGCACGGCGTGAGGGGGCCGACGTGGTGAACGTAAGTTTCGTATCCGACCAGTGGTCCTCATTTGAGCGATCGGCTTTTCGGCGGCTGGGAGACGCGGGAGTGCTCACCGCCGCGGCTGCGGGTAACGACAGCCTCGACAACGACATGTTGTTGATCTTCGATGGGGCGGGTGGTTTCGGGAGCTCCCCTCTTTACCCCGCGAGTTATGACCTGCCCAAGATCGTGGCGGTTGCCGCCAGCAACCACAAGGACCACTATGGCTATCACTCTGGCTGCGCGACTGAGCTCGCGCGATGGATTTGCGAGTTCTCGAGCTGGGGGAATGATTCGGTTGACTTGGCTGCACCGGGGGTGGATGTCGTAAGCACGGTTCCCGGTGGTGGATACGACGTTTGGAACGGGACCTCTATGGCGACTCCGCACGTGGCGGGTGCCGCGGGTCTGATCAAGTCGGAGCACCCCACCTACGGCGCTAAGGCTCTTAAAAACGTGTTGTTGCGGTCGGTCGATCGGCCCGACAGCCTGCGAACGTTGCACGCTTTCAAGTCGGGTCCGGCCCGCGGCAAGTTCACGTTCACGAATGGTCGGCTGAACGTCAGGGCCGGCCTACGGGAAACGAATCGCCACGGCTTTCGGGAATCCGATGGGAACATCTCCGGAGCTCGGCCGATAAAAAGGACTAAGTCCGGCAGGGTCGCATGGCCGAGTGACGTCAACGACGTCTACAAGCGACGTTTTAAAAAAGGCAACCGCTACCGGGTCATGCTTAACGGGCCGAACGATGAGGACTTCGACCTGCTGGGCTGGCGACCCAATACCACTGAGATTTGGCAAATCGAGAACGGATGTGCCTTCAGAGGGGGTCGCTGCAAGCTTCTACGCTATGCAAACAAAGAAGGTGTCGCCGATGAGACCTTTACGTTTACCGCTCGGAGAACGCGTACTTACTACATTCACGTAGAAGCCTTCCTGCGCAGCCGTGGCAACTACGACCTGAGGATTCGCAAGCTCTAGCGGACACTTCCCCTATGCTTTGGGCCAACGACCGGTACCTATTCATCCCCGCAACTGCGCGGGAGGGACTGGAGCGAAGTAATGAACTCGTCAGAGCCCGAGCTCGCCCTACGGGTCGCCCTCGTGGGAGCGGGGAACGTGGGGACATCGGTGGCGCTATTGCTGGCGGGTGCCGGACATTCGATCGTCGGTGCGGCCTCACGCTCAACCTCGTCGGCCACGCGCGCGGCCGAGGTTCTCGACACCAAGATCTTCGATTACTCGTTCGAACTCCCCGAGTGCGATCTGGTACTTATCGGAGCGACCGAGGGGGGCATAGCCGAGATTGCACGGAGCCTGGCCCCCCACATCGACGTGGGCGCCTACGCGTGGCACTTCGCGGGATCGCTGGGCACCGACGCGCTCGGAGCGATCTCGGACGCAGGCGGTCGCGTTGCCGCCGCACATCCGGTCCAGGCCATCCCTGATGTCGATCGCGGCGTGCACAGACTGCCCGGCTCGGCGTGGGGCATCACCGCTTCGGAACGGGATCGCGACTGGGTTGCCTCCCTCGTCCGCCGCGATTTGACGGGCACTCCCGTTTTCGTGGCGGAGGACGACCGGGTCGTGTGGCATGCCGCGTCGGTCACGGTTTCGAACGGGGCGGCGGCGCTCCTGGGGGCCGGCGAGCAAATCCTGGCGTCCATCGGGATCGAAGACCCACAGTCGGTCCTCGGCCCCCTCGCGGCGGGGACGATCGCCAACGCGATGGAGGCCGGGGGCGGCGCTCGAACGCTTACCGGACCTGTTGTTCGGGGCGAGGTCGACACCGTCAGGCGACACCTCTTCGAGCTTGCCAGACGTGATCCGGAGCTCGCCCAGAACTACCGCCGCGTCGGCCAAACGATCGTTCGAGTGGCGGCGCGCAGCGGACGGATAACCGACGAAGTCGCGCGTTCTCTATACGAACTTCTGGCCGTCGCATGAAAGAGATCCGCTCGGCCGTCGACATGCGCAACGCTCGAAGGGATTCGGAGAATCGAACGAAGCCATGGGGTTTGGTTCCCACGATGGGTTTTCTTCACGAAGGCCATCTCTCGCTTCTGGATCTGGCGCGCGCGGACAACGACGTGGTTGTGATGAGCATCTTCGTCAACCCGCTTCAGTTCGGACCGGACGAGGACTTCGAGACCTATCCCAGAGACGAAGCGCGCGATCTGGAACTGGCTCGCCAAAGAGGCGTCGACATCGTCTTCTTGCCCTCGGTTGAGGACATGTACCCACCGGGGAGTGCGTCGCGCGTGTCGGTCGGTCAGCTGGCTTCTTTTCTCGAGGGCGAGTACCGACCCGGTCACTTCGACGGCGTCTGCACCGTCGTCGCCAAGCTTTTCAACATCGTTGCCCCGGACCGCGCTTACTTCGGGCAGAAGGATGCGCAGCAGGCGGCCGTGATCAAGAAGATGGTGGACGATCTCGCCTACGGGGTTTCCGTGGTGGTGGGGCCGACCGTGCGGGAGCCGGACGGCCTCGCGTTGAGCAGCCGCAACTCCTATCTCTCGACCGGCGAGCGGGCCGCGGCCCCGGCCCTTTACGAGGCGCTGCGGGCGGCAGCCGAGGTGGTCGAGGCGGATGGATCCTTCGAGGAAGCCGAGGAGCGCATGGAGAAGGTCGCGGGGGGCGCCGGCTTCCACCTGGATTACGCCAAAGTTGTCGATCCGGCGACCTTTGCCGTTCCGGGTTCAGGTAAGGGTGTCTTGTTGGTGATAGCTGGGTGGTTGGGTCGCACGAGACTCATCGATAACCTGCTTGTCGAGCTAGAGAACTAGGAGAGCGATGCTGCTCGCTGTCGATGTCGGTAATACGCAGACACAGCTAGGTGTCTTCCGCGGCGACGAGTTGCTACATCAGTGGCGTGCCGCTACCGAACAGCGCAAGACCTCCGACGAGCTGGCCTTGATGTTTGGACATTTCTTGTCTCTAGCGGACTTGTCGTTTTCACGGGAGATCACGGGTGTCGTTATCTCCTCGGTGGTGCCGCGAGCGACTCAAGAGCTCAGGCACATGACTACGAAGTACTTTGGCTTTCAGGCCTTGGTGGTCGAACCCGGCGTGAGGACCGGCATCGCCATCCTGACGGACAACCCGCGGGAGGTAGGAGCCGACCGCATTGCGGGAGCGGTTGCTGCGCGCGCGATGTTTCCCGGCGAGCCGATCGTCGTGGTCGATTTTGGGACCGCGATAACGGTCGACGCGGTCTCGGCCTCGGGCGAGTATCTCGGGGGCGCCATCGCCCCCGGGCTAGACACGGCGGCCAATGCTCTCTTTCAGGTGACGGCACAGCTTCCACCGGTGGAGCTCGTCGCGCCTCCAACAGCTATTGGAAAGCGCACCGTGGCCAGCGTCCAGGCCGGGACCGTTTACGGCATAGCCGGGCTGGTGGACGGATTAGTGGAGCGCGTGCGCGAGGAATTGGGCGGTGACGCGCGCGTTGTCGCGACGGGCGGGCTCGCCCCCTCCGTCGTGAAGCACTGCCGGACGATTGAAAAGATCGAGCCTCTACTGACGCTCGAGGGGCTTCGTCTGATATTCGAACGCAACGCGGACGAGCAGGAGTGAACCCGATCGAGGATTACCCGTACAGGTTCGAGCGCACCGCCACCGCGGCCGACCTCCAGAGCAGGTTTGAATCTCTGGGACCCCAGGAGGAAACCGAAGACGTTGCACGCATAGCAGGACGGATAAGAACAGTTCGAACGCACGGCAAGGTCGCGTTCGCCGATCTCGAGGACGCCACCGGTCGCGTTCAGCTCTTTGCGCAGTACACGGTGCTGGGAGACGAGGGTATGGAGAGCTTTGGCGCCCTGGGAGTGGGCGACATCGTGGGGGCCGAGGGCGTCGTCGTTCGGACGAAACGTGGAGAGCTATCTCTACGCGTGACCGAAGTGACTTCGCTGGCCAAGTGTTTGCGACCGATGCCCGACAAGTGGCACGAGATGACCGATGTCGAGCGACGATACCGCCAGCGTTATCTCGACATGATCGGCAATCCCACTCCGCGTCGAGCTCTCGAGGCGCGCGCTCGCACCAACTCGGCGATTCGTAAGTACTTTGACGAGCGCGGATTCGTCGAGGTCGAAACTCCCTTGCTGCAGCCGATCGCGAGCGGCGCGGTAGCCAGGCCCTTCGTCACCCACCACAACGCGCTCGACATCGATCTCTTCCTACGCGTCGCGCCCGAGCTTTATCTCAAACGCCTGCTCATCGGAGGGGCCGAACGCATCTACGAACTCAACCGCAGTTTTCGTAACGAGGGGATATCGACGAAGTACAACCCGGAGTTCACGATGCTCGAAGCGTACGAGGCTTACGTCGACTACAACGACACAATGACACTGGTCGAGGACTTGGCGCGCGCGGTCGCGCAGGCGGTTAACGGTGGGCTCGAGTTTGAATGGGAGGGACAGACAATCGACCTCGGCCCCCCCTTTAGGCGCGTGTCCATGTTCGATGCCATGGCCGAGACGACGGGCCGCAACCTACAAAAGGAGTGGGAGGCACAGAACAGAGACGGCTTGAAGTCGATCGCGGAGGATGCCGGCGTGCGGGTCCACGAGGCGTGGGGGCCGGGAAAGGTTTTGGCGGAAATCTTCGAGGCCACGACCGAGCGGACTCTCGTCGGCCCCACATACATCACCGGTTTCCCGAAAGAGGTCTCTCCGCTCGCCAAGGACCACCGAACTATTCCGGGTTTTACCGAGCAGGCGGACCTGATCATCTGCGGGGTCGAGTTGGCCCCCGTCTATTCCGAGCTCAACGACCCCGAGGAGCAGAAAAGGCGGTTCGAAGAGCAGGCCCGGCACGCCGCGGCCAACGAGGAGGCCGCCTTGCCGGACGCCGATTTCGTCGAGGCGCTGGCCTACGGGATGCCGCCGGCCGGCGGATTCGGTCTGGGGGTCGACCGTCTGTTGACGCTCCTTTTGGGTCTCCC
>JALZEI010000222.1 GCA_030862115.1 Actinomycetota bacterium
ACCAGGTACTGCGCTATCGAGCGGTCGCCGTGGCGTTGCTCGATCCCGCGCTGCGGGCCCCATCGGAGGCAACCGCAACGACGTAGTAGGTGAAGGTCTGTCCGGAGGTAAGCCCGGTGTCCTTGAAGCTCGTCGACGTGGCTTCGGCGATCTGCTGGAAGGTGTCGGGGGCTCCCGTCTCGCTCCGCCAGATCTCGTACTTCGTCACGGAGTTCGACGAGCTGGTCACCTGCGAGGCCTTCCAGGTGAGCAGGATCTTGGCCTTACGGCCCTGGGCCGTCAGGTTTTGCGGAGTGGTGATCGTGGTCGTGCAGGGGTCGCCTGCTCCCTCGCCCGAGTGTCCCCAGCAAGCCTCATCGAGCTCCCTTGTGAGATCGATGGGAGATGGATCGACGGGGACAGACTGGCGAACCCCGTCCTCGGACCAGCTGATCTCGACGTGGACGTCCTGGTAAACGGCAACGTCCGCGAGTCTGACGACGAAGCAGACATCGCCGCAGTTCCTCAGGAAGGTAATGGTCGGCGTACCGGCTACCTCCCTATCCCAGGTCACGCAGACGGTGGGATTGCTACGAGCGGGGATGTGGACGTGCCGGCCGGCAGCGTGGATGTCGTGTGCGCCGAGACGGACCGGAATTTGCCGACAGTCCTTGAACTGCTCCCGAGCGGCCAAAGCGAAGTTCGGAACGACCGCCGCAATTGCTACTACTGCGAGTGCCAGTGCCAGCGTCCTCTTGTTCATCTTTTCCTCCTCATCTCTGCTGCGACTACCGCAGCGCCTGAGGACATGGTCGAGAATTCCGGCTTCGCGTTCTGCGTCATCGTTCACAAAACGGAGATGCTGTTCTAGCCCCCCGCAAGTAGTGAATCGGCCCGTAGTCCGGCGCCCCCGAGACCCGTCGTTACGATGAGCTCATGACCGATCCCATTCAGGACCTGAACGCCTACGACCAGATGCTCGACTTGCTCGCCGAGGAGGCCAAGCGCTATCTGGCCGACCTCCCCGAGGCCCCCCTGCGCACCCCGGACGCCGATGCGACCGCCGACGGCTTCCAGATCCCTTTTCTGGAGGACGGAAAGGGTGCGGTAGAGGCCCTGCAGACGCTTCTATCCGACGGAATGGACGCCCACGTACGGTCGAGCGGCCCGCGCTTTTTTCATTTCGTGGTCGGCGGGGTCACGCCGGCAGCCTTCGGGGCCGAGTGGATCGCCGGTCTGATCGATCAGAACCCCGGCCTGTGGCCCGCCTCGCCCCTGGGTGCCCGTCTCGAGGCCGTGTCGCTGGAGTGGCTGAAGGACCTATTCGAGCTTCCCGCCGAGTGGGGCGCCACCCTGACGACCGGCGGCACGATGGCCAACTACGTGGGACTCGGTGCCGGCCGTCGCTGGTGGGGTCTCCAGCAAGATCACGATATAGAACGCCTGGGAATGTCGGCGCTTCCGCCGCTCCCGGTGTTCTCCAGCGGCATCTTGCACGCGAGCTCCGTAAAGGTCCTCGGCATGTTGGGAGTGGGCCGGGACAACATCCAACAGTTCTCCGCGGACGCGTCGGGCCGGGTCGATCTAAACGCGCTCGAAGATGCCCTGAAGAAACTGAACGGAGCCCCCGCCATCGTCATTGCAAACGCCGGCGAGGTGAACTCAGGCGCCTTCGATCCAATCGAGGCCATGGCCGATCTCGCGGAGAGATACAACTCGTGGCTGCACGTCGACGGCGCCTTCGGTCTCTTCGCACGCATTTCCCCACGCTCCCGACATCTGACCGAGGGGGTCGAGCGAGCTCATTCGGTCGCCGCCGACGGCCACAAATGGCTGAACGTCCCGCAGGATTGCGGCTTTGCATTCGTGCGCGACGCGAGTCTCATAAAAGAGCTCTTTGCGGCCGTCGCGGCATACCTCGGTAACGTCGAAGATCCTCACCCCAATCCCGCCTTCACGAGCCCGGAGTCATCGCAGCGAGCGCGAGGTCTGGCCGTATGGGCGACCTTGCGCGCGTACGGCCGAAGCGGATACCGCGCGATGGTCGAGCGTCATCTCGAGCTCGCGCAGCGGATCGCGCAGCGTGTCGACGAGGCCGAGGACCTCGAGCGGCTCGCGGACGTGCCGCTGAACATCGTTTGCTTCCGCTACCGCCCACCCGGTGTCGATGAAAGCGAGCTCGACGACTTGAACACCCGGCTCGGTAAGGCCGTGCTCGATGATCGGCGGGTCTATTTTGGAACGACAGTGTACGAGGGCAAGGTTGCGTTGCGGCCGGCGATAGTGAACTGGCGCACCACAGAACGAGATGTCGATTTGCTTGTCGACGTGGTGCGAGAGCTGGGCGGGGCGCTCCAGAAGTAACGCCTTTCTAACGGGGACTTTATGTCGGACGATCCAACCACTCAGATGGCACAGCCGCGACACGGACCGGAGACCGGGCGCGCCGGCGATCGCCGCGGCGCTCCCTTGCGTCGTCGCCGACCCCGCCGACGCGGCTGGCTGGCGCTGCCTCGTAACGTTCGTCTGGCCGTAACCGTGTGCGCCTTCCTCGTTCTGTTGTCGGGAGCATCCCTAGCGCTGATGCGCGTCACGCGGTCGGGGGCGTTGCCCGGAACATTGGTCGCGGGAGTCGACGTCGGTGGACTCGACGAACAGGCCCTCCGCGATCGAATCGGTCAGATGGCGGCCGCGCGCAGTGACGATCGCATCGTGATGGTGAGGCCGGCGACTTCCACGCAGGGAGAGGCATCGGTGACCGCCACAAAGGGAGAACTCGGCTACGAGCTCGACGTCGACGCGACCGTCGACGAGGTCCTAGAGCGCGGGCGGCAATCCAACCCGCTCGCCGCCCTCGCCGACCATCTCACCGCCTTCGTGTCGGATAAATCGATGGACCCGGTCGAGGTGATCGACAACGACCAACTCACCGCCCGGGTGGAGACGCTGGCGGCCGATGTCGTCGCCGCCCCACAGGAGGGCGACCTCACCTTTAAGGGGACGGCGATCGCCCGGGTCGACCCGGCCCCCGGCGCGCAGGTCGATTTCTCGCGACTGCTCGGTCCCATACGCAGGGTGTTGCTCGCGCCGGGGGCCGGACGCGTCGAGCTTCCGACCGAGCCGGTCCAACCGATAACCGACGAGGACGACGTCACGGCCGCGCTGCAGCTGGCGCGCCGGGCCACCTCCGCGCCGGTGCAGATGGTGAGAGGAGACGAAGGCGTCTCCCTCGTACCTACGGATCTTGCGAAGACACTCGACGCCCGCGTCAGCGAAGCCGACGGCGGGACGCTGGAGCTCGCGGTGCGTCCGAAAATTCTCGAGAAGGTGGTGGGGGATTCGGTTGCAGGTCTCGAGACCGAGCCGGTCGACGCCGGCTTCGAGCTCGTGGCGGGAGAGGTACGGATCGAGCGAGCCGAGCCGGGCTTCGTGTTTTCGGCAAAGAAAAGTGCGCCGGAGATCCTTGCCGCCGCAACGTCGGCGTCCGAAAGAGAGGCAAAGGTGCGCGGCGTCCGGGAATCGCCCTCCTTCAGCACCTCGGATGCCCGCGCGCTGGACATCGACGAACAGGTATCGACCTTCACGACCTATCACTCCTGTTGTGAGCCGCGCGTTTCGAACATCCATCGCATCGCCGACATCGTTGACGGCGCCGTCGTTGCGCCCGGCGAGAGCTTCTCGCTGAACGGTTACGCCGGCCCCCGCACGAGCGCACGAGGATTCGTCGAGGCGCCTGCCATTTTGAACGGCGAGTACGTAGAGCAGGTCGGCGGAGGTGTCAGTCAGTTCGCGACGACGTTATTCAACGCGATCTTCTATGGGGGCTACGACTTCACCGAGTACAAGGCGCACTCCTACTACATCGACCGCTACCCGATGGGACGCGAGGCCACGGTTTCCGATCCGGCCCCCGATCTCTCCTTCATCAACGACTCCGACGCGGGCATCTTCATCGACACGTCCTACACGGAGACGTCGATAACCGTGACCTTTTACGGCAACACCGATATCGAAGTGGACGCGATCATGGGCGATCCGTACAACTACGAGAAATACGAGACTCAGGTCGAGATCAACAAGAACCTCGCGCCGGGAACGCGACAGGTGACGCAAAGCGGGAGCAACGGCTTCGACGTCGTCGTCAAAAGAATCATGAACTACGACGCCGGCGACACCGAGGTTGAAGAGTTCTTCACGCGTTACCTGCCCGTCCCCGAGATCGTCGAGCGGGGACCCAGGCGCAAGTCGTAAAGGAAAGCGCCCCCATGGCCGATAGATTGTCCCAATGAGAAAGTCTCCCGTTGCAGCCGTTCTGTGCGCGGCCCTCGTGGGCGCGGCCGCGTGTATGGGCGCGGCGCAGGGAGGCAGGCTGCCTGGCGCGCCGGACTGCCGGATCTTTCCCGCGGACAATCCCTGGAACAGGCGGGTGGACGACCTTCCGCTGCACCCGCGCTCGGACGCGATCGTGCGCAGCATCGGACGAGACGAGGGGCTGCACCCCGATTTCGGGTCGGGTCGGTATCGCGGGAGCCGGATCGGGATTCCCTACAAGGTCGTGCCTCGCAACCAGGAGAAGGTGCACGTTTCGTTTCGCTACGACGACGAGTCCGATCCGGGCGGATATCCGATCCCGCCCGACGTACCCATAGAGGGTGGCCGCGACTCGAACGGAGATCGCCACGTGCTGGTGGTAGACAAAGGTCGATGCAAACTCTACGAACTCTTCGCCGCCTATCCGAAGGAGGACGGGTCAGGTTGGAGGGCCGGCTCCGGCGCGATCTGGGACCTCGATTCGAACCGGCTGCGCCCGAAGGGATGGACGTCGGCCGATGCCGCCGGGCTTCCGATTCTGCCCGGCCTCGCTCGCTACAACGAGGTCAAGAGTGGTGAGATC
>JALZEI010000225.1 GCA_030862115.1 Actinomycetota bacterium
CGTTTCGGAGGTTTCGTCTTCTCGACGACGATCGAGGAGTCGGAGTCAAAGACAGGCTCGGTCGTCATCCGCGTCCCCTCTGAGGATTTCGAAGCGGCAAAGAAGGCCATCGCCGCGGAGGGAACCGTGGTGGCGGAGGCCACGTCGGGCAAAGACGTGAGCCAGGAGTTCATCGACCTCCAGGCCAGGATCCGCAACCTGGAAGCTCAAGAAAGCGTGATCCTTGGGTTGATGCGCCAAGCGACAACAATTCCTCAAAGCATCAGGGTGCAAAACGAACTAAGCGGCCTGCAGCTCGAGATCGAACGTCTCACCGGACGTCTCCGGTTCCTCGAGGACCGAACCGCCTACTCGACCATCGCGATCGACTTCACCGAGGCTGGAGCTCCGGCCCCCCAGGAAGCCGGCACGCTCGAGAAAGCCTGGCAGAAAGCGGTCGACGTCGCCCTCACCCTCGCTTCTGCGTCGATCATCTCCTTGGGGTTCGTCGTGCCTCTTGGTCTCGCCGCTCTAATCGCCCTGCTGATCTTCCGACAGCTAAAGCCCAGGTTCTCCGACACGTAACTCCACAGGTCTGCTGCGAAGAACGAACGGCGCTTCTCAGCGGCCTTTCCACTGCGGGTCGCGCTTTTCAAGGAACGCGGTAACTCCCTCGACCGTGTCCTCGGACTCGAGACAGACGGTGAGCATTCCGGCGAGATAATCGATCGAATCGTCAAACGGCATGTCCTCGGCGCGGTAAAAAGATCGTTTGCCGAGGGCAAGGATCAGTGAGCTCTTGGACAGAAGCTCCGCCACGACGTCGTCGACGGCAGCGTCAAGCTCTGCGGCTGGAACGACGCGGTTGACGAAACCCCACCGAGCGGCCTCGGCGGCCTCGAGTCGGCGCCCCGTGAGCATCAGCTCGAGCGCAAGCTTGCGGGGTATATCCCGCTGCAACACGGCGCTGATCATGAAGGGCCACAGTCCGAGGTTGATCTCCGGCGTACCCAGGCGAGCGTCTTCGGCGGCGACCACGAGGTCGCAGCCGAGCATGAGCCCGAATCCCCCGGCGAGAGCATGACCATTCACCCGCGCCACCACGGGGAGACGGGAGCTTCGCATACGTGAGAGAAGGCGGCCTATCTCGGAACGCTCCCAGTGCTGCTCCACCCGGGACTCGGATGCCATGCCCGTGAGATCGCCACCCGCACAGAAGGCCTTTTCACCGGCCCCCGTCAATACGACGCACCGCACCTCTCGGTCCGCCTCGCACTCGTCGAAAGCGCCCCACAGCCCAGCCACCACGGCCGGGCTCAAAGCGTTGCGGCGGTCGGGTCGGTTGATAGTGATCCTGGCTACAGGACCCTCGATGTGGAGGATTACGACGTCTGTGTCGCTCAACCCCGCGCCGACCGAAGTATGTCGAGGACCGCGCGCGCTTCGTCGTCCTCTACCTGCTGCGGTTCACCGGATACGCGCGCGGGGCCCATGGCCCGGCGAAGGTTTTCCTCGGCTCTTTTCAAGCCTTCCTCTGCCGCATTCAACTTCACCCGAATCTCGGTCTCCCGTTGGCGCGCCTCTTCAAGTGATTCTTCGAGTTCCTTTGTGCGAGCTCTAAGGACGTTGTTCTCGCTGGCAAAGGCCTCGACCTGTGCCGACCGCAGCGCGTCGTCTCTCCCGAGTTCAAGCAAGCGATCAACGACGGCCCTGCCGAGGTCGTCGTAGGTGAGCTTCACGTTGCGGCGAGCCGCTCGGCTGGGAAGCATTGCCTCGGCGTCTTCCAGCCGGATGTCCTCGGTCGAGTTGACGGCGATGATGGTGTTACGGCCGCGCCGTCCCCGCTGCTCGACGGCTATTCGACCCGTGTCCTCCAGTAGCTTTACCGCCTCGGCGGACCGGACTGAGTTCAGACCAGCTTCGGCGGCAACCTGCCGCAACTTACCTTCAAACTTGTTATCGACTGATTGCTCAACCAAGTGTGCCAATAAACGATTAGCAAGCTCGTGCAAGTTTGTTCGAGCCATTAAGTTCGCTTTCTCTAGGAGCTCAGCGAAGGAATGTCGCTCGTCATCCTATAACCTGGAGAACGCTAAGCAAGCGGCGCAGTCTATGTGTCCCTCTGGTCCATGACGCTCTCCGATCCTTGCGCCAAACGAACCAGCTCTTGCTTTGGAAAACGCCTGTGGCCACCAAGAGTCGTGATGTGCGGCAGTTTTCCTTCGTTGGCCCAACGGGCCACGGTCTTTGGAGAAACCCCCAACAACGTGGCGGCCTCTCCCGTGGTGATGTACTCGCCGGGCGCGTCGGCAGCCGTCACGCCGCCTCCTTGAACTAGGACTGACAGGACCCCCTCGGCCGACACCATAACGCGGCCGGAACTTTAGGAGGAACGAGGGAGAATCAGGCCTCTTCTAGAAGGCTCTGGACGCGGTCTTTGACCCGATCAGGACAGGTGTGGCTCCCTTTTACGCGGGCCACCAGCTTAGCCACGTGCTGTTCGACGTCATAGCGCTCGAGACAAGGGGGGCATTCCTCAAGGTGGCGGCGTATCTCCAGGCGCTGCTCCTGGGTAAGCACCTCCCCGTCGAGGTAGAGGTAGGCCCGCTCGAGAGCGGCCTGACAGTCGTCTTTCATCCCCTCATGGTTCCTATCCCCATGGTCCCTATCCCCCGGTCCTTTCTAGATTGTCTAACTCTTCGGTGCCGTTTTCACGATCCCTCTATCCCTAGCTAAGTCCCATAACCTCATTTGTAGAGCTTTTCTTCCCCGATGGAGCCGGGACATGACCGTGCCCATCGGGACCTCCATGATGTCGGCCATCTCGGCGTAGGTGAAGCCCTCCACGTCGGACAGGACCACCGCCAGCCTGAACTGCTCGGGGAGGTCGTCGATGGCCTCCATGATGTCTGAGTCCACGAGGTTGTCGAGCACGATGTTCTCGGGCGTTTGCTCGTATTGCGGGTCGTGGGACTTGAGCTCCTGATAGAGATCGAAGTCCTCGATTTCGTCCGTAGAAACCTTTTGGGGCTCCCGCTGGCGCTTCCTATAAGTGTTTATGTACGCATTCGTCATGATCCGAAAGAGCCAGGCCTTGAGGTTCGTCCCCTCTTCGAACCTGTCGAACGCCCTGTAAGCGCGCAGCATCGTCTCCTGGACGAGATCCTCCGCGTCGGCCGGATTGCGGGTCATCCGAAGGGCGGCTCCGTATAGCGAATCAAGCAGGGGCAGCGCGTCCCTCTGAAAGCGCCGTTTGTCCTTATCGGTCATATTCACCGTCGAATCAGGCACCCGATTTACCGCTCCCCATGCGAGCGAGCATCTCCGAGTCGAACGAAAACAGTAGCTCGGAGCGGGCCGTCTGCTCGGCCTTCGCGATCTCGATCAGTTGCTCGAGAAGAGATTTGAACGACACCCCGGAGGGTTCCCAGAGATAGAAAGAGAACGAGCCCGGCATTGTGTTTATCTCCATGACATAGGTCTCACCGGTATCTTCGTTCGCAAAGGCGTCGATTCGCGCCACCCCGGAGGCGCCTACGGCTTTGAAAGCCCTCAAAGCATTTTCCTGGAGCTGCTTTGTCAGGGTGTCGGAGATGGGGGCCGGGATGCGCCGGTCTTGCCCCGCCATGCCGCCGCCCTTGGACTCGTTCTTGTTCGATCGCAGGTACTTGTCCTCAAAGGAAAGAAATTCCTGCCAGGCCACCGGCTGCTCGCAAACCGACGCGCGCGGCTCCGAACCGTGTCCGCCCAGAACCGAGCAGTTGATCTCGATGAACCCGTCCATCGAACGTTCGACGAGAATCCGACGGTCGTAGCGACGAGCCACGTCGAGAGCGGCCACAAGTTCCTCGCGGTTTTGTGCCCTTCCTATGCCCACGCTCGAGCCGAGCCGGCTGGGCTTCACGAAGGCCGGGTATCCGATCTCTTTCTCAACGGCATCGAGGGCCGCTTCGACGTCCCGGTCGAGTCGCGCTACCTCGACCAGGCTGTGAGGCACCGTCGGCAAACCGGCCGAGGCGAAAACCGCTTTCATGGCCACCTTGTCCATCCCCACGGCGGACGCAACCACCCCGGACCCCGTATAGGGAAGGTCGGCCATCTCGAGCAGACCTTGCAGCGTGCCGTCCTCGCCGTAGGTGCCGTGGACGGCGCACACCACGACATCCAGCGGGATGCGGCGCGGCCCCCTCAGGCGACCGCCCCCCACCTGGAGACCGGCGAATCCCGGAGTGGCCGGCAGGACCGCCTCTTCGCCGACCTCGTCCCAGCGCTTGTCCCTATAAACGGCGAGGTCATTCAGGCCCGGCGAGGTAAGCCACCGGCCCTCTCTCGATATGTAAATCGGCACGACCTCGTGATCCTCCGCGAGGACGGCCATCGCCTGGTGGGCGGTCACAATCGACACGTCGTGCTCGACCGACCGGCCCCCGAAGATCACTCCAATGTTGAGCTTTGCCATGTCATCCGAGTCTACGGGGAGCGTGTGACGGGACTACTCGGAGCTTTTTATCTGTGCGGCAGACCGACGATGTCAAAGCGACACCTGGGCGCGAGAGCGGAAAGCGTGCGGGGGGAACCTAAAGGGACTTAAGAATCCGAGTCTTGAGCGTCGACCGAGAGCATCAGTGAGGGGCGCCGGCTAAATCCGGACAACGAGGAAAACCGCCCGATCGCAAGCAGATAGATGCCTCGTCGTAACGGCACCCACTTGCCGCCGATACGGCGCTGCGCCACATAGCTCTCGCTCCCTTTGGTCAGGGTGACCGTCAGACCCAACGCCGAACCGGCCGGGACGTTCAGACCCGCGGGGGCCGCGGTGCTCAGTACGGGTTGGCCTCGCCGGCTCCAGAGATAGACCGGCCGGGAGAACTCACCCTGCTTCTCTCGAGTGAGTACGTCCAGATCGACACT
>JALZEI010000258.1 GCA_030862115.1 Actinomycetota bacterium
CTCTAGACGAGCGGCCGCGGTGGATACAACGTGAAGTACGTGGAGTTCGAAGGCCCTATCGTCTTAGGTCAGTAGGCGCGGCCCCAGGTTGCTCGCTCGGTCCCGGGCTTTCCGCATACGAGGCAGCTGCCGCCCGGGTCCTCTCTCTCGACCGGAAGAAGGCGGATGGTCGCCTTCGTTTCGGCCGTCACCTTCTCCTCGCACGCCAGCTCGCCACACCAGGGGCCGATCCAGAAGCCACCGTCACTCTCAATTCCATTCGTCAGTTCGTCGTAGGTCGCGGCCTTGTGCGTATTGGTCTCCCTGAAAGCGAGCGCATCAGCGTGCAACGACTTCTGGGCGCGATCGAGCATCCCGTTGATGCCCCCGCCGATGTCGTCCAGCGGGCGCGGCTCCTTGGCACCGGATACCCGATCGGCGATCATGGCTTGGCCGGCCGCCACGTCCTTGGGACCGATCTCGATGCGCAGCGGGACGCCCTTGAGTTCCCACTCGCTGAACTTGAATCCGGGCCGGTGTTGATCTCGGTCGTCAACCTTCACGCGCACGTCGGCACCCTTCAACTCATCGCCGAGTCGGTTGGCCACCTCTAGGACCGACGACCGTTCGTCGTCGGACTTGTAGATAGGAACCACCACCACTTGGACGGGGGCCACGGTGGCCGGCAGGCGCAGGCCGCGGTCGTCGCCGTGCGCCATGATCAGAGCACCGACAAGGCGCGTCGTTGCTCCCCAGGACGTCCCCCACGCAAGCTTCTGCTGACCGTCGGAGTCCAAAAAAGTAACGTCGTAGGCCTTCGCAAAGTTCTGTCCGAGGTCGTGCGAGGTTCCGCATTGCAATGCCTTGCCGTCTCGCATCAAGCCCTCGATCGTGTAGGTCTCGTCGGCTCCCGGAAAGCGCTCGGAGGGACTCTTGCGTCCTGGGATCACCGGCATGGCGAGAACGTCCTCGGCTACCTCCCGGTAGACCTCGAGAATCTGGCGAGCTTCTTTTTCTGCCTCTTCGTGAGTGGCGTGAACGGTATGCCCCTCCTGCCACAGAAACTCACTCGTGCGCAGGAACAGTCGCGTTCGCATCTCCCAGCGCAGGACGTTGCACCACTGGTTGTAGAGGAGAGGGAGATCGCGGTAGCTCTGCACCCAGTTCGAGTAAGTCGACCAAATGATGGCCTCGGACGTGGGCCGGATGACGAGCGGCTCCTCGAGCTTCTCACCGCCTCCGTGTGTGACGACCGCCACCTGAGGAGAAAAACCCTCGACGTGTTCGGCCTCCGCGTCGAACAGCTTCAACGGAAAGAGCATCGGAAAGTACAGGTTTTCGTGGCCGGTGGCCTTGAAGCGATCGTCGAGCGCGCGCTGTATCCGTTCCCACACCGCGTAGCCGTGCGGCTTGATGACCATCGATCCTTTGGCGAGCGAGCTCTCCGCCATGCCCGCCTTTTTGACCACCTCTACGTACCAGGCGGGGAAATCCTCACTTTGTTTCGGGAGTCGTTCGGCCATCTCACTCTCCGACGATCTGTACGGTCACGGTCCGCTCGCATGCCCGTTCCAGTTCGACGAGCAGTATGCGTTGCCACGTACCGAGGCGGAGTTGCCCGTCCTCGCTCGGCAGCACAACAGAAGCAGAACCTATACGAGGGTTCGAGCCCTCGGAGGTATCCGATTTCAATCGCTCCAGAACCCGCTTTATGTCGGCCACGAGTCCCGACTCGACCTCGTTCACAACGAGCGCGGCCCCCGAGGGACACGTGACCGTGACGTGACCCGTGGCCACGCCCGACTGCTCGACAGATGCCTGGACGTCCGAAGTGATGTCACTAAAGTCCGGCGGCTCTGCCGTCCGGGTGGAACAAGTCGAGTGGTGTGTCCTCATGTGACTCCATTTACTGATGCGTGGTGAAGCGGGAAAAGAACTTTCGCGTGTTGGGCGAATAACCCGGAGTTCATATTGACACCGCCTCGCGCCCCCCCTATGTTTCGACAAGTCCCGAGCGGCCAACCGGAACCACCGCCCGTTCGAGATCGCAGTGGATTCGTTCGACACGGAGCCCGGGTCCAGCCCGACGCTCCGCCGGACGGGTAGAGCCGGCGCTTCGGCGTCGACACCACCCGGACGGAGGATGGATCCAGGAACGGCGACGGGCGCCCCTCGGGGCATCCGGCGCCGCCCCGTACTCCGCTCGCCGGAGTGCGCAGCGCTCTCAGCGAGGTGACCGGGCGGTTGCTCGGGACTACGAATCTAAGAGACCCGAGCAGCCCGAGGAAAACGCTCCAATAACCGGTTCGCCGGCTAACGAGCGGTCCCAACGGTTGCTCGGG
>JALZEI010000044.1 GCA_030862115.1 Actinomycetota bacterium
AGTGGCAGTGCGAGGGCTGCACCAGGAACTCCTGGAATATGGGGGACGCCGCCGACGCGGCCTACCTCAACGCCAACGGGATCACCTTCGCCATCCTCGGCGACGGGCCGTACGAGGAGATCGCGGCGTTCCGCGACTTCATGGGCCACACAACGCCGTGGTACTCCAACGCAAACCTCGACGACCCCACTGTGGGCATCGCCGGCCGGATCTCCTGCTACCTGCGGCGGGAGGACAAGATCTACCTGACGTACTGGACGACCGGCCGGGGCGACGAGGTGATGAGTCCCTCGTTCGCGCTGCTCGACTTGACCCCCTATGGCCGGCGGGAGGAGTGGGAGGACTCCCCCGAGGGCTGGCCGCAGTTCCCGACCCACTCCTTCTTGCGCACCGACGAGCACGGTTCGCCGATGGGGCCTAGAAAAGGCGGTCGACCGGTGCCCCAGTGGACACGCCCGGGCGTAACCGGGGTCGGCGTACAAACCGGGTAGCACTGCCACTGGCGAGGATCAGAGCGGAGGGCGTGGGACTCGGCCCCAAAGTCCTTGCGGACAACGGTTTTCAAGGCCGCTTATCTCGTTCCCATCCCCTGTCGAACGATTTACAGCGCGGCCTAGCGAATCCGTGCTCACGCCTTTCCCAACACGATACCGACCAATCCATCCCAATCGTTCCCGGGAAAGGAATGTCAATAGAATGTCAACTCCACCCAGTCTCCGAAGCGCCGAGCGCTAGATATCCCACGGTTCTAACTGTCAAGCCGTCGAGCTAGGAGGGCAGACGTGACAGTCGGAGCGGAAGCTCGCGGAGCGTCTAGGAAACGATCAGGCGCGACACTTGTGCGATGCGGCGACTGCGAGAAGGATTTGGGATTGTCCTTGTCCTCATTGTCGTATCCCGCGCGGCTCCGGTTGCGGCCCACGAAGAGGCTTTCTCACTGCGGCGAGGGGATGTCGGCGCTCAGGTTGCTCTCTGGCAGCACATGCTGAATGCCCTCACTGGTTCTTCTCGCATGCCGAAACCATTGCTCGAAGATGGAATCTTCGGTCCTGCAACAGAGAAGGCGACCCGACGATTCGAACGAGATCCAGGCGTTCGGCTCCCAGCGGACGGCATCGTCACAACCAAGGAGCGGATCCTGTGGCTTGGTGGATTCCTAACGGGTTCAGGAGCAGCCAAACCGAACCTCTCCGAAGGGATGCGAGACGCTCGCGTAGGTCAACTGCAGGTTTCCCTCAACGTCTGGATCTCGCGGAACAACGTCGGTCTCACTCCGCTATGGATTGACACGGTGTTCGGGGTCCGCACGGCGGCTGCTGTCCGCGCATTCCAATCGAGTGCGGGGCTCATCAGTGATGGAATCGTTGGCTCCAGAACGTGGAACGAACTCAGTAAATCGGGGCTCTTGGAGTTCCCACCGCCTGACTATCCCTAGTCGTTCAGGCAGCGTCGCGAAGGACCGCAGGCCATGCGACCGACTCGTCGTAGGTCTGACCGTGCCGGACGCAGCCGTGCAGGATCGCGACCAGCCGGTTCGCCAGAGCACGCAACGCCTGGTTGTGGGTCTTGCCCCGTTTTCGATGACGGTCGTAATGCGCACGAGCTCCCGGTGATGCTGTCAGGCACGCGAACGCCCACAGATAGCAGGCATTGAACAACCGTTCGTTACGGGCGTAGCGAGCGAGCACGACACGGCGGGTGCCGGAGGCTCTCGTGATCGGCGAGGTCCCCGCGTAGTTGCGTCTCGCTCTAGCATCCTGGTAGCGGGTTCGGTCGTCTCCGAACTCCGCGAGCACCCGGGCGCCGAGGACGTGCCGAGTCCGGGAAGACTGCGCAGGATCTTGGCGTCCGGGTGATCCTCAAAAGACGGTTCGATCTCTCTCTCAAGGTCCGCGACCTGTTCATTGAGGCCGGCGATCAACCTTATGAGCGACGAGGTGACCGTCCCGTAGGCACGAGTCACGGTTGGTGGCGCCTCGAGCTGCTCGGAACGGAGCGCGAACTGGATCTTCTCGGCCTTCGTCTGGATGTTCTTTTGCCGACCGCCCTTCTTGAGGGCGCTCGCGATCTTCGAGCGCGACAGACGTCGGCCAAGCTCTGGAGTCGGCGCGGCCGACAGCACTGCCACTGCATCGGACGACGTCAAAACCGTCATCAGTCTTGTACACCCGGCAAGAGAGGCCCGTCGGAGCAGCGTCGTCGGCAAAGGGGTCAGCGCCATCTATCAGGACAGTCGGCGAACCTCTGAAACCACTCGCCTCCGCGTCTTCGGGCGACGCCACAAGTTCAAGCGAAATCGTGGCTCGGTCCCCTAGCTCGAGCTCCTCGATGACCTCACGCACACGGGCCTCCGCGTTCTTCCAGTTGGGGCACCCTACGAAGTAACGAATCGTGACCTGTAAAGGCGATCTCACCGTTCCTCATTTTCGATCGCGGCCGCGCGTGACGCGAACCGCTGCGGATCGAGGTAGCGATCTGGTGACAAGTAACCCAGCTGGTGCTCCCACCAGGCGGGGTCCGGCGGCTGCTCGTCCCAACGCGCGTCTCGGCCGAAGAGCATCCACACGTCCCAGGCGGGTTCGCTCGTCCCGAGCACTTCTCGGAACGCTCGCCCGACAGTAGCTTCTGGGTCCCAGAAGTGCGCGACGCGAGGATCAGACATCAACCGCGTTGCTCCAGGGACGTCGTTCTCTGCGGCGTCTAACTCCGGCGACCACACCATGAATACCCGTAGGTCATCCGATTCGTCGTTACTGAGCCATTCGCTCTGAAGCGCGGAGACCCCGCGCAAGCAAGTCGGTCAGGTGGGGGACGCGACCAGCACCGCGCGAGGATGCCCATCGGCCTCGTTGAACCGCTCGCGCAGGCTCAACCCCGATGCGGATAACCGCTCGTGGGGCGAAATTGGGCCCCCAAGGCTGCGCACCCACAGCAGGCCTACGACTGGCAAGACCGCCACAGCGGCCATGACCAACCACCGTCTCCGGATCATGTGCCTACCCAGCCGGAAAGGTTCGCGAGGAACGAACCCAGCCACAAAACAGACGCAAACCACAACATCGCAGCCGACCGTGGCGGGCGCCGACCTTCATGGACCACGCAGACCCGTTCGCGTCTCCTGGACCAGAACGCCCAGCAGAGCAACAGAAAGGAAGCCCCCAGGAGATAAGGCGAGTATGGCTTGAAGCCAGCGATCCAGACAGCGCCCGACGCTCCTAGGAGCGAGACGGTTAGAGGCCCGAGGGCGGGGCCTGCACAGCACGCACCCGTGATCGCGGCGACGATCGCGGAGCCTGCTGCCCCGCTCCTAGATCCGCTAGGCATCTGTCAACGGTAGTTGACAGATGCGAGAGTGTCAACCTAAGATGACGCTTGGATGAATACAGCGCTCAAGCTCGCCACCGACACTTCCAGCAAGGATCCGGCGGTGGGTCTCCGGGCAGTCGTGGCGTTGCGGAAGCTGCTCGAGCGACTCGAAGCCATCCAGGTGCGCAACGCCCGCGATCAGGGCTGGTCATGGCAGGACATCGCCGACGCGTTGGGGACCAGCCGACAAGCCGTTCACAAGAAGCACAGCGGGCGCAGGTTCGGGCGAGGGAAGAGATGATCCTCGTCGGATACCGAAAGGAGGCCCACAGGACCCTGGAGGTCGCGCGCCTCGAGGCGCTGAGTCTCAACCACAACTACATCGGCACCGAGCACTTGCTCCTCGCCATGACCGTCGCCGATCTCGGTGTCGCGAGCAGGGTCCTCGCCGAATGCGGTATCACCGAGATGGGACTTAAGAGTCAAGTGGTGCACGAGCTAGGGGCCGCGCAGGAAGGCCTCACCCAAAGAGACGCCGAAGCCTTATCCGCCCTTGGCATCGATCTTGATCAGGTCCGGCGCCGGGTCGAGGAGACGTTCGGTGCCTTCGCACTCGATACCCCGCCGCCATGTCCCACAGGGACGCCGTTTACCGACAAGGCGATGCGAGCTCTTCATGCGACGCCGCGGCATGCACGTCGACTCGGTCACCGTCGGGTCGGGCCCGAGCACCTGCTCCTCGCGCTGATGGACGACTCGAGCGCGCTAGCAGTCAAGCTAGTCCGGCGTCTCGGCACGACCCCCAGCGACCTGCGCGATCGGACAGTCGCCGCCATCACGTCCACCTAAAATCTCTTGCGCGAGGACGCCTCCGTTGGTGATGCTTCATGAATTGGCCAAAGGAAGCTGGTACGGCGAGGAAGAACGATGGTCGGAAATTCGGGCGGCC
>JALZEI010000056.1 GCA_030862115.1 Actinomycetota bacterium
GGCCCCGTCCGCACACGGCCCTCCCGGAGCCGAGGTCAGCAACGCGACCGTCTTGCAAGCATTGAGCCGGCCGCCCGAGACGCTCTTGCCCGCCATCGCCGGGATGTCGTCGGCGCCGTCGACCAGCGCGCCGGCGACGGCGGCCACGCTTGCGTCGGGCCGCGCGCTCCAGGCGAGCGCGGCGGCTCCCGAGACGTGCGGCGTCGCCATCGACGTGCCGCTCGCGTAGAGGAGCTCCTGTCCTGTGAACGAGGTCGAGTAGCATCGCACCGCCACGGAGTCGATCGACGCGCCGTCCCCGGTTATCGAGCCGTTGCTTACGAGCCTGAACCTCAACCGGACCGACGGCCGGCCGTCGTACGCGAAGAGCGAGTCGGTGACGGTGGTGAAGCCCCCGCCGGTCGAGCCCGTCCACGCCCCGATGGCCGTCCACTGGGTTCCGTCCGTCGACGCGTCGATCTCGAGCGCGTCGTTGTTCGCCTCGACGTCGAGCTTCAGCGAGGAGCGCAGGAGACAGTCGCTCATCCCCGTGAGGTCGAAGGGCGCGTCGAGCGCGACCCAGTGGTTCGCGTTGTCCAGGTAGTTGCCGGCGGCGCTGTCGGTCACGAGCCCCTGCGGGTCCCACGTCCACGTGCCGTTCGCGCCTCCGGCGGTCCAGCGCCCGGCGAGGTCGCTGCTGAAATCCTCGGAGAAGCGCGTGACGATCGCCGGCTGGAGGCTGAGGATGCCGGCGCCGGGCGCGCCGAGATCGACCGTCGTCGCGCCGTAGTTCGAGAACGCGGCGAGCCCGTCGTTCGAGTCGGTGGCCGCCACGCACAGGAGGTTCGGCACCGGGTAGTTGCACGGATAGGACGAGCCGACGTCGTTGTTGGCTCCGGCGTTGCCGGCCGCGACGACGAAGAGCGTGCCGGGGGCCGCGGTCATCGCGTTCAGAACCGAGAGCGAGTGGCCGTTGCCGCCGAGGCTGACGTTCACGACCTTCGCGCCGTTGCGGGCTGCGTAGGTGAACGCGCTCGCGAGCTCGGCCGTGGTGCCCTCGCCCTGGCTGTTGAGCGCGCGGAGCGCCATGATCTTGCTCCCCCACGTCATGCCGGCGATGCCCGCCCCGTCGTTGCCGCGGGCGCCGATCGTCCCGGCGACGTGGGTGCCGTGACCGTGGAGGTCGCGCGGGTGCTGGTCGTCGCCGATCCAGTCCCACCCCCGGTAGTCGTCGACATAGCCGTTGCCGTCGTCGTCGAGATGGTTGGATTCCTTGCCTCCGCCGGACTCGCCGGGGTTATGCCAGATGTTCGGGGCGAGCTCGGGGTGGTCGAGCGCCACGCCCGTGTCGACGACCGCGACGGTCACGCTCGAGCGGCCGGTCGTGAGGTCCCACGCCTGCGGCGCGTCGACGTCGGCGTCGCTCGGCTGGTGCAGCCCCCACAGCTGGGGGAACAGGGGGTCGTCCGGCATCCCCAGGGCGCGGTAGACGTAGTTGCGCTCGGCATAGACGACGGCGGGATCCGCCGTCAGGGCCGCGGCGGTCTCCGCCACGGTGCCGGGCTCCACCTGTACGAGCTCCGTGTTCGGGAGCCCCACCGCGTCCAACTTCTCGACTTCGTAGTCGGCGCGGAGCTCGGCTCGCTCCGCAGGGTCCGTCCCGCTCGCATACCTGACGACGAGCTCGCCCGGGACGTGGTCGCTCCCGGGCTCGATCCGCTCGACGGGTTCGGGGGACGCGACTGCGGCCGGCGCGGACAGGCCGGCGGCGAGAACGAGAGCGGCCGCGGGGGCCGCGATGGAACGCATCAGCAACGGAGCTCTCCCAGGACGATGATCCCCCTCAAGATCTATCGGCACCAGAGGCGAAGACTTTCGCTCTCCGGGCTTCCAACCCCGCGGGGGCCGGGGATGTTCCGAATAGGGTCAAAAAGGACGCCCGACGAAGGAGAAGCACTTTGGCTGCAGGTGCTGGGACAGAGAACCGTTGGACGGAGAGAGCTCCGCAGAGATGATCGCCATGGCGAAAGCGCAACAGGAACTGCGCGGCCGGGCGATCTACGACATCACGATCGAGGACGAGAACGGGCTGCGGACCGAGCAGCTGGAGGCGGTCATGTACACGACGTCGATGACACAGGGCGACCCGTTCGTAACGTTCTGGGGTCTCAATCGGCCGATCGCGAGCTTCAACAGCAAGTATGTACGGGAGATCCGGCTCGTCCGCGAGCTCACGGCGGGCGACGACGTTCCCTAGAGAGGTTCCATCTTGGATCGACGAGGGATGCTTTCGCGCGGGGAATCTTCACCTTACATTGGGAGGCGAGGTTCACGATTGCGTCGCACCCGAACGTTCGATTCAAACACGTTCTTGTAGGCGTCGTTTCGAAAGACATAGTTATCCTCTTGAAGCGAGGTTACTCCCACCACTTCCAGGTACTTGAGATCGTAGTCTGCAGGCTCGTTCGAGAGGTGACCATCAGAGACGAGCTTGTCAACAAGAGCGATGAGTCGCGCATCTGACTCCACCTTTTGGACAAGAGCTTGAAAATGGAGATCATCGCCGCGCCGAAATGCGGCTATCAGTCTTTCGAACACGTCATCCTCGCGAGCAGGAGCTTCCGCCACACTGAGCAAGACCCGCTGTAAGAGATAGGGTTGTCCACCAACAAAATCATACGTAGCCTTGGCAACCTCCGAGAAGTCGCTAGCACGTTGAGCACGAGCTAGGTCGAGAGCTTGGTCCAAGGAAAAATCCTCTGAATAGATCTTGTCGATGACATTGAATGGCGAATTTTCCGTCTCAACGAGAGACTCCCACCTGAACGTTCCCGCGAAAATGCAAATGAGCCGGGCAGGCAACGAACCGGGACTCGCATCCGCTGCACGGTTCTTCAACGCTCGAATTTGGCCGTAAAAGGTATTCCTCTGCTCATCGTCCACGATCGCGGATGCCTCGTCGATAATCAGAACGATGGGCGCTGACCCGGGAGGACATGCCTCAGCAAGCCAGTCCTCGAACGACGCTGGATCCCTCACATGAGACTCGTCAATGTCAACTGCGCAGTCCCGCGCAATCGCGTACGCTACTCGTCGGAGGAAATCCTCGTATCGACTGGGCGGAATTTCCTGAAGATCTACTAGCGCGGCGTCGAATCCTGCCTCTCGAAGCAGGCGCTTGACTCTTATGAGGGCTGAGGTTTTTCCATGCTGTCTAGGACCGAGAAGGAGCAGCGAGCGACGTGCTAGAGCGACTCTCAGTACCTCGCTCTCAAATGCCCGCTCTACGTAGGCAGTCGCCTCAAGCGGTACAGCGCCCTGCACGTAGAAGGATGTCATAGCTTCCGCAACAAGCGGTCCTCCACCTCACCAATGGAGCCGTATGACTGGAGTGCCTCCAGAAACCATCGGGCTCGGAGTTCGTATCCCGCGGAGCTCTTATCGACAATGCCGTACAATTCAAGCATTCTGAGGCCCGCCCGCACCGAATCTTCAGATGCCATTGCGTTCGCCGCACCTACGGCCGCGAAGAAGTCAGCCAACGTCTCTGTCCCACTAACAGCGAGGGTAGTTAGAAGGCGCTCCAACGTCGTTGCTTGCCCCCAATAGGTCTCCAAAAAGTGCTCTCGATATTCAAAGGACTCGGTGATTGCATCGAGATCTCGTACAGCAACGATCGTCCGCTCGGTGCTCGGGCGCGTGTTTAATGCCTTCACGATCATGTCCCCCAGCGTTTGCGCGATCTGGGGGTGCCCATTAGTGACGGCCCATACCGTCTCTAATGCTTCATCTTCATCCTCCAAACGCACCTGCAATGATCGGAGTGGAGCACTTAGGAGCTCCTTCGTTGACTGCTCCGTCAGTTGCCGAAGTAGGACTGGCCTGCAGAAGTTCCAGTGCGGCGAGTGCGGGTCCCAAAGCCTTGTAGCAATCGTCCTTTCTCCACTGAATACAAACTGCGCAAGACCCTCCTGCGAAATCGTGCGACATGCTCGGAAGAATGTCTCCGGGACCCGGCTGGGTGCATGCTGGAGATCCCATTGGAGTAGTTGATCGATCTCATCGAGTAGGAAGACCACACGACCGCTGTCAGCACGTGAATTCAGTTGTTCCGCGAGTCGAAATAGTGACTCCGGAGTGAAGTCTTTATCGACCTCAACCTTCCATCGGCGTGTTGCAAGCTGTCCAAAGTCCTCCCAAGTGCGAACGGTTTGGCAATCGGCGTCGAAGACGGTGAAGCCGGCCTGTTCAAGGTCGGTTCTCACGTTGTAGAGGAGAGACGTCTTCCCAATCCTGCGACCACCGAGGAGAGCGACGCTGTTGGAAGTAAGCGTGCCTACGAGAGTCGCCTTCTCAGCCTCGCGCCCGAAGAACGCGCGCTCCGGGACGGCTCCGCTCACAAGAAATGGACTGACCTTGGTGAGATCGGATTGCTCCACAACGGAAGCTACGAAAGAGTCTCTAAGCGATTGCTTGTTTCTGAGCGCGACACTGACCTCATCAATGTCAAGAATCACGACATTCGCCGCCAGCGTCGACTGCAGACGAAGCGTTTGATGCCAGCCATCGGCCGGTTGCTTAGTGGGCGTAATGACTACAGCCAATCGGGATTCGGGAGCAAGCTCTAACGACAAGCGCGCCAAAGCGCGGAGCACATCGTCAGACGGAGGATCTTCGGCCGCCGCGGCCACCATCTGACGTGGGAGAACCGGATCCGGTCGAAGCGACAAGAGGCGTACTTCATCCAATGGAGGCTCACCGCCGGTATCTGTTGACTCGACCGCGATCAACTCCGCCAGAAGGTCAACCGCCTCGCGCGGGCTGAATTCCTCAGCAAGAGAGAACGTGCGCTCGATCAGCGATGCGCGCTCCCACCGTAGGATGTTTCCACTCGGAGCGAGTAGCAGAGCGAAATCCGGGTTCTCCTCCTTGTACGAGGCCAGCGCCAAGCGCGCTGCAACAGGGTCGCCCGGCAGGTTCTCCGCTCGAACCTCGGACCCGATCGCAAGACCTGTTGCCACCAGCGCCCGCAACGGACGAAGGGCCGCCGGCGCTCGGCCCTCTCTGCTCAACGCTTGGGCAAGAGCGTGTTCGAGAAGGCCCTTTCGGGCCTGACTTAGATTCATCACATATGGAACCGTCTCCATCAAGCTGACGAGCGCCTGGCGCGACATCTGTTTCATACCGGGACCGTCTGCAATAACGATAAGACTGATACCCCACTCATTAATATCCATTTGGAGGTTGGGAAGGTTGATCGCAAGATCCCGCTGCTGCCTTCCGCCGGAAACCGTTTCGAACACGGTGTTGATGATCGCGATGGGACGCCCCTCGGAGACAACGACGAATTCTGCGCGGCGACGAGCAGGGGGCGGGATATCGATTTCTGTCGAAATTTCTAACGACAGGCCCTTAGACGTCAAACTATCGACCGCATTACTCAGTAGCATGCGAACGTGCTTCGCAAGGGCTGATCCTCGCCGGAAACGGCGGCGACGAGCCTCGGCTGCAACAACGGCGACACGAACGAGGCCGTCTATGGAATCCTCGTCAGTGACTAGACGGGGAAAACCCATCTCCCAAGCAACTGATGCCGTGGCGCTCGCTTCCTCAGCGGTGGCTGGGGGCCGGTAGGGAAACGTGCTTCCGTCAACAAAAGTAATAGAACTGGACACCGCAAAGAGCAAATGGAGAACCTGAATTGTTTCGGGCTGCTCGCTCAGTGCCCATGCCAACCCCTCACGGGTAACGCCGCCTGAGAAGGAAGTAGTCAGAGCATGGATTCCAGATCGCAATTCAGCTATTCGCGCCGCAATCGCTGGCCAATCAATGAAATCATCGGCCTCATAAAGCCCAGTCGCAACCGTTTTCCTGAATTCCTCGATGCGGTTGGCGAGTGGCGGCTCGCCGGACTTGAAGAGGGACGGCTGAATCGTCATGCACTGGGTCCTTTTCCTCCCACGGGATAGCCTCCGAAGACAATAGACGAGAAATGGGGGACTAGAACGGTGACGGATTCACAAGAGGAAGTCAGAGCGGAGGTCCGCCGAGCACTCATCGGTGCGTGGTATCCGCTCGTGCTGAGCTCCCCGTATGCGGCAGCAGGTCGGGCCCAAGGCGCGTTCACCAGTTGCACGGCGATACTTACCGGCCTTCTTGCCGTCGGGATCTTGGCTGATATAGCGACGCGACCTCTGCTGGTCCAGCTCATAGGCGCAGCCGCGGCGCTGTTATGGGCAACCAGCGCATTGCTATTTCTCAAGACGTCGACAATCTCACCCGAGCTGGAGCAGGGTGGAGAGACGGCAGTCGACCCAGAATCGTTCCAACGGGAAACGCTCGAGAGCGCGAGAACGGACGCAGCTCGAGTTTCCAAACAGACTCGGCGGGCCGTCGTCAGTGCTTCCGCCGCGGCCGCGGCCACTCTCACCGCGTTCGTCATCGGAGGTCTCATACGTGATAGCGAGCAAGTGACAATCTGGTTCGAGGACGATTCGGACGACACGGTGATGTCCGCTTGTGATCAAACGCAACCCTTCCTAACGGGAGACGTCTTGACGGAAGAGCTAACAAACGATGCTCCACTGTTGAAAATCGAGCCATCTGACTGTCCCCAGATAGAAAGCCTCATGATCAATCGAGATGATGTGGCCGCTATCACAGTCGTAGGTGGTTAGCGCATCCTCGTCAAACGAGGGGCGGCGGAATCTGACACCACGAGGTTAGAGTCATACGGAGGTGTAGGCGGAGGAGATGGGCCTTCCCATGACTGGGCTCGCTCCGGTGGAAGTCGACGACTATCTGGCCCGTCGTCGGGGCCGAGGGCGTCCCGTCGAGGCACGTGCCTTCCATGACGATGATCCGCACCTCCAGCTTCGGCTTGAGCGGGACCGGCGCGTCCGTCTGGCCGCAGAAGCGCTTCCACGTCGCCGCCACGTACGTCGTCGCCGAGGCCGGGCCGTACTGGCGATGGTCCGTCTGCTTCCACTGCGTCACGATGCCCGCGACCGGTAGCTCCGTGTCGTCCTGGATGAACACTTCTACCGCCTTCTCGCCCTTCTCGACGGCGAAGTCGTATTGGGCGTCACCGTCGCCCGTGCCGGCGACGGCGTAGTCCTCCGGCCCCCCGACCACGAAGTTGTCGTCGGTCGGCGCGTACGGGAGCGTGGCGTGGCGCGGCTCTACCGTCCCGCCAAGAGCCCCCGGCGACGTTGTGACCACGACGGCGATCGTCAAGACCGCCGTCAACCTCGCCCGCATGCCCGTGCCTCCCGTGATCGCCGCCTGCCTACAGCCCGTCTACGCCTCCGCTCCAGAAGGGTAACGAGCAAGCATTCGGCGGGCCGCCGCACGTACCCTCCTGCGTGAGGGGCTCAGACGGCGAAGCGGATGTTCAGCACGTCGCCCTCGTTCACGACGTAGTCCTTGCCCTCGACCCGGAGCCTCCCCTTCGCCTTCGCCGCGTCCCACGAGCCCTCCTCGACGAGGTCGTCGTACGCCACGACCTCGGCCCGGATGAAACCCCGTTCGAGATCGGAGTGGATGACGCCGGCGGCCTCGGGCGCCTTCGCGCCCTTCCGCACCTCCCACGCCCGCGTCTCGTCCTCGCCGGTCGTCAGGAATGTGATCAGCTCGAGCGCCTCGTAGCAGGCCGCGATCACCCGCTGGAGGCCGGGCTCCGCCACTCCGAACTCCTCGAGCAGCGCGCGCGCTTCCTCGGAATCCATCTCGGCCGTCTCGGCCTCGATCGCGGCGTAGACGCCGACCGCGCCCGGAAGCTCAGGAGGCACACCCTCGCCTTCCTCCAGGTTGGCCACCACCACCTCGGGTTTCAGCGTGAGCGGCGCGATCGGCTTGAGGTGCGTCCGGTCCTGGGGCTCGAGCTTCGCCTCTCGGAGCGGCCGTTCCTCGTCGAGCGACCCTTTCGCGCGCAGCAAGGAGTCGACCTCCGGCGCGGCCGTGCCCTTCGCTCGCTTCCGGGCCCGCTCGAGCGAGCTCTCGACCACGGCGAGATCGGCCAGCAGCAGCTCGCTGCGGACGCTCGCGAGCTCCTCGGAGGGCTTCCGGTCGACGCCGAAGCACCGCACGACCACGGCCAGCGCATCGACCTCCCGCAGCTTCGCCAGTCCCTGCGCGCTCGAGACGCCGCCCGGCACGTCGACGAACCGGACCTGGGCGGGGACCGTCTTCTCCGAGCGCTCCATCTCGGTGAGCACGGCGAGACGTGGATCGGGGACCGGCACCACCGCGACGTTCGCCTGACCGCCGTGGGAGCCCGCCCGCGTGAGCGCGGTGAACAGCGTCGACTTCCCGGAGAAGGGGAGTCCGACCAGACCGATGTCACGCATCGGTCGGGCAACGTATCAGCCGGAAGTCGCCCAACTCTCGACCTTCGACCACTATGCCGCAATAGGTCCGCTGTCCGATGCTTGCGCTCGAGACCGGCAGGTGCCGGGG
>JALZEI010000075.1 GCA_030862115.1 Actinomycetota bacterium
GCTCGAGGCCGGCGCGAACGAACGGCTCCACGAGGACGCTGAGGTCAGGTTCGGCACCGTCGAGATGGTCGTCAAAACGGTGACGGTCGACGAGGACACACAAGGAGCCGCACCGCGGTCCGTCCCCTTATCCGAGGAGGTCCCGGCCGGTGCCACGCGGATCATCGATTTGGTAGCGGGGAAGGAAGTCGCAGACTCGCAGCACGTCGGCGAGCCGGCCCCCGACGAGCCTCCGCCCGCCCCCACGACGATGACGGCCGTGGAGGGCCCCACAGCGGGGCAGTCGGTGTCCCTAAGCGGCCTTCCTCTAGTTCTTGGTCGCGAGGGGGCGGAGGGGGCCGTCGGCATCGACGACCGGTTCATCTCGCGTAGTCACGTAAGAGTCGACCGGACCGAGGACGGAGCGGTTCGGGTCACCGACCTCGGCTCGACCAACGGGTCGTGGCTCAACGACGATCGGCTCGATCCCGACTCGCCGCAACCGGTCGGGCCCGGCGACAAGCTGCGGATGGGTCCGGCGACAGTCGTGGAGTTTCAGAGCTGATGGACTTCATCCAGGAACTTAGGGAAACGGTTCGCCAAGACACCATGGCGTGCATCGGCTGCAACGACTGCCTAATCGCCTGTCCCCTGCCGGAGTCTCGCGCGGTGACCATTGCGGAGCTAAATCAAGCGGTAACGGAAGAAGAGATCCGCGCCGCCAATGTGATGGAGTTCGTAATGAAGTGCACGCAGTGCCAGCAGTGCGTGCCGGTGTGCCCCGCCGATCTCTCGCGTGCGGACATCGTTTTATGGAACAAAATGAAGATCGAGAGCGTCGCGCCTGACCGGGCGATGCCTCTGCAAATGGGCGAGCAGATCGTTGCGTCGCAGTGGACCGTCGATCAGCTCTCGAGCCACATGCTCACTCTTCCGATTTTCGGTGGAGTTGAGCCCCTATCCATGCGGAGAATGCTCCTGAGCGCGACGCTGCGAAGCCTCGCCCCCGGCGAGGTCCTCGTGCGCGAAGGCGCCTATTACGAGCGCCTGATCGTGGTGGTGTCCGGTTCTCTCGAACAGTCGGCCGTTGACGCGAACGGCTGGCGGGCTCGCATCCTGGTTCTCGATCCCGGTTGTTTCCATGGGTTCATGGGGGTGATGAGTCCCCAGACCGAGCCCTTCATGATCTCGGCCATCGATAACGCAGTCATCGTCGAGGTCACCAAACCGGCAGTCATGCAATTGATGCGTGAGGCCGCTACGTTTCGCGACACGATGGAGTCGCTTTACGAGCAAAACTCCGTCTGGAGCCAGGCCCGTTCATCGCCGGTCTTGTCCATTCTCCCTTCGGAGGGAGTAGACACACTGCTCGAGAACGCGACCTTCCGTGCCCTGAGGCCCGGCGAGATCCTCTACGAAGAGGGGGACCCGCCGTCGGGTCTCTATCTCATCAAAGAGGGTTTTCTCAAGGTCTCGCGGCGACACGGCGACGGAGAGAGAGTGTTGCAGTACTTCCACGAAGGAGACGTCTGCGGCGCGACCTCGCTGTTGTTCGAGCAAGCTCAATCCGCCACCGTTGCCGCCAACACGCGCTCCGAGGTCATCGAGGTTCCGGCCGAGGCGGTCTACGAGATCCTGCGGTCGTACCCCCATCTTCGCCAACGGTTCGGGCAGGTGGCGTCCCAGGCCGAGCAGTACCTCGCCGCCCTTACCGACTCCACGCAAATGCGACCGGCCCCCGCTGCGCACACCACGGATCACCTACTGAACATCGAGGGCCTCCTGACCGAGGGCGTTGTTCAGGGGACCGAGGTGCTGGTAATCAACACCGCCATCTGCACGAATTGCAACAACTGCGTCGATTCGTGCGAGCGAAGGCACGGCTACTCGAGGCTTTACCGCGGTGGCCTGCAGATGGGCGATCTCCTTTTCCCCACGGCCTGCCGGCATTGCGAGGATCCGGTCTGTCTTATGTGCTCGGTCAACGGCATCGTGCGAGAGCCCGACGGTGAGATACGTATCGTCGATGAGAACTGCATCGGTTGCGGAGCCTGCGCCGAACGATGTCCCTACGGCAACATCAACATGCACGAGCGCGAGCGGAAGCGAGACGGCGGAATCAAGAGACTCATCAGTTATCTATCCGGAGCTCAGGACTACGACGTCGACGAGGACGTGCACCGCGCCGACGTAAAGGGGAACCGAGTCGCGGTCAAGTGCGATCTCTGCGCCGGCTACTCCGACTACGCGTGCGTAACCGGCTGTCCTGTCGGAGCAGCGATCCGGATCAACCCGGTCGATGTCTTCGGACGTTCCGACGTCGTAGTTGGAATGGAGATGAAAAAGGAAACTTCAGAGACGCCGGCGGCGACTTGAGCACACCCAGCGTTCGGCGGCCTCAACGAACCTCCGAACGCTCGTGGCCGTGGCTTGTGACCGCGCTCGTAATCACGATCATCTGCCTGGGATTGGCTTACGGCGGCATTCGCGTCATCAGAAACAGCTTCGAATCGTCGGCCCGGCCTACCTATTTCCTTATCAGCCTCCTAGGGGTCATCGCGCTCGGTCTGATCGTCATCGCCTTCTTCTATTCGGCGCGCAAACGGCTAATGCAAGAACGAATCGGCGGAACGATGATGGGCTGGCTCAAGTCGCACATCTATATCGGCGCTTTTTCTGTGGCGGCGGCACTCGCCCACACGCTCCTACTTCCCTGGACCGGCGGGCTGACCAGCGGAAAGATCGCTCTCGGGCTTCTGGTTCTTCTGATCGCCAGCGGCGCCGTCTGGCGTGCGGTTTACCTGATCGTGCCGCCTCGGGTCCCGTCCGATGTCGGCAACCTTTCGATTCGCGACACACACGAACGGGTCTCTTTGACACACATCGAGCTCGAGAAACTCCGGGTGGGGAAGTCGGAGGGACTGCAACGGATCGTCGACGACATCCTCGAGGGACGAGCAACGGCCGCGGCGCTGGCCGGGATCCGCGACCAGATCCCACCGGACGAGATCGAGCCGTGGACGAGAGCTCAAGAGCTCGCCTCGCGCCTCGAGATCGAGGCCGGTCGAGAGAAGCGTCAGAGACGTCTCTCGCGAACGCTGCAGGTGTGGCGCGCGGCCCATCTCCCTCTGGCCGCGCTGCTCCTGGTGGCGATCGCGGTCCACCTCTGGGGCGTCTTCAACGTGGGGCGTCTCTTTGCCGGCGAAGCCGAACGCAACTTCGCGTCGGCCGACGACTGCGCGAGCTGCCATCAAGACATCGTCGAGGAGTGGAAGCTGTCGGCGCATCGGAACGCACAGACCAGCACGATCACCCAGGCCCAGACTCTGCTGGCCCTGCAGGTGAACCCGGAGTTCGAGACGGATTGTGTCAACTGCCACGCTCCGATCGCCACCAAGTTCAACGACAAGACCACCTTCCCGGTCCTCGACGATCGCGGCATCAATCCCGACACTGCGACCAGCGAAGGAATCACCTGCGTCGTGTGTCATGCGATGGAGGAACACCCCGAGGAGCTCGCGGGATTTGAAGACGACCTCCCGATCGAGTCGAGAGGCAACCTCTCCTTCGGCACGATGTACGGACCGCCGCTGTCGGGCGGCGATCCGATCCCCACCAGCGCTCACGACATCGCGACCGGTTTCATGTCGGATCCCGTCAGCTCGTCGGGGATGTGCGGCACCTGTCACAACGTGGCCGCAGACGTGGATGGAGGGGGGCTTGCGCCGGCAGGCTCCAACAGCCCGCCCAACGACTCCGACGACGACGGGGTGCTGGATGAGAACGAGTTCGACGTGGACAACGACCTCGTCCTGCAATCGACTTTCAACGAGTGGGAGGACTTCTTGTTCGAGCGCGGTGGCGTCGGTCCGAGTTGCGTCGACTGTCACATGCCCCCCACCACGAGCGCCGTCGCCCGCGGGACGCCCCTCCTCGCGGCCCCCGAACGCGACCGCAGGGAGCACACCTTCGTAGGTGTTGATTACGAGTTAGACACCGATTACTACGAACAGCCCGGTATGCCCGAAGAGGCGCTTGCCAAAGTCCTCGCACACCGGGAGCAGCTGCTGCAACAGGCGGTCGACCTTAGGGTCGACATTCCGCCCGCGAAGGGCCGCACGTTGACGGCGACCGTCCGGATCAAGAATCGAACCGGACACAACTTTCCCACCGGCTTCGCCTTTGCCCGTCAGTTCTGGCTCGAGGTCTCCGCCCAAACCTCTTCGGGCGACGACGTCTGTCTTTTGGATCTAGGGCGAATTCAGTCGACATGTGGATCGGGACAGATCTCGTCGCCCTCGGAGGACCTGAAGACCTGCGACGACCAGCCCGTCGCCGCGGACGAGAGCGAGGTGAGGTTGATAGAGGCGGTCCCCGCCTCTGAGGAATGCGATCCCTGGTTGGTCAACTTCCAAAAGATCCTGACGGACGGTGACGCCGACGACGACGGTGTTTTTGAAGAGGTCGCTTACCAAACGAAAGACGGAGGGGTAGTCAAGGACAGGCTAAGGACCGTGGGCGATCCTCTATCGGATAACGACCCGCAGCCACTGGCGGCCATCCCCCACGGAGAATCCGCTCGGTTCGCCTATCGGTTCGACGTCTCGAAGGTAGGAGACGAATCGATCTCGGTGAAGGTCGTGTTGCGCCACCGACATCTCCCGCCCTATTTCGTCAGGGAGCTCGAGCCCTTCCTTCCGCGCCAGCTCACGGCAGACGATCTTCTCGACAACATGACTGTCGTAGATCTCGATTCGAACAAACCGCTAGCGGGCGATCTCACCAGCCCCTCGGCGGACGACCTGCTGTCACGCAGAGGAAACCAAGACCGTTTCGTAGCCGCGGTAACCGCGACGAGCCAAGCCGCGAGTCGGTGGCTGATCGTTCCACTTCTGTTTCCGGTCGCGGCCGTGCCGCTGGCGCGGCGCCGTCGACGGAGGAGCTAAGCAAACGGCGGCCCCTCATCGGGGAAAGCGGCGTTTGGATTCTGTATTTGTTGCTAGCTCTGAGGACGGGGCAATGGTCCGGCCGTCTTCCAGAAGTCGAATAACCGGTCCGACATGCCGTCCAGACTCACCGACTCCGAATAGATAAGGAGCTTGTCGTTGGTCCAGTCGATGCGGCCTTGCCCGTCGGCCTCGTAGCACACCAAGCGGCCGATGATCTCGTTTCCGGCCCTGGTGTAGCTGAGCTCGGCGGGGATGTCCGATGGGCAGGAACCGAGGTCCCGTACCGCTCCGGCGATGTCCAAGGCGAGCCGGTACTGAGCGTCCATGCTGGATTTCGTTGAGTATCTGAAGTACCTGACGAAATCCGCGCCGGAGTTCGTGTTGCACTCGATGCCTGCCTGGGCGCCGGGGGGCATGAGGCCCGGGTCCTGACGCTCACACGTTGGCTGAATCTCGGTGGGGACGTGAGTGAAGAGAAATTCCTCATCCCCCGGCAGAGGAAAATCGGTGACGAGAGTGGGCGACGCAGTTGGGCTCGGCGTCAGCAAGGGCGATTCTAGGACGCCCACGGTCGGGCTCGCGGTTTCGGTCTCGGGTCCGATCGACACGACGGGTCCCCTTGGTTCCTCGTCGTCGTCTCGGTCCAATAACAAGAAGGCCAATACAAGAACGATGATCACAAGGATGGCGATGATCGCGTACAGCACGCCCCTATCGGGGCCACTGGGCGGGCCTCCCGGCGGGCCCGGCTCATACATCCCTGGGTCTCGTGCCATGGCGGGAGTTTAGTGCGGAAACGTCGCGGCGCGGGGAGGGGGATCCTCTTTAGGACGTGGCGGCGCGTCGCCGGGGCAGCAGATTTCCTCGTCCCGCACCGATCCCTCTAATGCCCGGAATCGACTGCGGGGTCAACTTTTCCAGCTCTACAAACGACAGCAGGCACATGACGTGCGGCAAGAAGATGATGCCGATGGTTGCGAAGGTGACCAGATGGAACAGCACCGCCCCCACCAGGACGAGCCTCCCGAGGCGACCTCGCGCGAGCAACAGCGGCGACGCCAGCTCGAAGATCACTATTCCGTACTGCGTCGCTCGCAGGACCCACGGGTAATCGAGCAGCGGCTCGGAGATAAACGTGTTGCGTCTGATCACCGCGCGCATAAGCGTGGCGCCGTTGAGCCACTCGATGCCCCCGAAACGAAGCTTGGCGAAAACGGAGAGAAAGTAGGTCACGACAACAGCCACCTGGATGCACCGCACCGCCCACCCCGCGGCATCGTCGGACGTGCGGTCGCCCCATCGCGCTTTACCCACGGTGGGGAGCACGGCGAGTGCGACGAGAAAGGCGAAGCGGTCGTGGTCGACCTTTCCGTAGGACATCGCGATGACCATCCATTCGAAATACAGCACGAACACCGCGGCCCCCATGATCCGCGGGAGCTTGTTGAAGGCGGCGATGGCGGCACAACCCAGCAATAACCACTTGACCGTCGGCACCAACAACGGACCGGGCGTCGGAAGCGGTAACAGCCGGCCGACCACCAAAGGTCGGTAGAGCTCTCCCGGCACGGCTGCGTGACTCGCCACCCACGACGTCGTCAACAGAACGTCGACGAAGATGAACGAATAAAGAATCGTTCGGAGCGCGGCGATACGACCTCTGCCGACGGGACGAAACCACCAGCGTCCGATCGCGGATCCCTGCGCGCGGGTCGCCCTCTCGGTGGCCACCTGCGCGCTCACGTCGCCTCCCACTCGCCGATCGTGTTCGCGACGGTGCTGACGACGTGCCCACCCCGCAACTGATGGACCTCCTCGACCAACCGGAGCTCCCGAAGGGGACCGATCTCGGGGTTGCGCCGGTTGAACGAGTTCACCAGGAGAGGAAGGACGACATCAGGGGTGTCGCGCTCGAGCTGTCCCTCGACCTCGGCCCTACGAAGCCCCAGGTCGCCAAAGTCAAGGCGGAACTCCTCGCCCGAGGCGGCCACGCCCTCGAGGTAGATCGCCCTGATCTCTCCGTCGAGGCTGTTGGTGACGGAGTACATGCGAAAGGGGCCGAGCGGAAAGTGCTCGTCGTTGCCCCAGAAGGTTCCGGCGACCAATCCCGCGAAGACGAGAACGACGGCCGACGAGCGAACGATTCGTTGTCGTGGACTCAGCACCTGCGCAAAATATCCTCATTGAGGCGAACGTGTGTTCACTTCGTTTGCTTGCTTATGCGGCTTTAATCACGAAAGCCCGACTGGGCCAAACGTACGTTCGCCTCGCCCGCCCTCGGGAAATCCCCTTTCACTTTGGAACCGCCGCCCATAGGCTGAGCTCATCACAATAATGAGAGCAGAGTTGATCCGGGAAACATCCGTTCGATGAAGCAGTGTCCGGCGTGCGGCAACCAGGTCGACGCCCAATCGAACGCGTGCGGCTTTTGCGGCCACGACTTCACGGGTCAGCTCGGCTCGGGCCTGAACGTGGGCGAGTCCCCTTACGTACAGCAAGCCCGGACAAGATCGCGCTGGGGACCGTTGCTGGTCGTCCTCATCGTCCTCGTCGTAGGGGCCTCGGCCGTAGGTGGGGTTTTCTTTGTCGGAAAAGAGGTCACCGACGCGTTCACCGATCCGGGCGCGGACGTAGACATCGGAGACGGCGGCGTCGAACCGCAACAAATCGACACGAGTGCCGAGGGAACCTTCAAAGGCATCAAACCGCTCGTCGCGGAACTCAAAGCGAACGGGGTCAAGTGCAAACGAACCAATGTCGTCGTCAGCAACGGAACTCTTGAATCTGGCAGCTGCTTTATGGGCACCGACAGCCTCACGATCCTCGTCTACTACAACCAGCTCTCCTTCGACGCATCGGTGTCGAGCATGGAGGCGACGCAGGGCAAGAGCCTCGCCTTCGGCAAGAACTGGGTGGTCCTCGCCCCCACATCGCCCGAGATCGCCAAAAAGGCGGCGAAGGCCCTGGGAGGAAAGGTCGGCCGCCCCTAGGCTAGGCCGCCTTCGGGGAAAGCGAGAGCCGAGCCCCCTCCGACAGCCCCCAGGTTTGTAAGACCCGCAACCAAACCAATCGCGTCTCCTGCTCGGTAACGACCTAGAACGGGTGAGATTCACCGGCCTCTACGGGCCCGGCTGGAAATAGGGAGGCAAGAATGCGGCGGATTGCTGTGGCGGCGGTTCCACTGTTAGTAGCGGGGTTGGTTTTTGCCCCCGGTGCCCGGGCGGGCCGAGAGGTTCCCAAGCAGGTCCACGTCAGGGATCGTGCGGGAGATGCCCATTACCTCGTCGAGTCCCACGCGACGTACGTCCCGACCGCTGACATTCTTAGCGCTTGGTTCGAGAACGACGCAAAGACGATCTCCGTGCACATCCATGTCGCTGCCGCGCCTCCCGGAGACCTCCCGATCAAGTACGTCGTGGAGACGAATCCGCCGCAGGCCCTTCTGCGTTGGTACTACGGCTGCGTGACTTTCGAAGCCACCGTTGAGGGCTCGGTTGTGAGTGGACCAGAAAACGATTACGCCTTAATCCGGGATCGGTGCAACACAAATGGGCGGAGCAAAGCCACTTTGGAAATCACCTCTCTCGATGATGGGAGCGGGATCGTGTCCATCACTGGCCCCAGGCTCTATTCCCTCACCTTCTCTGATTGCAGCACGATGCGTTCTCCTAGAGTCACCTCCCGCATCCAACACATAGCTTCTGGGTCGTATCTCGCCGATTGGTCCGCAAGAGGAAAGACTTTCGCTCTCAAGGCTTTCAGGGGAACCCCCCAGCCGAGTCTCGTTAGAGAGCAAGGAAGGCTGACACGCGCTACGGTCAGTAACGGCGGAACGCAACTCGACGGCAGTAGCTTCTTTCCGGACATGTCCGGAGACGGACGCTTCGTGGTGTTCGAGTCGAACGCGGCAAACGTTTCTCGCGCCTGTGAAGACCAATTTGACAGGGACCTCTTTGTTCGCGACCGCTTGGGTGAGAGGACCCTTCGGATAGACCCCCTCGGCGGCCCAAATAAGGCTGCCGCATGTGCCGACGTCTCCAGCAATGGGCGGTTCATTTCATTCGACTTCGGCCGGCAACCTTACGGTCCCAACCTCGCAGCTTGGGTACAGAATCTTCAAACCGGACGAAGTCGTCCGGTGAGCGTGTGGCGAGGGCGAAAAGCCGACGCGATCTGTCCGACGCTCTCCCCTACCGGTCGTTACGTGTCCTTCTCCTCGGAGGCTTCCTTCCTCGTCCGCAGGGATACAAATGCAACCTGGGACGTCTTCATCAAGGATCTACGGCGGCGAGCGCTCAAGCGGGTCAGCATCTCCAGGAAAGGAAGAAACGCGAACGCCCCGAGCTGCTGTGGCTCGATCTCCCGCGACGGAAGAACCGTGACCTTTCTTTCCCTGGCCGGAAACCTCGTGAAGGGCGACACCGGGAGCAGCGTCGATGTCTTCGCACACAATCCGGGCACCCGGGAGACGGTGATGATTAGCAAAGACATTGATGGCGGACCCTCCTGTTGCAACGGAGGCGCTGAGCTGTCTGATAACGGCCGCTTTGTAGTTTGGCACTCGGACGCGAGCGATCTCGTGCGCGGTGACGAAAACCGGCGATACGACGTATTCGTACGCGATTTAAAGACGGACCGAACCCGGCGGGTTAGCGTCTCGTCGAAAGGCAATGAAGCAGTTGGCGGAGAAAGCGGTTACCCGGCTATCTCCGGAGATGGCCGTTTCATCAGTTTCATGTCCAGCGCCGACAACCTAGTGCCCGACGATACCAACGGGCAGCCGGATATCTTCGTTCACGACCGGGTGAAGGGAACGACGCGGCGCGTCAGCATGGCGATGTCGGGACGTGAACCCAATTTGCTGAGCCTGTTTTCCGACATCTCCTCCGACGGCAAGATGGTCACCTTCGATTCCGCGGCGGGCAACCTCGTATTACGGGACACGAACAGCTCTTTCGACATCTTCATTCGGCCTCGTTCGACACGAGACCGCGCCGTCACGCCGAGCTCAGGCAGCGCACAGACGCTGTCGGACATCGAGCTACGACAGCTTCTTTCCAAAAGCTCCATGAGTCGCGGGGTAAAGGCCGCACACGAAAGCTTTCTGAAGATGACCTCGAGTCTTGCGAAGGGGATGCCAAACGCCGACGAGCCTCCGCTCCCTTAATCAGAGGGTCAAGGCGCCGGCGGTTTCTCTCGGTTCTCCCAGTTCCTCGGTCACGCGCCTATGCATCGAGCGAGGAGGACGTGGTTGCGGCCGTTCGCCGGCGCTTCACGGCGATCGTGCCCACCATCTCGGCCTCCTTGAGTCGACGCGGCACGTCTGACGTCCTGTCGCCTCTACACCGCAGTGGGCAAGGTGGTTCCCTTTAGTCGAGACCGGCCACGGCGGCCAGTGCGCCCTTCTTCGACAGAGATGACTCGAACCGATAGCTGACGCCGTTGCTCTCCCACAACAAGGTGTTGGAGGCGAGCCGGGTTCGGTCGGCCACGATCTCACCCTTCACGCGGTAGAAGATCTCGTGAGGAAGGCCGGCTATCCAGTAGCCCTCCTCCCCGAGGTTCACCGGCTCGATCGTCGTCCCCGGAGTCACGATTTTCTTCAGCAACGGCTCCTGGAGACGCGCCCGGAACTGCGTGAACAGGGCGCCGACCTCCTGCACGGTCTCGGGTAAAGCGTCCGTCGGCTCGTACGCAAATGTGACGGTGCCGGGCACGGGGACGTCGTCGACGTACACCTGGTCGGGGGGGCCGAGAGTGTCGTCTGGGGGTACCAGTAAGTGATAGTCGACGGCCTGCCTCGCCTCGGCGAAAGTCGTGGGTACACCGAGGTCCAAGCTGCCCTCGTCTCGTGGCGCCGGTGAGGGTGACTCGGTCACGCGAATCTCGATGCCCGAGATCCCCAGGAAGTCGGCGATGGCTTCCCTCGCCCCGGGAGCCGCGACCAACAGAGCCGAAAAGGCGATCAAGAAAACCCCCAGAGACACGATGGCGAGGCGGAAGGCTCGCGCCCCGAGGCCGCCTCTACGACCAGCGGGCGTGGTGATCGCGCTACGCACCCGGTAGCTCACGTCGACCGTCTCCGGATAGCTGATGGCCGCGGCGAGATCCCGCAGATCCCTCTCGAGCGCTTCGGCGTGCGGCATTTTTTTCATCCGTCTTCTCCCACCGGCATCTCCTTACGCAACCGCCCGAGCGCCCGCGAGAGGCGAGACTTCACCGTTCCGGGCGCGCAACCGAGTGCAGTTGCCATCTCGGCCTCCGATAGGTCCATGAAGTAGCGCAGCGCTATCACGGTGCGGTCGGATTCCTTGAGCCTTTCGATTGCAGCAAGCAACACCCTCCGTTCGTCGTTCACGAGAGCGGTCACCTCGGGGGATGGGACCGCACCCCCCGAGGCCCGCTCCGGTCCCAACCTCTCGACGAGACCCTCTTGCCGCTTGCGACCCCGGCGGCGGTTCTTGGCCTCGTTCGCCACGATGCGAAACAACCACGGCCGAAAAGCCGAGCCGCTCCGAAAGCGATCCAGCGCGTAGTAGGCCTTCACAAAAGCGTCCTGCGTCACGTCCTCTGCTCCCGCGACGTCGCGAGTGATCAGCCAGGCGAGACGGTGAGCCGGGCCCTGATAGCGCCTCACCAGTTCCTGATAGGCATCCGCGTCTCCGCTTTTCGATCTCTCTACGAGTTGCTCGTCATCCAGTGGTCGGCCCCCCACTGAGTTGTTTCTCTAAGTACACCCTGCCGCCCGAATCGGTTCCCCCGCCCCGGGAGCACGGCGAAACTCCTAAATAGAAAGGCCCGGCCTGATAGCCGGGCCTTTCTGAACCTAAGTTATCGATCTTTTAGCAGTCGAACAAGGCAGTTCTTGTCGCAGCTTTGTGGTCCTTAGCCCTGTACATCGCACGGACCTTACAGCCGTTAGCGCGGGCAGAGCATGAATAAGAAGGACGTTGATTCAGTCACTTCTACGACCCCTTGACGTCGAACGTGAACATCATTCCGCTCTCGGCGTGTTCGGCGATGTGACAATGCGCCATCCACCGACCCGGATTAGAAGCGTCCATCAGGATGTCGACGGTCTCACCGGTCCGAACCAGGACGGTGTCTTTCCACACGAGATTCGGCTCCTTTACACCGTCCCTCGCGAGCACAAGGAATCTCTCCCCGTGTATGTGGAACGGGTGATGCATCGGGTGATCTGAAGACTCCATCTCATTGACGAGCCGAATCTTGACCTGGTCGCCGACGTTGAACGTCCAGTCGATGTCACCGTTGACCTTGCCGCTGTCGTGATCAATCAACTTCCAGTGGAATGTCTCGGCGGTGGTCCTACGGTTGAGTTCGGGCATCAGGTCTTCCCATTCGATCCTTCCCTCACTCACGTCCGGATCGCCGTGATGACCTTGGTGCGCATGACGGGGCTCAGACGTCGAGGTGGCAGCGGCCACCTGCTCACTCGGCACCAGTTTCATCCCGCATTGGGGGCATTTGCCCGGCTGATCGCTCGTCACCTCGGGATGCATCGGACAGCTGTAGGTCGAGGGCGCAGGTGCAGGCATCAACTTCATCCCGCATTGGGGGCATTTGCCCGGCTGATCGCTCGTCACCTCGGGATGCATCGGACAGCTGTAGGTCGCCGGCCCGCCCGCGGGCTCCTCGGAATCCATCTCCGCCACGAAGGCAAGGATCTTATCCGGAGTTGCATCGAGAAAACGACCCAGCGCCTCACGTTGAGTGCGCATCTCGCCGTTCACTCGAAGGCTCGTGAAACGATCGCCCGCAGCCGTCTCCTGAGATGATTCGTTCACCGCGATCGTCACCATCGGGTAGGTCTGACGTGGCGTTACGTGCTGGAGGGTGTAGAAGCCGACCGAATCGAAGCGAACGTCAACGATCGCTCGCTCCGACGGCGCCAGTACCACTTCGTCAACGAACTGCTCGCATTCGTAACGACCGCCGTCTCCTCCCACTAGTTTGATCACCGCACCCGGCAACTGCACCTTGAAGACGCGCGTATTCGCGGTGTTGGTTAAGAAGAAGCGGATCACCTCACCCCGCGCGACGTCGAGGTGCTGCTGGGGCTCACCACCCACCAAAAGTACGTTTCCGAAACGGCCCATCGCGACGTGATCGGGACCATGGGGACTGAACGGGACGATCTTGCCGTCCTCAAGCAGGATGTCGTCGAGCGTGTAAGCGACCTCTCGGTCAACCGGCGGCCAATAACCTGCGTCGTTGGGGACGACGATGACGTTGGCGTAAAGACCCATCTCCTGCGCGAAGTCCTCGCGCAGGTGTGGGTGGTACCAGAACAGCCCCGCGTCGGGGAACCGCAGACGATGTTTGTAGCTCTTGCCTCCCGGTGTGATCGGGTCCTGAGTGTCGTGGGGAACTCCGTCATAGCGATTATCGAGACGGAGGCCGTGCCAGTGCACGGTCGTGTCGATGTCGCCGTCATTCGACACGTCAACGTAGATCTCCGATCCTTGCCGAACACGCAGCGTCGGACCCGGAATGGACCCGTTGTAAGCGAGCATCCGGACAATGGCGCCGTTGATCTGTTTGGCAACCGGCACAATGTGAAGATCGAAGGTAGATCCCGGCGCAACGTCGACCAGTTCTGGCCGCCCCGCCGGTTCCAGCCCCACGACGTCGGTGGGGAATTCCGTGTCTTGAGAGATGGCGTGCATACGGTGCTCCATTTGCTGCTCCTTTTGGTAGGCCTCAGGCGAATCGGATGAAGAGATAGGCGGCTATGACGACGTCGAAACCGATACATGCAGGAACGTACCCTCCGTCCCTGACAACTCCAGGGAGCGGTATCAGTCGCTCACTCCTTTGA
The DNA here is from genome assembly GCA_030862115.1 of Actinomycetota bacterium. GTDB lineage: Bacteria > Actinomycetota > CADDZG01 > CADDZG01 > WHSQ01 > JALZEK01. The sequence goes on from JALZEI010000075.1 coordinate 13,771, forward strand.
GCCATGGGCTACCTCCCTATGCGTGCACCGGCGATAGCAGCTCCGCTGGGGTGAGGAATCGATGCCATGTCGACGTCAAGCTTGGCCCCGATTACATCCCCGAATCGCCGTTGAGGAAGCTCAAAAGTAAAACCGGTCTACGCGTTAGGCAACGGGCGCAAAGCGGAACTAATGGGACCGAGGAGGATGAATCCGGCTACGTAATTCGCTGTATTTTTGGTTCAGTCATCGTGCGACGGGAATGTGTGGCCCGCCGGCATGAGCGGCTTGCGAACGAAAGCGGATCGTTATGCAATACACACTGAGTGAAAGACGGGCGTGGCCCCAACCTCGTTGGAGGCCTTAGAAGCAGAATCAGTCCGAATTCTTTGCCCAGCTGCTGATGAACCGGTCTCTAATGAATACTCGTATCAGTAGCCACCTCATGGCCAACCAACGCCGAAATCTGCCAAAGGGAGACTTCGAATGCGCATACTTGTCATTCAGCCGCTGCTTTTCTCGTTCATATCGTTCACGCACTATTGGAGCCGGATCAAACAAAAAACATTTCAACTGCCTTTGCGGCAGATGTTAGAGACGGTCGGCGAAGGTCGCTTTGATCACGCCCGAGGTGACTATCGACGTGGACCCGTCCGCGCAGTTGCCGCTCCACAGAACGATTCTGATCGGCTTTCCGCCCTTGAAGTGCACGTTTTTAGTCGATCGGCAAAAGTCCCCGAGAGCTTGGCCGCTCTGGAAAATCGTACCGGCCACGTCGGTGCCCGAATCATCTCGGACGCGGAGCGAAAAATGGTCCTCGCCGCGTTTGGTATCGAACAAGAGGACCTCCTCGGCCGCGATTGCATAGATCGTGACCGGACCCAGTCCGAGGCGAAACGTGTTTGGGTTCGAGTACTTAAGAGAGGCCTTGCGAGCACCTGGGCCGGCCTCCGCAACTCCTCCCGGGGTGAGACCCGCCAGGCAGGCCACCGCCGTGGCCGCGATCGCTAGCTTTTTCATCCGTCCTCCCATGTGTTGCCGGTCCACCGATTCAAAGCTTCGCCTTAGGGGCGAAGAAATCCTGCATGGTCCTGTGCCACCTCGCGATGATCCTGCTCACCGCAAACGCGCGGAGTTCGTGGCACAGTCGTGCCATGACACCGTTTCGCGTCACGGTTAGGCCTAGACAAATCGTTTACGTCAGGCAACGCAGACAACGAGTAACTCGAGGGCAACCACTCTCACCGCAGCAGGATCGAGTGCTCATTCGGCGAACTTCTTGGGCACATCCGATGAAGATCAAGTCGATTGCTCTAATGGTTGCCTTGCTGGCGTTCGTTGCCGGGCAGTATGCCGCCCCGCGATTCGCGTTTGCCACTTCGCCCAAGCGCGCTGTGCATCGGGTGAAACTGGGCTCAACGAATGTGATCTCGGGTGCGCGAACCGGCTTCGTAACGATTCGCATACCGAAAAAGGTCGTCTTGTCGGGAGACCAGGGATCGAATCCCGACTTCAACGTTAGTGGAGGGGGTCTGTTCGGAGGTTTCTTCCTTCAAAAGGAGGATCGCAAGGGGCTGGCGATTCTTGGTGGACGCTTGCCATCTGGAGGAGCTTTTGGTCCGCCCGGGAGTAAGGAGATACTCCTTCCCTTTTTTGGGGACTTCGCGAGCGAGTACGAATTAGAGCCCGGCACCTACCGCCTTTACCTCGTTGCCGACGGTCCGACCAAGGTAACTATTCGTTTTGACGAACTTAAAGGAGCACGGCGACTACATGTGAGCCATCACACGTCCATTGATGCCAAGATGCTCCCCGTGCGAACCGCCGTGCAAGGACAGACGAATATCTACTCAGCCGGTGGGGTTTCTGAACTAAAAGGCTACGGCCTCGTACTCCAGTACCTCTCGATCAAAAGCGATGCGTGGGTTGCCGGCGAGTTCGGTAATTGCACCTATCGGGGACAGCCGGAAGAA
>JALZEI010000077.1 GCA_030862115.1 Actinomycetota bacterium
ACGACCCTGGTGGAGCGGTAACGGGTCATACCGGAGCCGGCGGGGATGAGCTTGCCGATGATCACGTTCTCCTTGAGGCCGAGCAACGGATCCGACTTGGCGCGGATGGCGGCCTCCGTCAAGACCCTCGTCGTCTCCTGGAACGATGCAGCCGACAACCAGGACTCCGTTGCCAGTGATGCCTTGGTAATTCCCATGAGCACGGGGCGGGCGGTTGCGGCCTCGCCGCCGTTCTCGACGGTCTTCTGGTTGGCGTCCGCAAAGCTGCGCGCGTCGACCAACTCGCCGGGAAGGAACTCGGTGTCCCCGGGCTCCACGACGGTGACTTTGCGCAGCATCTGGCGAACGATCAGCTCGATGTGCTTGTCGTGAATCGGAACACCCTGCGAGCGGTACACGCTCTGCACCTCATCGACGAGATACTTCTGCACCTCGCGCTGCCCCATGACATCGAGGATCTCGTCGGGGTCCTTCGAGCCCTGCGTCAGCGCGTCTCCGGCCTGGACGGCGTCGCCGTCCCGATATTCGAGGCGTGCGTGACGCGGCACCTTGTAGCTGATGGACTCGCTGCCGTCGTCCGGGATGAGCTCGATGGTGCGCGTGCGCTCGTCCTCGTGAACCTGGATGCGGCCACTTGCCTTGGCGATCTCCGCCTTACCTTTCGGGGTACGAGCCTCGAAGAGCTCAACGACACGAGGCAGACCGTGCGTGATGTCCTCGCCGGCAACTCCACCGGTGTGGAACGTACGCATGGTCAGCTGCGTGCCGGGCTCTCCGATCGACTGGGCGGCAACAATTCCGACCGCCTCGCCGAGGTCCACCGACTTGCCGGTAGCCATCGATGCTCCGTAGCACCTCTGACAGACGCCCACTCGTGAATCGCAGGTGAGCACCGACCGAACGACGATCTCCTTCGCGTTCGACTCTCCAATGCGAGTCGACAGCTCGGGAGAGACGTAGGTCCCCGCCTCGGCGAGTACCTCGTCGCCGTCCACCGCGTCCTCGAGGAGCACACGGCCCAACAACTTCTGCTTGAGGAAGGGACGTTCGATCGACATATCAAGACGGAAGCCGCGGTCGGTGCCACAGTCCTCCGCGCGCACCATGACCTCCTGCGCCACGGCGACGAGTCGACGGGTCAGATAGCCGGAGTCCGCCGTCCTAAGAGCCGTGTCGGCCAGACCTTTTCGGGCACCGTGCGTCGAGATGAAGTACTCGAGCACTGTCAGGCCCTCACGGAAGTTCGCTCGGATGGGACGAGGAATGATCTCTCCACGTGGGTTCGCCACGAGACCTCGCATACCGGCGATCTGACGCAGCTGCATGATGTTGCCTCGCGCTCCGGAGCTCGCCATCATCCACACGGGGTTGAGCTCGTCGAAACTGTTCTCCATCTCGCGCGTGACCTCGTTCGTAGCATCGGTCCACACGTCGATGAGCTCTTGGCGACGCTCCTCTTCGGTGATGACACCCTTCCGGTACTGACCCTCGATCCGATCGGCGCGCTTCTCGTGTTCGGCGAGGATCTTCGGCTTCGCGGCCGGGGTGGTCACATCGTCGAGAGAGATCGTCACACCGGACTTCGTCGAGTACTTGAAGCCGGTGGCCTTGAGCGAGTCGAGGATCTCGGAGAGCTCCTTCTTGTCGTAGATGCGGGCGCACCTGTCGACCAGAGCCGTGAGCTCCTTCTTTTTCACCGGGGAGTCCTGATAGGGAAAGTCCTCCGGGAAACAGGCGTTGAAGATCGAACGTCCGACCGTGGTCTCCATGATCCGGCCCGGGTTTGCTTCGAAGGCGTCGCTGTCTTCGTCCTCGAACCGCTTGAGACCGCGCACCCTCACCTTGGCGTGGATGTCCACGACGCGTGCGTCGTAGGCCTTGACCAGCTCGTCGTGCGAGGAAAAGACCTTGCCCTCGCCCTCCGCGCCGACTTTTTCGACCGTCAGGTAGTAAGCGCCGAGCACCATGTCGTGCGTCGGCGTGACGATCGGGTCACCGTGAGCCGGCGACAGGACGTTGTGTGCCGACAACATGAGAATTCTCGCTTCAGCTTGCGCCTCGGCCGACAGTGGGACGTGAACGGCCATCTGGTCCCCGTCGAAGTCGGCGTTGAAGGCAACGCAGACAAGCGGGTGGATCTGAATGGCTTTGCCCTCGACCAGCACGGGCTCGAAGGCCTGGATGCCCAGACGGTGAAGCGTCGGCGCTCGGTTCAACAGCACAGGGTGCTCGTGGATGATCTCCTCGAGCACGTCCCATACGTGCGGACGACTACGCTCGACCATGCGCTTGGCGCTCTTGATGTTCTGCGCGTGACCGAGGTCGACGAGTCGCTTCATCACGAAGGGCTTGAAGAGCTCGAGCGCCATCTGCTTGGGGAGACCGCACTGGTGCAGTTTCAGCTTCGGCCCCGAAACGATGACCGAACGACCCGAGTAGTCGACACGTTTTCCGAGCAGGTTCTGACGGAACCGCCCCTGCTTACCTTTGAGCATGTCGGATAGCGACTTGAGGGGACGGTTACCAGGCCCGGTTACCGGACGCCCGCGACGACCGTTGTCGAACAGAGCGTCGACGGCCTCCTGCAACATTCGTTTTTCGTTGTTGACGATGATCTCGGGAGCCCCGAGGTCGAGCAGCCTCTTCAGCCTGTTGTTGCGGTTGATTACCCTCCGGTACAGGTCGTTGAGGTCCGATGTCGCGAAACGGCCACCGTCGAGCTGCACCATCGGGCGCAGGTCCGGTGGGATGACCGGAACACAGTCGAGAACCATCCCCAGCGGGGAGTTCTTCTTAGTGGGGTCCGTAAACGGAGAAACCACCTTGAGGCGCTTGATCGCGCGCTGGCGCTTCTGGCCTTTTGCCGTGTGGATCTGCTCGCGAAGGAACTCGGCCTCGGCGTGGAGGTCGAGCGATGCCAGGAGATCCTTGATGGACTCGGCCCCCATGCCTCCCTTGAAGTAGTCGCCGTAGCGATCCTTCAGCTCACGCCAGATGATCTCGTTCTCTTCGATGTACTTGACGTGCAGCTCTTTGAAGGTGTCGAACGTCAGTTTCAACTCTTCGATGTGACGCTCGGTGCGCTCGCGCACCTCTTTCTGCTGACGCTCTGACTGGTTGCGAGCCGCCGTCTTCTCCGAGGAACGAGCCTTGCGGCCCTCCATCTCCTCGAGACGCGACTCGGTCTCCTTGAGGATCTCCTCGAGCCGGCGGTCGCGTTCGCTCTCCATGCGAGCGATCTCCTTGGCCACGTCCTCCTCGAGCATCGGGAGATCTTTGTGACGCTTGGCGTCGTCGACCGAGGTAACGATCGACGCAGCAAAGTAAATGACCTTCTCGAGATTCTTGGGAGCGATGTCGAGCAGGTACCCGAGGCGAGACGGAACGCCCTTGAAGTACCAGATGTGGGTCACCGGAGCGGCGAGCTCGATGTGTCCCATGCGCTCGCGGCGAACCTTGGCCCTCGTGACCTCGACGCCACAGCGCTCGCAGATGATTCCCTTGAAGCGAACGCGCTTGTACTTACCGCAGTAGCACTCCCAGTCCTTAGTAGGGCCGAAGATCTTCTCGCAGAAGAGTCCGTCCTTCTCGGGTTTGAGAGTTCTGTAGTTGATGGTCTCGGGCTTCTTTACCTCGCCGTTCGACCACGCACGGATCTGGTCGCCGGTGGCGAGCCCGATCCTTAGTTCGTCGAAAAAGTTGACGTCTAGCAACCCTTAGACCTCCTCAACCGATGACGGCTCTCTGCGTGACAGATCGATACCGAGTTCCTCCGCTGTGCGGAAGATGTCCTCGTCGATCTCTTTCATTTCGATCTCTTCGCCCTCTGCCGAGAGAACCTCGACGTTCAGACACAGCGACTGCATCTCTTTGATCAGCACCTTGAAGGACTCTGGGATGCCCGGCTCGGGGATGTTCTCGCCCTTGACGACGGCCTCGTAGACCTTTACGCGGCCGAGCACGTCGTCGGACTTGATCGTCAGCAGCTCCTGCAGGCAGTAGGCGGCGCCGTAGGCCTCGAGGGCCCACACCTCCATCTCGCCGAAGCGCTGCCCGCCGAACTGTGCCTTTCCTCCGAGAGGCTGTTGCGTGATCATCGAGTACGGACCCGTCGACCGAGCGTGGATCTTGTCGTCGACCATGTGCGACAGCTTCAGCACGTACATGTAGCCGACCGTGATCTCGTTGTCGTAAGGCTCGCCGCTGCGTCCGTCGTAAAGCTGCGCTTTACCGACCTTGTTGACCAGCGGGTACTCGGTATCGCGGGCGGCAACGGTGTCGAGCGCGCCGAGGATCTCCTCCTCGCGTGCGCCGTCGAAGACCGGAGTCGACACCCAGGTCGGTTCGTCTCGGCGCCATGCGCTCGGTGACCCGTGCCCGTTCGACGAGCCGTTCGAGTCCTCCCAGCGCTGCTGTGCAACCCAGCCGAGGTGCGTCTCGAGCACCTGGCCCAGGTTCATTCGGGAGGGGACACCCAGCGGGTTCAGGATGATGTCGATCGCGGTCCCGTCGGGAAGGAACGGCATGTCCTGCTCGGGAAGGATCTTGGCGATCACACCCTTGTTGCCGTGACGTCCCGCAAGCTTGTCGCCCTCGGAGATCTTGCGCTTCTGAGCAACGAAGACCCGCGTCATCTCGTTGACGCCCGGCGACAGCTCGTCGCCGGCGTCCCGGGAGAACTCCTGAACTCCGATGACCTTGCCCTCTTCTCCGTGCGGCATCTTGAGCGAGGTGTCACGCACCTCGCGCGCCTTCTCACCGAAGATCGCTCGAAGCAGCCTCTCCTCGGGAGTCAGCTCGGTCTCACCCTTCGGTGTGACCTTTCCGACGAGTACGTCGCCGGGTCCGACGTCGGCACCGATACGAACGATCCCGCGCTCGTCGAGGTCGGCCAGGACTTCCTCGGAGACGTTCGGGATGTCCCGAGTGATCTCCTCGGGTCCGAGCTTCGTGTCGCGGGCGTCGATCTCGTATTCCTCGATGTGAATCGAGGTGAGCACGTCCTCTTTCACCAAACGCTCGGACACGATGACCGCGTCCTCGAAGTTGTAGCCCTCGAAGCTCATGAAGGCGCACAGGAGGTTCGCTCCCAGCGCGAGCTCGCCATGATCCGTCGAGGAGCCGTCGGCGAGGATGTCGCCCTTCTTGATCTTCTGGCCCTGGTCCACGACCGGTCGCTGGTTGATACATGTCGACTGATTCGAGCGGCGGTACTTGTTGAGCTTGTAGACGGTCTGCTCGCCGCCGGAGGTCGCGATGATGCGATCGGCGCTTACGGCGTCGACCGTCCCGTTTGCGGTTGCAATAACGACATCGCCGGCGTCGACCGCTGCCCTATGCTCCAGCCCGGTCCCCACGATTGGGGCCGTTGGTCGCATGAGCGGAACCGCCTGACGCTGCATGTTGGCTCCCATGAGCGCGCGGTTCGCGTCGTCGTGCTCGAGGAAGGGAATGCAAGCCGCCGACACCGACACGATCTGTTTCGGCGAGACATCCATGTAGTCGACCTCGGAAGGCTCGACGTACTCGATTTCGTTGTGCTCACCCCTTACGAGGACGCGCTCTTCGACGAAACTGCCGTCCTCGGCGACCTCGACGTTGGCCTGAGCGATGATCGCCCGGTCCTCCTCGTCCGCGGTCAGATAGTCGATCTTCTTGCTCACCTTGCCGTCGACCACCCTCCGATAGGGAGTTTCGATAAATCCGTACCGGTTAAGCCGCGCGTACGTCGACAGCGATGCGATAAGACCGATGTTCGGGCCCTCGGGCGTCTCGATCGGACACATGCGTCCGTAGTGGCTCGGGTGTACGTCTCGAACCTCGAAGCCGGCCCTCTCACGCGAGAGACCACCCGGGCCGAGGGCCGAGAGGCGGCGACGGTGGGTGAGCCCCGCTAGAGGGTTCGTCTGGTCCATGAACTGGCTCAGCTGTGAGGAGCCGAAGAACTCCTTGATAGAGGCGACGACGGGGCGGATGTTGATAAGCGTCTGGGGCGTAATGGCCTCGACATCCTGCGTCGTCATCCGCTCCTTGACGACTCTCTCCATGCGGGAGAGGCCGACGCGAATCTGGTTCTGCAGCAGCTCGCCGACCGGGCGTACCCGCCGGTTGCCGAAGTGGTCGATGTCGTCGGTCTGATGGTCCGTCGAGCCGGCGTGCAGGTTGACCAGGTATCGGATCGTCTCGAGGATGTCCTCTTTACGGAGGACCGAGGACATCTCCTTAATCGACTTCTCGTCGTGACCGAAGCCCAGCTTCTTGTTGACCTTGTAGCGGCCCACCCGGGCCAGGTCGTAACGCTTGGAATTGAAGAACAGGTTGTCGAGGAGAGTTCGGGCGCTCTCTACGGTCGGAGGTTCGCCCGGACGCAGCTTGCGGTAGACATCGATCAGCGCCTCTTCTTGGGTCTCGATCGCATCCTTGGCCAGCGTCTCGCGAATCGACTCGGCGCCGTCGAACAGTTCGAGGATCTCCTCGTCGGTGCCGAAGCCGAGTGCCTTCAGAAGCACCGTGACGTACTGGCGGCGCTTGCGGTCGATGCGCACACCGACGGTGTCCTTCTTGTCGGTTTCGAACTCGAGCCATGCGCCGCGGGCCGGGATCACCTTGCAGGAGAAGATGTCTTTGTCGGATGTCTTGTCGACCGACTTGTCGAAGTAGACGCCGGGAGATCTCACCAGCTGGGAGACCACGACGCGCTCGGTTCCATTGATGATGAAGGTTCCGGTGTCGGTCATCATCGGGAAGTCGCCCATGAAGACCGTTTGCTCTTTGATCTCGCCCGTCTCTTTGTTGATGAAGGCGGCCGTTACGAACAACGGGCGCGAGTAGTCGAGGTCTTTTTCCTGGCACTCGTCCTCGTCGAACTTGGGGTCCTCGAAGCCGTGGCTGAGGAACTGAAGGGCGAGGTTGCCGGTGAAGTCCTCGATCGGGGAGATGTCGTTGAGGGTGTCTTTCAGGCCCTCGTTCAGAAACCAGTCGAAGGATTCCCGCTGTACCGAGATCAGGTTCGGTGGGGGGAGAACCTCTTCGAGCTTTGCGAAGGTTCGGCGTTCGCGCAGGCCGTTAGATGCCAAACGTTCCTCCTCTATTGCGTACCGGTGACGGCAATTGATGGCTAAAGAAGGCCGCCGTTATTGCTCCCTCCTCAGCCCCCGATCGGATCGCCATGGACGGTTCTTAGCCGCGCGACAGGGCGTGTCGAACGATCGGAGTTTGGACACAGCGAATGGCCAGCATAGGCCAAGGCCCACACCGGCGTCAAATCCGGAACATGGAGCGGTCAAGCTCTCTATGTGTACTCCTTGGTGCTAGCTGAGGAAACCCTAGTCCGGGCCGGGAGCGGAGTCAATAACTTTTTCGCGCCCGAGAGCGTCAACATCGCCAACGCCTGGGGCGGGGATGAATTCCGCGGAGGGCCGAGCGGATGGACGAACCCCCTTGAAGCGTGGAGGCAAGTCCACCACTCTTAGGTCCTGCCGGTTCTTGTGAAGTGGAGGGGTCATGAAGCGACAAACAGTCGTGTCGGCCGCGGGAGCGACGATCTTGCTGATGGGAGCGCTGGTCGTCGTGCCGCTGGCCCGTGCAGGAACACCAAAATGCTTCGGAGAGAAGGCCACCAAGACCATTGGCTCGGGCGCCTCCGGCCATGTCTACGGGACGCAGGGCGACGATGTCATCGTGGGAACCACCGGCTACGAGGCGGCGGTTGTCGTCCATGGTCGCGACGGCCACGACAGGATCTGCGTCAACAGCCCCGGTGCGCCTCTCAAACTCGAAGGTGGGGACGGCCGCGACAAGATGAAGGGCAACCGGGCGCAGTTCTTTGGTGGAGCGGGCGGCGACCGGATCATCGACTGGTTGGGATCGGGCTTTGCCGAAGGCGGGCCCGGCAACGACCGGATTACCGACACCGGCGGACAGGATCATTTCTACGGCCAGGGCGGCGACGACTACCTGGACGTGAGCCCTCAGCGCGGATTCGCCTATGGAGGACCCGGAACCGATACCTGCGTGGGTAACCCTCAGGTAAAGGAGGGCTGCGAGAACTAAGGACGTCGCTCGATTTTCCACGAAAAAGGGGCTGCGCAGATGCGCAGCCCCTTTTACTTAATTCACGGCGATTACTTCAGCTCGACGCCGGCCCCCGCGCCCTCGAGCTTGCCCTTGGCCTCATCGGCCTGCTCCTTGGTGACCTTTTCGAGGACCGGCTTGGGGGCCGAGTCAACGAGGTCCTTGGCCTCTTTGAGTCCGAGGCTCGTGAGCGCCCGGACCTCTTTGATGACCTGGATCTTCTTGTCACCGGCCGAGGTGAGGACGACGTCGAACTCGTCCTTCTCCTCCTCGGCGGCAGCGGCGCCGTCGCCGCCGCCTCCACCAGGAGTCGCAACGGCAACGGGGGCCGCGGCCGTCACTCCGAACTTCTCCTCGAAGCTCTTGACAAACTCGGACAGCTCCAGCACCGTCCAGCCGGCAATCGCGTCGAGCACCTGGTCCTGCGTAAGCGTTTCTGCCATCGCTTCCTCCTTACCGCTTAAGCGGCCTCGGACTCCCTCTTTTGATCTGCAACCTGAGCCAACATCGATCCGAGATCCCGCAACAGGGCCGAGATCACGTTAGCCAGCTGCTGAACGGGGCTGTTCATCATCATTGCGATCTTCGCCAGCTGAACGTCGCGAGGCTCCAGCTTGGCAAGCGCCTGAGCCTGCTCGGCGGTGATCACCTTGCCCGCCAGCAGTCCGCCCTTGATTACGAGAACGGGCCATTTCTTGGCGGCGTCGTCAAGAGCCTTGGCCACCGCGGCGGGATCGCGGTTGGCGAAGGCGATCGCCGTGGGCCCCTCGAGCATGTCGACGAGCTCCTCGTGACCGACCTCACGCGCGGCGATCCGAGCCAGGGTGTTCTTGAGCACCTTGTAGTCGGCGTCGGCCTCCCGTAACGCCGTTCGCAGCTCGGCCATCTCGCCGACCGTGAGCCCCCGGTACTCGGTAAGAATGACGCCTTCAGCCTTCGAGAATCGCTCGCTGATCTGCTCGACGGCCTGGACCTTCTCGGGTCTCGCCATCGGTCTCCTCTCCTAGAACAACAAAAAACGGCCGCCCTAATCAGGCGACCGCGCGAAAGCTCGGTTGTCACCTGCGCCGGCTATTAAGGGAATCCCTCCGGCGGTCTCGGGCTAAACCGAGAATACCGCAGCAGGCGCAATAGGCGGCCCGGAAGCTCGAACGTGTGTCGGGGCCGACTCAGCGAAGCTGGGAGCGACCGTAGGGAGCGGGGAGTGCCCCCGAGATTCGTGCGATGTGGAGGGCCACCGGTACCCGCGAGGTTACGCGGAGACCCCTTCCTCGTCTAGGTCCTTCGCCTTGGCGGCATCGATGCGGATCCCGGGGCCCATCGTGCTGCTGAGCGTGATCCCGCGGAGATAGCGGCCTTTCGACGATGCCGGCTTGGCGCGAATGATCTCGTCGATGACCGTGGCGTAGTTCTCGGCGAGGTCGTCCTCGGAAAAGGACTTCTTGCCGATGATGAGGTGGAGGTTCCCGTGACGATCGGTGCGATATTCGACGAGACCGCCCTTCAGGTCGCGGATCGCCTTGGCGACGTCGTCGGACACGGTTCCCGATTTCGGGTTTGGCATCAGTCCCCGAGGGCCGAGCACGCGGCCCAGCTTTCCTACGACGGGCATCATGTCGGGGGTCGCCACGGCTGCGTCGAAGTCAAGCCATCCGCCCTGGATCCGGTCGGCGAGATCGTCGTCTCCGACGGCGTCGGCTCCAGCCTCCTCGGCGGCTTTGGCCTTCTCTCCCTTGGCGAAAGCGACCACGCGAACGGTCTTGCCCGTTCCCTTCGGTAAAGACACCGCGCCGCGGACCATCTGATCGGCTTTGCGAGGGTCGACTCCCAACTTGATCGATAGCTCGACGGTCTCATCGAACTTGGTCGAAGGAGCCTCTTTAAGAAGTTTGATCGCCTCGGCCGGGCCGTAGCGGTGATCTCTGTCGATCGATTCGAACGCCTTCCTCAGGCGCTTACCTTGCTGTGCCATCTTGCATTCCTCCTTGAAAGTGGTGAACCGGCTCAGCGCCGGAGTCGGCGGATGGCCCCGCCTCCCACGTTTTCCTCGTTGCCTCTAGCTAACGGTGATCCCCATGCTCCGCGCGGTGCCCTCGACGATTTTCATCGCCGCCTCGACGTCGTTCGCATTGAGGTCGGGCATCTTCATCTCGGCGATCTCTCGGACTTGGTCCTTCGTGACAGAACCCACCTTGTTTCGATTCGGTTCACCCGATCCCTTGTCGAGTCCGGCCCGCTGTTTGAGCAGCACCGCCGCCGGCGGAGTCTTGGTTACGAAGGTGAACGAGCGGTCCTCGTACACAACGATCTCGACGGGGACGATGGTGCCCGTCTGCTGCTGCGTGGCTGCGTTGTACTGCTTGCAGAACTCCATGATGTTGATACCGGCCTGACCGAGAGCAGGACCGACCGGAGGAGCAGGGGTGGCTTGCCCAGCCGGGATCTGCAACTTCAAATTCTGGAGCACTTTCTTTCGGCGACGGCCGTTGGCCATGTGGTTCCTCCTGCCGCTTAGAGCTTGGCGACCTGGTCGAAGCCCAGCTCGACCGGGGTCTCCCGGCCGAAGATGTTGACCAAAACCTTGAGCTTCGACTGGTCGACGTTGATTTCGGAGATCGTCCCGGTGAAGTTGGCAAAGGGTCCGGAGGTGACGCGAACGCTCTCCTGCTCCTCGAACTCCAGACGGGGACGAAGCTTCTTCTTGTCTTCTGGCTTGACCTGAAGGATCTTGTCGACCTCTCGCTCCGACAACGGAGTGGGCTTCGCGCCCGAGCCGACGAAGCCGGTAACACCGGGGGTGTTGCGGACGACGTACCAGGAGTCGTCGTCGAGGTACATGCGGACCAGGAGATAGCCCGGAAAGACCTTCTTTTGAACGACCTGCTTCTTTCCCTGCTTGATCTCCATGACGTCTTCCATGGGAATCACGACCTCGAAGATCCGGTCGTCGACGTTCATCGAGGAGATTCGGGACGAGAGGTTCGTCTTTACCCGGTTCTCATATCCGGCATAGGTGTGGATCACGTAGTAATCGCCGGGCCGCTCGTTGGGGGGGATGCTCGCCTCGTCAAGCTCGAAGACGTCGTCGTCCTCCTCGGCGGCGACGGCCGCGGGAGCCTCGACCTCGTCGGTCGAACTCTCGGTCGCCGGAGCTCCGGCGTCTACGGCCTCGGCGGGCGGAGCCTCGATTGCAACTTCGGTCGTGTCCTCGGCGGGCGGAGCTTCGATCGCAACGTCGGCCGCGCCCTCGGCGGCGGGTACTTCGGCCTCGGCCGAGGGGGATGCCTCAGAAGGACCGTCCGTTTGAGGTTCACCAGCCGAACCCGCATCGAGCGCGGCGTCCGACTCCGGTGATTCGACCTGAGGCGTAGGCGTCTCGCCGGGCGTCTCTGCAGGAAGAACCTCCTCGGCTACATCGTCTCCGGCTTTGTCCTCGGGCTCGTCCTCGCTGGTTCCCTCGGAGGTGTCGTCGGCGTCCTCTTTTGCCTCCGTCGAAACCGCAGCGGCTCCAATGGCGTCGGCGGCCGGTTCTGCCGAGTCGGCCGGTTCCTGGGTTTCGTCCGTTGCCTGGGTCTCCGTTTCCATTTTTCCTTCTGTCTGGGTTTAGGTGTTGACGTCGAAAAGCGCCAACACACCTTCTGCGAACACCCTGTCCATGAAGAAGATGATCGTTGCGATGACAATCACGGCAACAAGCACCACCGTCGAGTACGAAATCACTTCCTGGCGGGTCGGCCACGCAACCTTCTGGAGCTCGGCAATGACCTCTTTGACAAACTGACGGGGCTTAGTCCGCTCCTTCTTGGCGGGCGAACCCGCCGCCTTCACTGGTGGGCGCGCCGCGGCCTTTTTTTTCTCGCTTTTTTGTACGGCTCGCTTGTACTCCCTGTTCACCATGAGCCCTTTCATCTCGTAGCCCGGACGCGGTTCGTAAGGGTTCGGGACTACGGGGGGAGATCGAATCCCTAGCCTAGCACGCAGCAGGCGAGGTCCGAAAGGGGCCTAGAGCTCCTTGGCCTTGAGGGTCAACGAGGCATCGGCGGCCCGCTTTTGGGCGAACACCACGATCTTCTTACTGTCCCCCGCCTTTATGAACTTCAGGTCGTTTAGCAGACGTGTCTTCACGCCCGACTTCTCCAGGGAAAGCTTGTAAAGGGCGTCGGTTTGACCGGTGTTGGTGATCTTGAAGACCACACCCCTGACGCGATCACGGCGCAGCTTTGCGCCCTCGACCTTCTCGACGGTCGCCGGACTGGGCACATCCGGGGCGGTCAAGCTGCGCACCGCAACCGTATAGATCCTGCGGCCCTTCTTCGTCTTCGTGCCCAGTACGTAGAAGGCGAGGTTGTTGGCCTTGTCGACGTAGCTGTTCTTCGTGCCGGGGGCCGTGCCGGCATGGAAGGCAGCATCGGAGAGCTGACGGTAATCGCCCACCGTGTAATAGGACTTAGTTCCGTCCGCCGCCACGTAGTCGACCCTCTTGAGGTCCCTGGGGAACGCATCGATGACCCAGATAAATGGGGCGGCATCGGCGTTCTTAGTCTTGGCTATGAGGACGCCATGGTCCGGCAGGAACGAATCGAATCCCTGACGATTCACGACTTCAATGTCGTATTGGTCGTAATTACCTCCGTCGCACTTTGACTCCGACGTGCTGCACTGGTGTGCGTCGTCCCCCAGAACGATGCGGACGCCGCTGTGCAGATTCGGATTCTGTAGGGCCGGCGGGGACTCACGCTGGAGCACCCGAGCTTTGATTAGTCCCGCGGCATCGAGAGCGGCTCTCTCCAACGTCAAGACTTCCGATGGGGGGAGAAACCCGAGGCGCACCTTGTTCCGGATCATGTGGTGCGATCCCATGGTGCCGCCCTCTGTGGGAGGAATCGACCAGCGCTCGAAGGGGCCGCCCGGACCGTTGAAGGTACCGCGGCTCATCATGTCCCAGGGTCCGCTGTACGATCGTCGAGGGCTCTCTGCATAGGGGTTGTTGTAGTTGTCCAATACTCCGAAGATGTGGGACAGCTCGTGTGCGTAGGTAGATCCGCCGTCGCTCTCGCCCTGCGTGGATGAGAGACCGGGAAGCGCGTGGGACCAAATGTGCTGGCCCGACCAGAACGACGACCAGGGCACGTAACGAGTCGCTGCCCAGTTGCGGTGGTCGGGGTGGCCGGGGGGGCCGAACTTCTCGGTGACCGCCTCGGGCTTGGGGAAGATCGCCTGTCCGTAGTTCAGCCACGTACCGGATTCGTCGTAGCCGGCGTGCAGCAAGAAGCGGAAGTCGAACTCCCCGTGCTCAGCCTGCGCTAGCTCCACATCGACCGTCGACTTCTCGAGCAGCTCGACATCGAAGTCTCCATTGCAGCCATCGGGACCGTCGGGGCAGTCGGCGTCGGTACCGAAATCGCGGACGCCGTACTCGTAGTACTTACCGTCCATCGTGTAGGGACCGAACGCCTCGGCCTCGACGCCGATCTGCCCGTACGAGTTCTCTTTCCAGTACTCGTCGACGGTGTGACCGCGCTGGGGAGCCTTGGGGCTCTCGTTCCTGAACAGATAACGGACCCAGTACTTGGCGGGCTTGACCCCCAAGCCCCTTTGGCCGGTGACGTCTCGACTCGTTGCTTCCACACGGAACTTGTAGTCGGGGAAATCGCCGAGTATCAACGCGGCGCGGAAGGACTTGACCGTCGGCTCGTAATCTTTGTCGTAATAGGGGACGTGAGGGACCGGCCGGTAATCCTTCCAGGTCATGTGCTCGGGCACTTCCCAGGATTTTGGGTCGAGGTGGCGCGGCCACTTGACCCTCGCGGATGACGGTGTTGCGGAGCCGATCAAAAGCGCCGCCGCCAGCAGGAAGCCGAACGCCACTCGGTTCTTGTGCACGACCTAGAAGTCGATCCCTCCGAGACGACCCACGATCGGAAGCTTGACCTTGCTCTCGTGTAGGTGGACCTCGATGTTCGCTCCCTGCTCGGGATCGGGCACCGTCCACGTAGTGTCGCTCCCGCCCACCATCACGCCGATCTGGTGACCTTTCTTGAAGATGTAGTCCTCGCCCATCGCGGTCCACCTGAACATGTACTTCTCGCCCGGCGTTAGAGGTTCCATCTTTTTGGGGTTCTTACGATGTCGGGCGTCTAGCCATCCCCGAGTAACGACCTCGATATCGGACTCGGCCATGATCGGATCGAGCTTGAAGTAGCACGCATCGTCTTTTGCCGTGCTCTGTCCGTGGCAGGACTCTTTAGTCGTCGTACGGAGTCCCGAATCGGAGTTGTGGTTCATCCGAAGGGCCTTCCCATAATCGACCAAGTAGAAGGCGAAGTTGGTATCGGGCCGGTCGACCGTGGCGCTAAGCCAGATCTTGAACTGTCCGCTGACCCGTACGTCGCGGTTCAGCTTATTGGTCAAGAACAGCAGTCGTTCGTCCTTGGCGGTCTTCGGATCCGAAACCATGTAGCTCTGCCAGTCGTCCTCCGGCTGGTTGTCCACGTACGATTGGGTCGCACCTTCACCCGGTCGCTTAAAACTGAGGGTTCCGGGGCGATCGCCGTCGGCCGGACCCAGCCACAGCCTGGCCATCCTCCGCCCGCGCGAGGGCCACGTCTGATAGGTGTCCCACCCACGTGTCCGTTGAATATCAACGGCGGGCTCGGCCATGATCCCGTTGCTCACGCCGTACAGCCACTTATCCATCCATCTGTGGAGCGTTGTGACGAACTTCTCTCGGCGGAAGTCGAAGGGGTCCTCGTGCCCCGTTTGCGACAACCACATCTTCACGGGAACGCCGGCCCTCTTGAGATGCATCCACCACTGGAACCAGTTCTGGGGTTTGACGTTCCAGTCGTTGATTCCGTGCGCGATGAACACCGAAGTCTTTACGCTCTTCGCTTTGGACGGAAAAACCGCCGGATGGATGCAGTCCCACTCGTGTGCCGGGGACAGACAATCGGGTCTTTCTTTTGGGTCCTTAAGGTAGTCACGCTCGTGCCAGAAGTTCGTGTAGCTGCCCTCCGAGTTTCCTGCCTCCGCAACCACTGCAGTTCCCAGGCTTTCGCATACCGTTCCCTGACCGAATGTCGCCGCCACCCAATCGGCTAATCGCTCGTCGTCGTCCGGCGGAGGCTGGTCGATGTAGTAGGTGAAGAGGGGGGCGGTCAACGTGTTTCCCTGGTACTGCACGCCATGGTTGAACATGTAGTCGTACCAGCGGCTGATCCCACCGTTGGGAACAATGGTCTTGAGGCCGGGTAGACCCATCGAGATGGCGGCGTTGGCAATTGTCCCGTCGTACGACTTCCCGACCATGCCCGCCTTGCCGTTCGACCAACCAGCCTTAACCTCGTGCTTGCCGCCCTCATAAGAGAAGGCCTTACCTTTGCCGTTCAGCCACTGCATCGTGGCCTTGGCGGCGGCGAGCTCTCCATCGCCGCCGAGCGTCATGCAGCCCTCCGAGTTGCGCGTCCCCGGCATGTCCTGAGCGATAAACGCGTAGCCGCGGGGGACGAAGTAGTTGTCGTAGTAGAGGGGAAAGAATTCGGGGACCCAATCGTCGTCCTGTTCCTCTTTGACCTCGTGCTCGTTGCCGCGGCCGAGTTGAAGGGGGCCGGGTGTTCCATGGATGTTCTGGTAGTAAGGGCTCATCTCGTAAATCGACGAAACCTTCAAGCCCTTGGTCTTGGTTTCCTTGGGACGGATGATGTCCGTGGCGATGAGGTCTTTGCCCGGTGTTCCATCCTCGTCGATCAGAGACTCGATGTAGACCGTCTCCCGGATCGCGTCCTTATAGGAAAAAACGGGTTGAGTGCGGCCTTTTTTCACGACGATTTTGGCCCCTCCGCCCCCGGCGGATGCGGGTTGAGCACCCGCCACCATGCCTACGGATACCAGGGCGGCGGCGGTACAGAGAGAAATCCTGCGGAACAGCGCGGTATGTCCTTTTTTCACCATAGCTAAGTGTTCTCCGATCTCGACGCCCGTCCTGCTTATGGCCCTCGAATGCTAGGCGCATTTACGCCGTTCCTGGCCCAGGTTGGCAGTTCGGGGACTAGTCCTAAATGACTAGGGATTCACCCCAATCGGGAACAAGCTTCCCCCTGAAGGGCGATATCCATTGGGCGCGACTTCATAGAGGATCAAGTCGCTGAGTCGGGTTGGGCAGGGTTTGAAGGGCGGAATTTGAACGGAGTTGCCGTTCTCTGAACATGCAGGGGAATGACGACGATCATTCTTCGTCCTTGTGGGGTCGCCCCTGGCGAGACGCGCTCTAACTCAGGTTATAAGGCCGCCGAAAGGCGGGGCAAGGAGCCTCCCGGCTTCGGTCGGGGGGCTCCGTTTATTTGCAGGGCGGGAGGGATTCGAACCCCCGACCACCGGTTTTGGAGACCGGCGCTCTGCCAGACTGAGCTACCGCCCTAGGGCAACCGGTCGAGTCTAAAGCGGTTCGAGGGGGCTAAGCGGTTGCGACGCGGCGGGACCGGACCCGCCACAGCGCGGCCCCCACACCCGCCAGGGCCACGGCCGCTCCACCTACATAGGCCTTGCGGTTTCGCACGACATGCGCGCGGGCGCCGGCGACGACGTGCCTGCGAGTGGGGATCGCGATCAATGCTTCCGACAGCGCGGCAGGGACGGCGGCTCGATGGTCTCTCAGCTCTCCGAGAGACGTAAGAAGGGTCTCGTAGCCTCGTAGCTCCGCCTTGCACGCAGAACAGGACGCGAGATGGCGTCGCACCGCGAGCGTGTCGCCCCCGTCGTGAACAACCGACGGGAGAATCTCTCTAACCTCGGCGCAACGCATCGTTCAGTCCTCCTGCTTTCCGTAAACCAACTCTTTGAGCATCTTTCGAGCCCGGTGGACCCGAACCTTGGCTGCCGTCTCAGAGATCTTCATGCGATCGGCGATCTCTGCGATCGACAGCCCGTACACGTCTCGAAGGACGACCGCGGTGCGGTAATGCTCCGGCAGCGTCGAGAGCTTGTCCTCGACCACGTCCAGATCGAGGCGGGCCTCCGCCGCGCTCTCGATGGAGCCCGGGGCCGCAACCTCTTCGAGGACATCGTGGCCACTGGTCTCCCTTCCTCTCCGTCGCGTCCGACTGCGCTGCTTCGAGATTGCGGCGTTGGTGGCGACTCGGTAGAGCCATGTGGTGAACATGGCGTCTCCCCGGAACCCTCCGAGACCCCTCCAGGCCTTTAGATAGGTGTCCTGAGTCGCCTCGGCTGCGTCATCCGGATCTCGAAGTATCCGCAGGCAAAGCGTGTACACGTCTCGTTGCGTCGCCTCGACGAGCTGCTTCCAGGCCCCTTCATCGCCGCGTCGACATCGTGCGACGACTTCAGGAGAAACCAGCTCGACCGAGCCTTCGGAACGAGCGTCTTTACGACGCCACATAATTGGAGAGGTTACAGACCCACTAGTGAGAGAGGGGGGGTGTGGGGGATAGCGAAGCTTCCGGCGGGGAGCCCTAAACCCCCACGCGCTTGAGGCAGAGCCCCCTGCGGGCTATGCCGAAAGGGCTCGCAAGGACGGAATCCTTGCGGAAAAGAAAAGGTTGGAGCAGCCAGGCTGACCTACAGGAACGAGCGATTAGCCTTGGAAGATCGACTCCAGGCGGGAGAGCATTTGGGCCCGGTGGAGCTCTTCTTCACGACGCTCCCGAAGCCGCTCTTTTGTCATTGAGAACAACTCCTCAACCGCGCCGGTGAGCTCGGGGGGATCGAAAGGCTTGGTGAGATAGGAGTCGGCTCCCAGCTTGTAGCCGCGAACCCAGTCCGACTCAGACGACTTGGCCGTGAGCATGAGGACCTTGGTGGAGTCCCGCAATCCAGCCACCCGCATCTGCTTGAGGACCATCAATCCGTCCATCTTCGGCATCATCACGTCGAGAACCACGAGCTCGGGGCTTCGGGCCTTGATGGCCTCCAGCGCCTTCTCGCCGTCCTCGGCGTAGAGCAGCTCGTGGCCGGAGGGCGCGAGGATCGTTCCGATCAGGCGCCGGATGTCTGCGTTGTCGTCCACTACGAGTATGCGAGCCATGCGTCTCTTCTCCTCGGCTGTCGCCGGTATGGGTCCCCTATCACTGGAACATCGGAGCGCGAACAGCCTCACTTGAGCCCACTTGTCGACGACACGTCCGGTCTGAGGTATTTTCTACGTTAATGAACGGTGCAAGAGTGCAAAAGGCTCCCACGGGGCCTACGGAGGGCCAGGTCGACTCCCATCTGCCCCGGTTCTCGCAGGCGCTGGTGGCGTTGCTCGTCGCGCTCGCCTTTCTTCTCGACGCCCGCCCGGTGGTACCGGTCCTGGCGCTGGTACTGGCGGCCGCCAGCGTCGGGGGCCCCAGGGCGAATCTTTTCGCCTATCTCTATCGGGTGTCCCCCCTGCCGCGCGGTCGGCCGGAGCCCGCCCGGCCGCCCCGGTTCGCACAAACTCTCGGAGCGGTGTTTCTTACCGTCGCCACGATCGGCCTATTCGCCTTGGAACGGGACACGACCTCATGGTGGGCATTGGGGTGGGGGCCCGCTCTGCTCGTCGCCGTACTCGCCGGGCTCGCCGCCACCACCGGGTTCTGCCTCGGCTGCGAGATCTATCTGCTGATATCTCGCCGCGCTGCCCGCGCCCGATGAATCGCGCCGTCGTTCTCGGAATCGCCGCTCTCGTCGGCCTCCTCGGTCTTGCCGGGCTCAGAGCGTGGCAGCGCCGGTCCCGCGGTCCTGAGCGAGTCGACCTCCGTTCCTTCGCCCTCGAGCTCCTGCCGACTCCATTTGCGTTTGTCGTCTTCACCTCGGAGTCCTGCGCGCCGTGCAAGTCGGCGTTAACCGTGGTCCGCCGGGTGGCGGACACCACCGCCGCCGCTGAGGTGGTTCCCATCGACTCAACCAAGCAGGCGGCCTTAACGGCAAGCCTTGGGATCCGTTCCCTTCCAACGGTTTTTCTCATTACCGCCTCGGGACGGGTTGTACGGCGATGGACGACCGTCCCACCATCGGACGAAATCGAGGAACTTCTGCACGTCGCTTAGGTCGACTCTGCCCTTACTCTGCGTCGATGCCTCTTTATGGGACCACGACCGCGTGGTTGAAAAACAAGACGTACCGTCCACCATTACCTTCAGCCGAAGAGCTGTTGGAATTGAAGCGAGCAACCAATACCTCGACAACTGTTTGTCTCCCGGCTCTCAACGAAGAGGCGACTATCGAGGGCATTTGCAGGAGCATCCGAAGGGACCTGGTCGACGGAGTGGGGCTCGTCGACGAACTCCTCGTCGTGGACTCGGGATCACACGACCGCACCGCCGAGATCGCCTCCGCCGCCGGCGCCGCGGTGGTCGATGCCTCGTCGGTGCTCAGTGATGCACCCTGCGGTTCCGGCGGCGGCAAGGGAGCGGCCTTGTGGAAAAGCCTCCACGTGACAACGGGTGACGTGCTCGTGTGGCTCGACTCGGACGTCACGAACTTCAGCCCCCGCTTCGTGTGCGGCCTTTTGTGGCCGTTGCTGCTCGATCCAGATGTTCACATGACCAAGGCGTTTTACCAGCGCCCTCTGCAGGGCCAGAAGGATGGCCCGCCCGGCGGGGGCCGAGTGACGGAGATGACCGCCCGCCCCCTTTTGCAGCTGCTCCTCCCCGACCTGGGCGGGATCGTCCAGCCGCTGGCGGGAGAGTGCGCGATCCGGCGCTCTACGGCTCGCTCGCTTCCGTTCATTACCGGTTACGGCGTCGACGTAGCGCTGTTGATCGATCTCGTGCAGTCCCGGGGCCTTGACGCGCTCGCGCAGGTCGACCTCGGGCGACGTGCTCACCGAAACAAAACGACGGATGAACTTGGGCGCATGGCTTTCGAGGTAGCCCGAGCTATCCTTTCCCGCGCGGAAGCCGCCGGCGAGATCAAGCTTGCACACCAACTGCCGGAGGGACTCATTCAGTTCGACCCAACCGGTGCGAACATGCACAGCCTCGCCCCAGCTGAACTCCCACCGATGGAGGTGTTCCGGCCGCGAGCTGAGACCTAAGAGGCGGGAGGCGTGGGCACCTCCGCTTCGGGAGCCTCGGCTTCTTTTTGATCTTCGCCCTCCGTTTGTTCCTCATCTGGTGGTTTCTCGGGTTCCTCCATTACCGGTGTCACGGAAACGCCGAGAACTCGAGTCAGCCACAAGTGGCCCAAGAACAATTTCCCCACCGCTACCGCCGGTACGCCCAACAGGACTCCCCAGAAACCTGCGAGCGTCCCCCCGGCGAGGATCGAGAGCATCACCGTCACCGGATGGAGGTTCACCGTTCGCTTCATGATGTTGGGGCTGATTATGTGGTTGTCGATCTGTTGCACGATCAACTCGACAAGGGCTGCCTTTAAACCCAGACCGACATCTTGGCTCACCACCCCCACCAGGAATCCCAGTGCACCGCCGATGTACGGACCGATCAAGGGAATGAGGTTGAAGAAACCGGCGATCGCTCCAATTAGGAACCAGAACGGAAGGCCGATCAAATAGAAGCCGAGCGCCGACAGGCTCCCCACGAGGAGCGCAACGACAAGTTGGCCTCGAAAGAAACCGCCGACCGCGAGGCCCGTCTTGGCCCCGAGATCGCTTACCTCGGCCCGCAGTCGTTTCGGTACGAGGTTCATCATGTCCCTCTGCAGATTGGGAAGGTCGACGAGAAGATAAAAAGCGATAAGAGGCCCCAGAACGAATACCAATAGAGCGTGCAGTAACGAGGAACCGATCTCGGTGAGACGGCCCGCTTGCGCAAGCACCACCTCTCGGAATTCACGCGTTACTTCGTCACAACGTGCCTCCGTAGGGCTGTCGGGTGTCACCGTTTCATCTGCACCCAACAAGCACGAAATCTGTGACGTGTTAATGCTCGCTCCGAGACTGTCTTCGATAACGCCCGCTGTGTCGTTGACGAATTCAAGGATCTCCATGCGGTAGGCGGGCCAGTTATCGCTCACCGCCTCGACCTGGTTCGAGACAACCGGGATGGTTGCGATCACGACAAGAGTGAACCCACCCAGCACGACGATGTAAGCGAGGAGAGTTCCCAGAATCCGCGGCACGCCGCGTCTTTGAAGTCGCGAAACGATGGGATTGAGCAAATAGATGATTAAGACCGCAAGTACCAGTGGAGGAAAGATGATGCTGATTTTGCGAAGTACCCAAACGGATACGGCCGCGAGGATCAGCACTCCGATCAGCGACCACGCGGCGATGCCTACCCTTCGGAGGCGCTCTCCCGCGGGAAGACGAGGCACGCCCGGAGTAGACACGGGGTCAGTATCGCGTCAGCCTCGTTCGAAATCGACGAGAGCTACATCCGTTGCCGCGGCAACAGCACGGAACGGGTCCGGGTCCATCCCTGCCGCCTGAACCGCCTTGGTCAAGCCGGCGTCCTCGTTGGTTTCAGGATCGAGCGCCACCAGGCCGGCCACGGCAATGCACGGGACCCCGGCTTGACGCGACAACTCGGCCACCCTCCCGCACGCCTTTCCCGCAAGGCTTTGGTTGTCGAGGCGTCCCTCGCCGGTGATGACCAGGTCGGCGCCGTCCAGCGCGTCGCGCAGTCCCACCGCCTCGGCCACGACATCAAAACCCGAGACGAGCTTGCCGTCGAAAAACGCCGCGATGCCGGCTCCCATCCCTCCGCCGGCGCCGGCTCCCTCGAGCGTGACCACGTCGTGTCCCAGTTCCCTCTCCACGACGGAGCCAAGCTTCTGCAGGCCTGTCTCCAGACGCTCCACATCGCTCGACGAGGCCCCTTTCTGGGGGGCGAAGAGACGGGCCGCTCCTTCGGAACCCGCAAGCGGACTCGTGACGTCGCATGCCCCGAGCACGGAGAGAGCGAGTCCGCGTGGGGGCGGATCGATACCCGCAAGGTCGTCGAGCGACCCGCCGCCCTCGGACAGGTCGCGTCCCGTCGGGTCTAAAAAGCGCCATCCGAACGCGCGGGCGGCCCCCGTACCTCCGTCAGTCGAGGCGCTGCCACCGATGAAAAAGGTCAGGGAGTCCGCCTGCGGAAAGAGCTCGATCCCCACCCGAGCCAGCTCCCCGGTTCCCCGGGACGACGCCCGCAGGGCGTCCCTCTCCTCCGCCTTCAGTAACGAGAGTCCCGAGGCGGCCGCCATCTCCACGCCGATCTTGCGCCCTTCGAGTAACCACACGTTCGCCTCGATCGGTCGTCCCAGCGGGTCGGTGGCCGTCACCTCGAGGCTTTCTCCGCCGTGGTACTTCACGAGGAGGTCGCAGGTTCCCTCACCTCCGTCGGCAACCGGAACGAGGACTAC
This sequence comes from Actinomycetota bacterium, assembly GCA_030862115.1. Classification (GTDB taxonomy): domain Bacteria; phylum Actinomycetota; class CADDZG01; order CADDZG01; family WHSQ01; genus JALZEK01. The sequence goes on from JALZEI010000077.1 coordinate 22,357, forward strand.
CTCCGCGCGCGGGTGGACGTTCCGCACACCCGAGGCGATGGCCTCCGCCGCCTCGAGGGCGCTGAGCGTGCCTTTGAACTTGTCGGGCGCGACCACGACGCGCATATCGGGCCTCAGACTCCGCTCACTAGGATGGGTCGGTGACCGATGACCTTAGCGTCGTGCTCCTTTCAAATCGTGGCCCCATATCGTTCGTAGAGTCCGACGACGAGTTCACGATCAAAAGGGGGGCCGGGGGATTGGCCGGGGCCCTTGATCCGGTCGCCCGACGCTTGGGCGACAGAGCGGTGTGGATCGCTACGGCCACCTCAAAGACCGACCGCAAAGCACTTGCGGCCGGAGCCGCAGACGGTTTGGCGGAGCAACTGGGCTATCCCGTATACATGCTCGATATCGAACCGGGTGTTTACAGCAGGTACTACGACCTCGTGTCCAACAGGATGCTCTGGTTCGCCAACCACTGCCTGTGGGACGAGGTCAACATCGAGGGCTTCTCGGAAGAAGAGATCGCGGCCTGGGACGAAGCCTACGAACCGGTAAACGAGCGCTTCGCCCGCGCCGTTATCGAGGTCGCCGAACCCGATTCGCTCGTACTCTTTCAGGACTACCACCTGTCGACGGCCCCCGCGAAACTGCGAGCTCGTCGACCCCTACTCACTATCTTCCACTTCACGCACTCTTCGTTTTGTGGACCCGAGGGCTTGGGACGACTTCCCCACCCGATCCCGGGGCGAATCATCGAGGGAATGCTCGGCGCAGATCTGATTGGGTTCCACGTTCACGCGTGGTGCGAGAACTTTCTCGCATGTTGCGAGGAGATCGGTGCACAGGTGGATCGCACCGAAGGCACGGTGGACTTCAAAGAACAGCGCTCATGGGTGCGGGCTTATCCCATACCAATCGACGCACCGGAGCTCGAGGAGCGCGCTCGTGCGAGAAAGGCGCAGGAGTGGGCTGAACGTTTTCGGTCGAACACATCCGGACAACTCATTGTGCGAGCCGATCGCACCGAACCGTCCAAGAACATCGTTCGCGGTTTCAAAGCCTTCGCCCTACTGCTCGACCGGCGCCCCGACCTGCGCGGACAAGTACGTTTCGTCGCCTGCCTTTACCCCTCGCGGCAATCAATGGACGAGTACCAGGCGTACATCGCGGAGATTGAGAAGACGGTCGATGAAATCAACGAGAAGTACCCCAACTCCATCGAGTTATTCAACCGCGACGACTACGACCGCACTCTCGGGGCATTGATCGTCTACGACGTCCTGCTCATCAATCCGATCATGGACGGGATGAACCTTGTAGCTAAGGAGGGGCCGGCCGTCAACCGCAACGCGGGCGCGCTCGTGCTCTCGCAAGAGGCGGGAGCCTTCGAAGAGCTCGGCGAGTACGCGGTGCAGATAAAAGATGCTCACGACATCGAGGAGACCGCGGGCGCGCTCGAGCAGGCGCTCGAGTTGGACCAGTCGGAGAAGAACAGGCGGCAGGAGAAACTTCGCGCCACGGTACGGGCGAGTACTCCCGACGACTGGATCAACACGCAGATACGCGACCTCGAGCAGCTCAAGGAAAAAGGACGACCCGAGACGTCCCTTTAGAGACCGGCGACCAAACTCTCGAGGAAAGAGACCACACCGCGAGGGCCCTGGACCACGAGATCGGCCCGGACAAGAAGTTCATCCGGTGCCTCGTCCGACGACACCCCAACCCGCAAACAGGAGCGGCCCCCTGCTTCCAGCTCATCAAGGGTCTCGAAGGCCGGAAGATCTACGAGGTCGTCGCCGATGAACGCAACGGCTTGAGCCCGCGTCTGCAGCGTCCGCGTCCTCACCACATCGGCTTTGGAGAAGGCGAGTGGGGGCCTCAGCTCGACCACCATGCGACCCGTCCCGATCGAAAGGTCGTGGGCGGAGGCAAGCTCGCGGGCCACCCCCTCCACAAATCCCGCCGCCGCGGCGGGGTCCTGTGCTTGCCGGTAATGCAGCCCGATCACCGAGCGCTTGTCTTCCACGAGGATGCCGGGCACTTCGGAAAGGCGCCGCCGCGCCTCGTCCCTTACGTCCTGCATCCGGGCGAGGTAGGGGGCCACCCCTTCGGCGGGTTCGACGCGGCCCCCGACGACCCGCTCGGCACCGTGAACCCCCCAGATCTCGACGTCGGGGCCGAGCCATTCAAGCAGCTGCTGCGCCGATCTGCCGGACACGATCCCGACAAGGGCCAAACGACGTGCCAGTTTCCCTAGGGCCTCGACGGCCCCCGGCATGGGACGGGCCGCGGCGGGGTCGTCGACGATCTCGGACAACGTCCCGTCAAAATCCGTAAAGAGCGCGCAGGATTCCGGCGTTTCGATGAACGGCCTCAGCCTGTCGTCTTCCACGGAGTGAGAGTAAGGGTCACGGCGCGCTGCCTAGACTGAGCGCATGAGACGGATCTCGTGGGCATTGGTCGCCGGCGCGTTACTGCTGCCCTCCTGCCGCTCGGACGCCGTGACGCTCGCTTACCAGTTCCCGCAGGACAGCAGCCTCACCTACGAGCTGGTCGCCTCGGCGAAGGCAACCTGGAATCTCGAGGGAACGACCGGCGAGGGTTCTTACGAGGTCACCTACCGAGTTTCGGAGCAGGTTCAGGAAAGCGATGGCGAAGGCGCCGTTGTAGCGATCCAGTTGCAGCGCACCGCAGTTGAGGAGGACAATCTGCCGGCGCCCGGAGACACGTCGTTCACCGTGCGCGTCTCTTCCGACGGCAGCGTTGTCGAGGTCATCGAGGTAAACGGCGTCACCGCCGGTCTTCTGGCGCGCGAGCAACGATCGATCATTCGCACTTACAGACCGCAGCTGGCACTCGAACCGGTTCGGCTCTACAAACAATGGGCGCCCGAACAAGCATTCCAGGGATCGGAGTTCGAGCAGGTCAAACTGCTCGGGAAACTCGCCGGCCTCGATACCGACGAGGAGGGCGACTTTGCAGAGTTGTCGTTCTCCGGGACCGGGCCTCTACTGGGTACCGCGCAGGTCGCGGAGTACAGCGCCGAGCTGGACGGCGCCCTGGACACATCGATCGATGCCGTTCTCGACCTCGACGCGGGAGTCCTTCGCAGTTCGAGCTCTTTTACTAATTACGACTTCGACGTTTCCATCACGCCGGAGGACGCCTCGAGCCCTATCGCCGGCACGCTACATATCGAGGAAAAACTGGACCTGCAAAAAATCGAGCCCGGCTAGACCTCGTCCTCGCCAACGTAGACGTGAAGGTCCACTTCGCCCGATAACTCCGGGGGCTTGAAGGCGGATTTCCATCCGAGACGATCGGCCAGTGCCTCGCCCGCGTCTTGTGCTTCCGGTGTCGACCAGTACACGATCGAAGTCGGAGTGGAGGTGTACGGGTTGACCGCCACGACGTCGAAGCCCAGAACCTCTAGTTGATCGGCGATCGCATCGTCGACCTCCTCGGAGGTGGAGCCGTTGAGAACCTGAAGTGAGACGCCGGCGGTGACGAGTTCGGCCGGTTTCTTGTCCCGCTTCGGAGTTCGGGATTCCTTAGGGCTCGGGCTGGGCGAGTCTTCGGGAGAGGCCGTCGGGGAGCTCTCCGTCGCCGCGGGAGCCGGGTCCTTGTCCTGCTCGTTCTTTGCGTCCGACCGGGGAGCCGGCCTGCCCTCGTTGCCCAGCGCGTCGACCGCGATCCAGAGGGCCGCGATCGCGACTACTCCGCCGACGGCCCACGGTACGAACCACACGGCGGTGGAGCGGTAGAAGGAAGTTTGGTCCCCGGTTGAGTGTCGGCCCATGACTGGCGACTACACGGTCCCGGCTGCCGCTCCGGTGGATGGAGGGCGCCGCATGCAGCGCAGCTCCTATCTCTGGCCTGGCGAGTACTGGGCACCCAAGAGGCGCGCCACCCGCTGCCGCTGACGGTAAAGCCGCAGCCGCTTCAGCCTCTTAACGAGGATCGGGTCGTGCGTCATCGCAGCCGGATTCTCGAGAAGATCGTTAAGAAGCTGGTAGTACCGGGTTGCGGACATATCAAAACGCTCTTTGATAGCCCGGTCCTTGGCCCCGGCGTGTTTCCACCACGACCGCTCGAAATCAAGAATGTCTATGTCTCTCTGACTCAGCTCCATGCGGCCAGCCTAGTGGCGCACCCCCGACGAGCCCCGGATTTCAGGTCGGTACCCACGGCTCTCACCCGGTCCCAGCGGTCTAGGAACAGGCGGCGGAAGTCGCACGACCTCGAAGACCGACTTGCGAATTAGGGCGCGGCCGTGGCCGAGTTGCCGGACCACAGGTTGCGTCAGTAGGCAATGCTGCCCTCCGCGTGCCGCGCACCCAGAGAGGCGATTGAGTAGGGCCAGGCATCCGGACGTGTAGTAACCTACGGGTTATCAAGAGAAACCCGGGCCTTACATGACGCGGCAGTCCACCACGAGCGTCCGCATCGTGGTCGAAGCCCTTCGTCTCTTCGCGATTCACGGCTACCGCGGCACGCGGGTAAGCGATATCGAGGGGGCCGCCGGACTCTCGCCCAAGGCGGGCGGCTTCTACCGCCATTTCCGATCAAAATCCGAGGTTCTGGAGGCAGCGCTGCACCACTACGCGGATCAGGCGACTCGAAGCGAGGCGGCCCTCGACCTCCTTCCCCTCTCGGATTTCAGATCGGAACTCACGCTGCTCTGTAGATGGGTACTCAACATGATGGCGGAGCAGCGCGACTTCATCCGCATCCTCCACAGAGAAGGCGACGAGTTCCCAGATCTCGTCGCGCAGTTCCATGAACGAATAGTCCGTCGAGGTCTCGAACTAGCAACGGGGTTCTTCAGACTCAAGCAGAAGGAAGCCGGGCTTGATCTCCAGGATCACGATCCAGAAGCAATTGCCGCGGTGGCATTGGGTTCAATCATCAATTATCGCGTCGAAGAGGCGATGTTCGGAGAGCCGCCCGGTCCGGTTTCAGAGGAGCGCTTCATCAAGACTTGGGTCGACGTCTGGAGCACGTACGGCAACAACCTGGTTAGGGCCGGCGGCAGTGGCTGAGAGGAGGCCCCAAAGGTGCGGGTTCTCGTAACCGGCGGAACTGGAAAGCTCGGTCGGGCATTGTTGCCAAAACTCGCCCAAGCCGGCCACGATGTCGTTGCTCTAAGTAGACGACCTCTCGCGGAGGACATCCCTGCGGATAACGTACGCGGCGATCTCTCTACTGGAGAAGGACTCGACGACGCCGTGCGTAGTTGCGACGTCGTCGTGCACGCGGCAACCGGTGGCTTCGGTGACCGTTACAGCCTTCGCTGGGCGATCTTTCATCAGTCAGCGGTTGACGTCGGCGGTACAAGAAATCTGCTTAACGCGGCCGAGCGCGCCCGGGTCTCACATTTCTTGTTCACGTCGATCGTTGGCATTGATCGCGTGCCCGTACTGCCCGCGATATATCGCTACTTCAAGCACAAGTTAATTGCCGAGAAGCTCGTCCTGGCGTCATCCCTACCTTCGACCACGGTGCGACTGACGCAATTTCATCCCCTCGTCAATCAGACCCTGGAGTGGCAGTCCCGAAAGCCTAGTCCGATGTTCACTCCCGAGACAGCGGGGCAACCTATCGACCCCTCGGATGCGGCCGATGTCGTCATCAGCTGCATCGGACAGGAAACAGCTCACGACGTCCTTGAGTTCGGAGGCCCGGAGGTCCTGACGGGTCGGGAGATCGTCGAAGCGTGGTGCGCTCAGAGGGGAATACAACGCAAACCTCGCTTCTTCCGACCGCCGGGTGAGATGGGCCGAGCGATGGCCGAAGGCGCCCTTACGTGTCCCCACAATGTGGCTGGGCACATTACCTGGGGCGACTGGCTCTCTCTCCATCCGCTAGCGGCCAACAGCGAGAAGGCGACGTGAGCACGCGAAGAGTCTTGAACCCGATTGCCGCGGGCAGAGTTGCGTTCCGATCGCGCACGTGAGCCACGTCACCGTCATCGGCGGGGGTTTGGCGGGCCTTATCTCGGCGATCGAGGCCGCTGAACGAGGAGCCAAAGTAGATCTGTTCGAGGCGCGGGAATCGCTCGGCGGTCGCGCTCGGAGCACTGATGCTCCCTACATCGCCGATTGGGGTCCGCATGCCTTATATCCACCCAACCTGCTGTGGAGCTGGCTTGAAGCGCGTCAGCTTCTGCCCCCTACCGTCAAGCCACAGCGGCGCGGCTACAGGGTCGTTGATGACGGAAAGCTCAAAGTGTTCTCTCTCAGGTACGCGCGGGCTTTTCTCACCATCCGCGGCCAAGCCCCCGTAGATGTCGACTTCAGGACGTGGGCTGCGGCAAAAGCTGGTCAAAGCGTGGCGCGCGCGGCGGCGAGCCTGCTGATTGCTTTCACGTACGATCACGACCCGGGCCGACTGTCGGCGCATTTCGGCCTCCAGCGGTACCGACGAGTTGTTGCACCGAACCTCAAGGTTCGCTACGTCGTCGGGGGCTGGCGCCGACTGGTGGAGTCCCTGGAACGCAAGGCGTCGTCGTTGGGGGTCACCCTGCACACCGGGGCCCACCTGCGCGACCTACCTGACCCTCCGACGATCGTTGCGACCGACCCGCGCAATGCGTGCCTACTGGTCGGAGAAATCAGCCATACCACCACCGGCCGTATCGCAGTACTCGACGTCGCCATCCGCACTAAGAGAATGCTTCCTACCGTCGTCTTTGGTCTCGATGAACCGATGGTCGCCGTCCGGCACTCCTCCGTGGACCGGTCCCTCGTCCCGCAGGGTGAAGAGTTGGTCGAGGTCGCAACGGGGTTCCCCCCGAGCGAGACGATCGAGGACGCGATAAGACGGATGGAAGCATTCCTCGACGCCAGTTTCAAAGGCTGGCGCGAACGCACAACCTGGCGGCGAGCGCTGTCGTCGGACGCCGCGGCCGGAGCCGTCGATCTCCCCGGCCACACGTGGCAGGACCGTCCGTCCATCGACTTCGGCGGGGGGATCTTTTTGGCAGGTGACTGGGTCGGGGCACCGGGAAACCTCTCCGACGTCGCCTGCGCGAGTGCGACCGAAGCGGCGCGGCAGGCGGTCGCGTTCGCTAGCAAACTCACCATGTGACCCATAACTCGGTCTCCTGGAGCTCGCTTCAACCTGTCCGGATACGGCTGTTGCCAGGATGAACGGTTGCTAGGGAAAGAGTCCGCGCGTGAGGTGAGCCTCGGCTACCCGGCCTACGCCTATCCAGTGCGCGGCCTGGCGCATCGTGAGGCCTTTCTCCTCGGCGAGTGATCTCACCTGGTCGAAGGCTTTCTCCATGATCTGTCGCAGCCGATCGTTGACCTCATCGTCGGACCAGAAATAAGCCTGGATGTCCTGGACCCATTCGAAGTACGACACGGTCACGCCCCCCGCGTTGGCGAGAATGTCTGGCACGACGAAGATGCCCCTGTCGTTGAGGATCTTGTCTGCCTCAAACGTGACCGGGCCGTTTGCGGCCTCGCACAGGACTCGGGCCTTCACCTCGTCGGCGTTCTTGACGGTGATGACCCCCTCGATCGCCGCCGGAATCAGCACGTCGCAGTCGACCTCCAAAAGCTCCTCGTTCGTAATCGCGTCGGCTGCCTCGTATCCCGCGACCACACCGGCCTCCCTCTTGTGGCGATTGATCGCCTCAGGGTCAAGGCCTTTCTCGCGATACAGCCCTCCATCGACATCCGAGACCGCGACGACGCGACAGCCTGCGTCGTGAAGAAGCTGCGCGGCGTGCCCGCCGACCTTTCCGTATCCCTGGATGGCGACGCTTACCTCGTCCACCGGGAGGCCGAGCGATTTTAGGGTCGAGAAAACCATGTACATCACGCCGCGGGATGTGGCTCCGGCGCGGCCGCGTGATCCTCCGATCGACACCGGCTTTCCCGTGACGACTCCGGGAACCGAGTACCCCTTGTTTTGCGAGTACGTATCCATGATCCACGACATGATTTCCTCGTTGGTGTTCATGTCCGGGGCCGGTATGTCGCGCTCGGGTCCGATCAGTGGAAGGATCTCCGACGCGTAGCGGCGGGTCATGCGTTCGAGTTCCGCGAGGCTCAGTTCCTTGGTGTCGACCGCAACGCCCCCCTTGGCCCCTCCGAAGGGGATGCCCACCACCGCGCATTTCCACGTCATCCACATCGCCAGTGCTTTGATCTCGTCCATGTCGACGAGTGGGCTGTAGCGAATACCTCCCTTTGCCGGACCTCTCGTCACGTTGTGTTGGACGCGGTAGCCCCTGCAGACCTGCGTGGAACCGTCGTCTTTTCGAAAGGGAACCGAAACCATGAGCGCTCGCTTCGGGGCCCGCAAAGTGGCGTGGACGCCGGGTGCCAACCCCATTAACTCTGCCGCTTCGTCGAGCTGAGCCAGCGCGGTTTCCCAGGCCGAGTCGACCGAGGGGACGAGCTCTTTTGTGGTCTCGTGATCTCTATCCATCACGTCCTTTGAGATGCATGGGGTCGGCCGGTGCTTTGTTCTACGGGAGCTGGAGACAGGATTCGAACCTGCGACCGGCCGCTTACAAGGCGGCTGCTCTACCGGGCTGAGCTACTCCAGCACGGTAACCAGCGTAACTCCTCAAGTGGCCATTTGAGCCTGATGACCGGGGATGTGTTGTTCCAACTTTCGCTTGATGCGTTGCAGCGCGTTGTCGATCGACTTCACGTGACGGCCGAGCATGTCGGCGATC
>JALZEI010000082.1 GCA_030862115.1 Actinomycetota bacterium
ATCACGACGTCGTCGCTTTCGTCGAGAACCTCCGCGAAAACATCGGCGAGGCCGGACGTCACATCCACTACGGCCTCACCTCCTCCGACGTGGTCGACACCGCCAACGCCGTGTCCTTGCGGGACGCTGGAGACCTCCTCGTCGAGGGCATCGGTCGGCTGACCGAGACCGTAAAGAGGCGGGCCCTCGAACATCGCGACACGCTGATGGCCGGGCGAACCCACGGAGTCCATGCGGAGCCCACCACGTTCGGCCTCAAGCTCGCCGGGTGGGCCTTCGAGCTGTCGCGGGACCGGGACAGGGTGAGGAACGCCCGTGACCAGGTCGCCGTCGGCAAGCTCTCGGGGGCCGTAGGCACCTATTCGCAGCTCGATCCCGAGGTCGAGGAGTACGTGTGCGACCGTCTCGGCCTCCGCTCGGAGAGCGCGGCCACCCAGGTCGTGCCGCGCGATCGTCACGCCGAGTTTCTCTCGGCCATCGCGATCACGGGCGCATCGCTCGAGCGCTTCGCCCAGGAGATCCGGCACCTGCAGCGCACCGAGGTAAGAGAGGTTGAGGAACCTTTCGCCAAAGGTCAGAAGGGCTCGTCGGCGATGCCGCACAAGCGCAACCCCGTGGTCTGTGAGCGCATCTGTGGCCTGGCCCGGCTCCTCAGGGCCTACGCCCAGACGGGTTTCGAGAACGTGGCCCTGTGGCACGAGCGCGATATATCGCACTCCTCGGTCGAGCGGGTGACCTTTGCCGACGCCTGCACTCTCCTCGACTACATGCTGGAAAAGACACGGTGGGTGGTCGACGGTCTGATCGTGAATGCCGACCGGATGACTAAGAACCTCGAGGGTTCGCTCGGATTGGTGCATTCGCAAAGCGTTCTGACCAAGTTGCTCGAGAAGGGACTTCAGCGGGAGAACGCGTACGCCATCGTTCAACGCAACGCGATGGCGGCGTGGGAGGAGGATCGGCCCCTGCTCGAACTGCTCAAAGCCGACTCCGAACTAACAAATCAGATGGATCCGGATGAAATCGAGGCTTGTTTCGATCCCTCGCGTTACCTTGAGAACGTGGGCGCGATCTTCGAGAGGTTGGAGGAGCTGTAGTGGGCGATTCGCAGGCACGGCACGTCGGTTCGGGCAAGGTTCGGGAGCTTTTCGAGGTGGGAGACGACCGCCTTTTGCTCGTCGCCTCCGACAGGATCAGCGCTTACGACGTGATCTTGTCTCAGGACATCCCCGATAAGGGCAAGGTGCTGACCGGTCTGTCGCATTACTGGCTCGAGGTCATGGAGTCGGTATGCCCGAACCACCTGATCTCGGTCGCCGCGGAGGAGCTGCCGGATGTCGGGATCGACGATCTTCCGGGCCGGGCCATGCTGTGCAAAAAGGCGGAGCCCATCGCGATCGAGTTCGTGGTGCGCGGCTATCTGTCGGGGTCGGGCTGGAAGGAATACAAAAGAGACGGAGCCGTCTGTGGGCACCGCCTCCCGGAGGGGCTCACCGAATCGGACAAACTTCCCGAACCCATCCTCACTCCTGCAACCAAGGCCGTCACCGGCCACGACGAGAACATCACCGAGAACGAAGCGGCCGGGGTGGCGGGATCGGAGATCTACGACGCCGCCCGCTCGTATGCGCTCGAGATCTACTCGAAGGCCGCCGACATCGCGCGCGAACGCGGCGTGATCATCGCCGACACCAAGTTCGAGTTCGGTCTTCTCGACGGCGAGGTCATCTTGATCGACGAGGTGTTGACGCCGGACTCGAGTCGCTTCTGGCCGGAGTCCGAATACAAGCCCGGCGGCTCGCAGCCCTCTTTCGACAAGCAGTACGTGAGGGATTGGCTCGACCAGGCGGGCTGGGACCACTCGCCCCCGCCTCCCGATCTGCCCGCCGAGGTCGTCTCCGCTACGCGGGACCGGTACGTGGAGGCCTACGAGCGAGTAAGCGGCCGCCCCTTCGACTCGTGGCTGAAGGAGGTCTCGGGCTGAGTCCCACGACCAAAACTCAAACCAGACCCAATAGCACCGCCACGCCGTCGGCCTCCCGCTGGGGGGCCGCTTTGCGTACGGTGCTCGTTTCACCCCGCGCGGGCTTTCAAGCGTTGGTGCGGGCGGATCGCGCGTCGTCGTCCGACACCGGTCCCCAGGCCCCCATCCTCTATCTGCTGACCGCAATTGGCGGAGCCGCGTTGCTGCTCCTTTATTTCAAAGTCCGAAGCGTCTTCAACATCTGGAACGCCGAGGACATCCAGTTCGAGGCCGGTCCCTTTGCAACGTTGCTGTTTATCGGCGCCGTCGTGGCGCTCCCCGCGCGCTTCCTCTACAGCCGAGCGATCCCGTTCCTGTCCAAGGACGCCGCTCCGCGCAAGCTCCGGGTCGTTTGGGCCGGCGCTGCGTTCCCCTTGTTGTTGCTGGTTCTGATCGTTCTCCCCTTGGATCTGCTTATCGCCGGTACCGGCTCTTTCACGAGGGACTGGTCTGGGTCGGCCGCCACGGCCTGGGCGGGGGCGTCGACGGCGCTAAGCCTCGGGCTTCTAGTCTGGAGCCTGACGCTGTTTGCGCTGGGACTCGTAGCGACTCACAAGTGGCAGCTCTCGAAGGCCACGTTGTTCTCGGTTCTGTCGCTCGTCGTTTTTCTGTTCGCGGGGACTGCGATTCTGGCGGCAATCCTCGGCCTGGCCGGCTTGATGAAGGAGTTGAACGTATGACCTACGTAGCCCGAGTCGACATCACCCTCAAGCCCGGCATTGCCGACCCCCAGGGTCAGACGATCGAGAAAGCTCTTCCGGCTCTCGGCTATTCCGGCGTGAAGAACGTTCGGGTCGGTAAGTTGATCGAAATGGAAGTTGAAGCCGCCACTCCCGACGAGGCCGAGAGCCGGGCAAACGAGATGTGCGAGCGGCTGCTGGCCAACCCCGTGATCGAGTCCTACGAGGTGAACGTAAGGTGAGCGAGGTGGAAGACCTCCGAGTCGCCGTCGTCGTTTTTCCCGGCTCGAACTGCGAACAAGACGTGGTCCGGGCCTTTCGACGCCTGGGCGTGGCCGCCGAGACCGTATGGCATTCCGAGAAGTCTCTCGAGGGGGCCGACCTAGTTGTGATCCCGGGCGGGTTCGCGCACGGCGACTACCTCCGAACCGGGGCGATCGCTCGCTTCTCTCCCATCATGTCTGCGGTGGAGGATCACGCCGACGCAGGGGGATTGGTCATCGGGATCTGCAACGGTTTCCAGGTCCTCTGTGAAGCCCACATGTTGCCGGGGGCCCTACGAAAGAATTCGGGGCTCAAATTCCTGTGTAAGTGGACCGAGGTCCGCGTGGATAACACCGACACACCGTTCACGGCGCGAGCCGAACCCGGCCGGGTGCTTCGGATCCCCATCAATCATTTCGAGGGGAACTGGTACTGCGAGCCAGACCGGCTCGAAGAGCTGAAACAGAGCGGCCAGATCGTTCTGCGATACGTGTCGAGCCCGAACGGATCCCTGGACGACGTCGCCGGCATCATGAACGCGTCCGGCAACGTACTCGGGATGATGCCGCACCCGGAGAGGGCCTGCGAGGCCATCCTGGGCTCGACCGACGGAGCCGTGATCCTGCAGTCGATGATCGACCACGTCGCGCGCCGGCGTGAGCTTGCCGCCACTCGCGCGTGACGTCCAAAACGTCCGAACTCGATCCCGGAGTGCATCGCGAGTTGGGCCTAAGCGACGCCGAGTTCGACGCCATCGTCAACCGTCTCGGTCGCGAGCCCTCCTTCACGGAGTTAGCAATGTTCTCGGTGATGTGGAGCGAGCATTGCTCCTATAAGTCGAGCCGGGTGCACTTAAAGACGCTTCCCGCCGAGGGGCCGCGCATCCTCGTCGGCCCCGGCGAGGGAGCGGGAATCGTGGAGGTCGCGCCGGGGGCCGCGGTGGCGTGGAAGATCGAATCGCACAACCACCCTTCTTTTGTGGAGCCCTTCAACGGTGCCGCTACAGGAATGGGGGGGATCGTTCGCGACATCCTGTCGATGGGGGCGCGACCGATCGCGCTGTTGGACTCGCTGCGGTTCGGCCCCCTTAACGACGCCAAGAACCGCTACCTGGTGGACGGCGTGGTGCACGGCATCTCGGCCTACGGCAACTCCATAGGTGTTCCTACCGTGGGCGGTGAGGTCGTCTTCGAGGATTGCTATTCGGAGAACCCCTTGGTGAACGCCGCTTGTCTTGGCTTCGTCGAGGACAAGCTGATGCGAGGAGTTGCCGAGGGCGTCGGCAACAAGCTCGTACTCTTCGGGTCCTCGACCGGCCGCGACGGGATCGGCGGTGCCAGCGTGCTGGCGTCCGCGGAGTTCGACGAGGAGTCCCTCGACAAGCGGCCGTCGGTTCAGGTCGGCGATCCGTTCTCGGAGAAGTTGCTGATCGAGGCCTCCCTCGAGCTCATCCGGCGCGATCTCGTAGTCGGGTTTCAGGATCTCGGTGCCGGAGGGATCTCGTGTCCGACGTCGGAGATGCCGGCGAAGTCTGGAACGGGCGTGGCCGTCGACGCGGGGCGCGTCCACCTGCGCGAGAGCGGCATGCTGCCGTTCGAGATCATGATCTCGGAGTCACAGGAGCGGATGCTCGCGGTGGTCAAGCCCGCGCGCGTTCCCGACGTGCTCGAGGTGTGCGAGCGGTGGGGACTCGAGGCGAGCACGATCGGAGAGGTGACCGACACCGAACGCATCGAGGTCACCGCCGGCGGACAGGTAGAGGCCGACGTCCCGGTACTCGCGCTGGCAGAAGAAGGACCCGTCTACGAACGTCCCGTCGAGCGGCCCACATGGATAAACGAAGTTCAGGCCGCGCCGGTTGGCGACGACGTGCCCGAGTCCTTGAAGGATGCGTTCGTTGCGGTGCTCTCCTCTCCCTCGGTCGCGTCCAAGCGCTGGGTATGGCAGCAGTACGACCACATGATCTTTCTCGGGACGGTGGGGGGGCCGGGTGGCGACGCGGCCGTCGTCCGTCTGCCCGATCGGGAGGAGGCCGTGGCCGTCAGCGTGGATGGGCCCGGCCGCTTCTGTTACCTCGATCCTTATGAAGGAGCTCGTCTGGCGGTGGCCGAGGCCGCGCGGAACGTGGCCTGTACCGGGGCGCGACCACTTGCGGTCACCAATTGTCTGAACTTCGGCAATCCCGAGAAACCGGAAGTCATGTGGCAGTTCGCCGAGACGGTCAGGGGAATTGGGGACGCCTGCCGTTCGTTGGAGACACCCGTGACGGGCGGAAACGTTTCCTTTTACAACGAGACCAAGGGGCGACCCATCTATCCGACACCGGTAATCGGCATGCTTGGTGCACTGGACCGCGCCGACAAGGCAGTCGGGCTTGCTTTCGGGAACGAGGGCGATCGAATCCTTTTGCTCGGCACCACGCACGCCGCCGATTTTGGAGGTTCGGAGTACGCAAAGGTGGTGCACGACACCGTCGGTGGGACACCCCCCCGGTTGGAGATCGAAGCCGAGCGCAAGTTGCACGAGCTGCTGGTTGCCCTGGCGTCCGCGGGCTTGCTGCGCTCTGCCCATGACCCCGCCGAGGGCGGTCTCGCCGTAGCGCTGGCCGAGTCGGCCGCTGCCGGCGAGGTGGGCTTTGTTGTGGAGTCTAAGGATCTCGACCATCGTGACCTTTTCTCGGAGTCTCCGTCGCGTGTCCTGGCCAGCTGCTCGCCCGGTGACACAGCTCGAGTTCGTGACGAAGCCGACAAAGCCGGCGTGCCCGTGCAGGGTCTGGGCGTGGTGGAAGGTCGGACACTCGACTTCGGCTCGTTCTCCATCTCGCTCGAAGACACCAAAGACATCTACGAAAACGCTCTGCCTGCGGCCCTGGCAACTAAGGTGTAGTCGTGGCCGGTGAAGCAAGAGACGCCTGCGGCGTCGTCGGGATATATGCACCCGGGCAGGACGTTGCCCGGCTTACTTACTACGCGCTCTCCGCGCTTCAGCACCGGGGCCAAGAGTCGGCAGGCATCGCCATTTCCGACGGCGAGACCGTGGTCGTCTACAAAGAGCTGGGTCTCGCCTCGCAGGTATTCGACGAAACGGTGTTGCGCAGCTTGCGCGGCAAGCTCGCCATCGGACACACCCGCTATTCCACAACCGGTTCCACATCGTGGGAGAACGCGCAGCCCTCGTACAAAAGCTCTCCGGCCGGGCAGATCGCACTTGCACACAACGGCAATCTCGTTAACTCCGTCGAACTGAAGCGGACTCTCGACGACGCCGGCGGCGACCCGACGCCTCAGGGGGCCCGGCTCCCGTCGACGTCCGACACCGATCTGGTCGCCGCTCACATCGCTCGCTCCAGCACCGGCGACACGCGTGCCTCCATGCTCGAGGTGCTACCGAAGCTGTCGGGCGCCTACTCGTTCGCTTTGATGGACGAGACGAGGGTGTTTGGAGCGCGCGACCCGCACGGCTTCCGGCCTCTCAGCATCGGCCGTCTGCCCGAGGGCGGCTGGATTCTCGCGTCCGAGACGTGCGCGCTCGACCTGTTGGGCGCTCCTCTTATCCGCGACGTCGAACCGGGCGAACTAGTGACCCTCGACGCCGACGGGATCCACAGCAAGAAGTTCGCTCCGGTTAAGCCCGCCGCCTGCGTCTTCGAGCACATTTATTTCGCTCGCCCGGACTCGACCTTGATGGGGCAGAACGTCTATGCCTCGCGCTATCGCATGGGCCAGCGTCTGGCCGAGGAGGCGCCGGTGTCGGCCGACCTCGTCATGCCCGTTCCCGACAGCGGTGTCCCGGCGGCGCAGGGTTACGCGCTGGAGTCTCGCGTTCCCTACGGCGAGGGCTTTGTTAAGAACCGCTACGTGGGGCGCACCTTCATCCAGCCGACCCAGTCGATGCGCCAGCAGGGGATCAAGATGAAGCTCAACCCCTTGCGTCAGGTGATTGAGGGCAAGCGTCTGATCGTGATCGACGACTCGATCGTTCGCGGCAACACGACCAAACAGATCGTGGCAATGCTGCGCGAGGCGGGTGCGCGCGAGGTCCATCTGCGGATTTCCTCGCCCCCGATCAAGTGGCCGTGCTTTTACGGGATCGATATGCCCAATCAGGACGATCTGATCGGAGCCCGGCTTGAGGTCGACGGGATCAAGGACCACATCGGTGCGGACTCCCTCGCCTACCTCTCGCTCGAGGCGACCATCGCCGCGACTGAGATCCCCGCCGACTCCTTTTGCACGGCGTGCTTCTCCTCCCGCTATCCCGTGGAGGTCCCGGAGGATCAGCTGCGCAGCAAGAACGTCCT
>JALZEI010000093.1 GCA_030862115.1 Actinomycetota bacterium
GAAAGCGGGCGACTCTCCTGTGCTTTGGGGCGGAACCAGACGTATTTCTTGTCCCGCTCATCGATGCTTTCGCGGCACGACAGACAATTCCAAAGGGGGCCGAATCCATCGACCTCGGCCACCCACATCAGCTGCCCACATTCCTTGCAGAACTTTCCGCTCGTTTCTGCCATCCGGCGGATACTGCCACGCGGCGCGCCATCACCGGGCCCTGACCTCGTTGACTGGATGATTAATTGTCCAATGCGCCCTAATCGCACACTCGGCGGCCGGCACGCGGCGGCGCGGGTACTCGGCTGGGCGGGGGGTTTGAAGCCGGCAGGGCGGGGTAGATCGTCGTTTCGTGACTGGTTCCAGTCTCCCTCGGGCGTACAGGCCCACAGTCAGGAGCGCCGCGGTCCTCGTTGCGCTCGTCCTCGTCTTGCTTCCCGCCGACGCCGAGGCGCGGAGGCGGCCCAGGCCCGTCATCATCAGCGCTCCCAAGCTTGTGAACTACCGGGCCGACATAAAGATCGTCGGGAAGCTGCGTCACGGCCGGAAGGGGCAGCAGGTTCTCCTGAAGCGTCGTTACGTAGGCGTCGGCCGCGAGGTCATCCGAAAGAAGAGCGTGAGAGGCGATCTGAAGGTCAAGTTCTTTCTTCGGGACGTCACCCGGTCCGCCGATTACCGCCTGGTTTTCAAACCGCGGGATGGTCGCAAGCGAGTTAGTGAGGCGGCGCGCGTAAACGTCCGTCCCAAACTCGTTTTCGAAGTCGAACCCAATGACATCAAGGGTGGTCGGCGACCTCGATTCTTCGGAACGATGAATCCCAAAGTGGGGGGCCGCGTGGTCCGCATTCTGATGCGTGTCGATGGCGACTGGAAGCTGATTCGTAAGGTCGATGTAGGCGACGGTGTTTTCTCAGGCCGCTTTCGACCGGAAGTGCGCGGCAGACGAGAGATGCGAGCGGTCTTCACCGGCGACGAGCTCAGCTGGCCGACAAAACGAAAAGAGCGGCTGTGGATATATAGGCGCGCGGAGGCGACCTGGTACGGGCCCGGGTTCTACGGAGAAACGACCGCGTGCGGACAGACACTACGGAAAAGAACCCTGGGCGTGGCTCATAGGACGCTCCCGTGCGGGACGCTGGTCGACTTCCTCTTTAAGGGAAGGACCGTGTCCGTGAAGGTCATAGACCGCGGTCCCTTCGGCGAGGCCGACTGGGATCTCACCAAGGCCACCAAGGATCGCCTCCACTTCGCAGGCCGCGACGAGGTCGGTTTCATTGCTCACTGAGTTTCTTCCCCCATCCATTGCTGATCTGGTGTCGCATAGCGCGCCCATTTCAGCAATCGTCGGGGCCTGTGTGTCGGAATCGCCGCAAAAAGTCCCCTTTTGCGACGGCCGATTTTCAAGCAGGGCGATCAACCGCCGATTACTCCAAAGAGAAGGAGTCCTCGGGTTGGGAGCCGAATGCTTAGATATATGACCAAACACCGAAAGAAAATCGGAAAGACGTTGAGAAACGTCGCGCTCACCGTGATTCTGTTTATCGTCGCCGGCAATGTGCTAATTCTCGGCGCCAACGTTGTCGCGCGGATGAGCTACGACGAGGTCGACGTTCCCGATCTTCGCGGCATCGCGAATCTCGAAGGCGTCGACAACCAGCTGTGGAGGGGAGCCGCCCCGAGCGACACCGGCTACAAGGCGCTTGCTCGTCACGGCGTGGGGACGGTCGTGGACCTTCGTTCCGACGACGAGTTTTCGGCCGACCCGAAGCTATTGGAAAAACTAGATATCGATCTCGTGCGAATCCCGCTTCGGGACGGCCAGTCGCCGACGACGGCTCAGGTCAACCGCTTCCTCAAGGTCGTCAAGGGCACGGACAAGAGGGTGTTCGTGAACTGCGGAGCCGGAGTCGGGCGAACCGGCACGATGGCGGCTGCTTACCTCGTGGCCAGCGGAAAAAGCGGTTCGATGGAGGCTCTGGGCCGTAACCTCGCGGTCGGACCGCCGTCTCTCGAGCAAGTCGCTTTCGTCGCAGGGCTAAACGGGGAAGATGCGGAGAGTCCTCCGGCCGCCATCACGCTGATGAGTCGGATCATCGACGGCCCCCGACGCGCCTGGGTGAACATCAGTCACGCTTACGAGTAACGCGCTAGCTCACCACTCGGGCTTGTAGACCATCGATCGTCGCGTCCTGCAGACAACCATGTAGTCGACGGGTCGAGTACTTCCCCAGCGCCGGTTCCACAGTTAGCGTCGCCGCACCCGATGAAATGTTGATCTGTGTCAGTTTGCTGGCGACCGTCCAGTTACACGTCGCCCACAAACTCTCGGCGGCAAGCCGCGTCGAACCCACGCCCTCGTTGCGCAGGTAGATCTCGAGCTCCATTGTTGTGCTTCCACCGGAGATGGCATCCGGCCGGTTCTGGGTCAGGTTCTCCAAAGCCTCGATGCCGGCATATAGCGCAAGCACCGTGAGGAACAACACGATTACCCGTTTGACTACGGCGACCTTCGACTCCGGTACCGGGGGAACACCGATAGCGCTTGTGCCGGTCAATCCTCCCGCCGGCAACGAGATCGGTGCCAGCCGCGCCAGAAGCCGACGCTCGAGTATCGGCCGTGCCGTCGAGGACGCGATCTTCTCGACTCCCCAAGCGATCCCGGATATGACAACGCCCGCCCCCATTAGCACCGGCACGAAGACGCCGAGCTTGTCCGTGTCCGACATCCACGCGAAATGACGTCGAGGAGCGGGGGCCGCGTCCTGGATGTCCTTCAGCGCGTCGGCGTAGCCGTCGCGAGGAGGCTGTTCTTTTATGCGCTCTTCGATGGACTTGAGCCGGCTGAGGACAAGAGCGCCGACCACACCTATCTCCGCCGCGAGAAATAGCACTCCGGCCATGATGGCGCGGTTCCATTCCCAGCGATACAGATAAATGAATACGTAAGCGCCGGCCCCCACAAGAGCGAGCACGCCCGCGATCCACGACAGCGTACGAGGTCTCATTCAGCGGCCCCCTCGAGCGTCGTCACCTCGCCGGAGGAGCCGTCGACTACGACGGTCGCTCCTTGCGGGTAACGATTGAGCGCTCCGGCCACGTTGACCACCGTCGGGATTCCGAACTCCCGCGCAAGGATCGCAAGATGCGACAGGACACTTCCGGTCTCGGACACGAGGCCACCCAGGCCGGGGAGCACTGGTGCGAGGTCGGGATCGAGTGTTCGCACCACCAGTACGTCGCCCGCTTTTACCATGTCGACGTCAACGCACACGGTTCCCTTCCCCCGCCCCCCTCCGGCCCCGCGACCCTCGGACGCGTCGTCCGATGCTTCGGGGACGATTGCCCCTTCGGACGTCAGTCGAAAGGTCGTGGGGAGCGGCGGTGTGTCCTGCCTGGCAACCCGATCCAGTACGGAGCCGGCGGGCCGCCGTGCGCTGAGCGAATTCATCAGTTCTTCTTGCGATAAGAGGTGGAGATCGGCGACGTCGTCGATCAAGCCGGCCCGAACCATGCGGGTCCCGGCCTCCTCGCACACGCGGGCCATCAGCTCCTGGACCCAACGGACGCGGAGACGAGCCCGCTCACGTGCTCGAGCGAGTGCGTCGGATCCTGACGTGGACGGGGGAAGCTGTGCCGGCACCGGAGGCAACTCGACGCGCCGACCAACGGCGGGGGGAACCAGCGCCAGCACGACGGGGTTCTCTTGAACGATATCGGAGTCTTCGAGACCGACCGCGCGCGCTTCGGCGACGGTCCGCATGGCGATTGACGCGCCGGTGGGGGCCGAGGCCTCCGGGTTCATCAGCATGCCGGCGAGTACCTCATGCCCGTGGAGCGCGACGAGGGCCTGTCGGGATCTCTTGAGAAGCTCCTCGAGGCCGTCGTCGGTGACCTCCCATAGCGGAGGCAGTTTGACCAATTCGTCGTCGACGGTGTTCACCAAGCGCTCGACCACCGCCGGGAGGGCCGACTTCAAACGGCCGACGTCCCAGCTCGCCCGCAGACGTCGAGCGGGAGGGCGAGGATCGAGGCGTTGCAGGAGAGACTTCTTCGCCGACAGTGCCCCGAGCAAGTCGAGATCGGCCGCAACGCGGCCATCAATCGAGACTACGACCGGGGAGGACCGGATCCTTCGCCGCGGCGAGCTGCCCACCACCATGAGGGCGTGACGGATACCCGCTCGCATGGGCTCGATCCACAGGTCCTCTTCCAGAAGGGAGAGCTGCTTCGGAAACGTCTCCGCGACGGGACCGGGCCCGAGCACGGGACCGACGGGAACAGCCGTCGGACCGACAGCGGTTACGGGCCGACTTTGCAGAAGCCATAGTCGTCCGTCGGCACCGATTGCCCACTCGACGTCTTGCGGTCCACCGAACGAGCTTTGAGCTCGGCGTGCGAGATGCACGAGACCGCGTCGCCGGCGCGGACCGAGCGTAGCCTCCGCGTCGCCGGAGTCGATCTCGATAACTCGCCCGTTCGGGCGCAGGGCGTAACGGGCCCCCTGTATCTCCCCCGAAACGAGTCGCTCGGGTGGGCCCTCGGCGACCGCGACGACAATCCGATCGGTGCGCCCGCTGACCGGATCGACCCCGAACATGATCCCGCCAAGCTTTGCGTTGAGGAAAGGTTGGACCAGGACGGCTATGGGAGCGGGAGTGGCCGCGCCGACGCGTCGCGAGGAGGTGACGACCTCGACTACTGCGTCGAGAAACTCCTCCCATCCGTTTACGTTCGTTACCGAGGTGAACATCCCGG
>JALZEI010000128.1 GCA_030862115.1 Actinomycetota bacterium
AAGCCCCAGCGCGCGGCGAAGGAGCCGGCCTGGCCGTCTTCGAGCTGGTCGGCGTGGATGCGCATCCGGAGTCCCAGCTCCGCCGAGGTTTCCCCGAGCCTGGCGGCGTGCTCCAGGCCGAACGCGATCGACTCCACGTAGACGTCGCAGGCCGAAGCCAGGTTCTCGCGAGCGGCGATCGGTAGGAGCCCGGTCGCCGCCTCCCCCACCCACTCCCCTTGTGATTTGTCCTTGGGAACCGCGTGGGCTGCAAGACACGTCGTCTCCACTCGCTGGGGGACCGCGTCCGCGAGACGGCGCGCCAGTCGCAGCTGGCGAAGCTCCGCCTCCACCGACAGGCCGTATCCCGACTTCGTCTCGAAGGTCGTCGTTCCCTTCTCGAGCATGGAGGCGGCCAGCGACGTGGAGAAGTCGAAGACCTCGTCGTCGCCGGCCCCCTCCAACATGCGGGCCGATCTAAAGATGCCTCCCTCCTCGCGGTGAAGGGTCTCGTAACGGACTCCCGACAGCCGGGCCGCATCTTCGTCGCCGCGCCAGCCGAAGAACGGAAGATGTGTGTGACAGTCGACGAAACCCGGAACGACCGTGCACCCGGAGGCGTCGAACTCGGCCTCCGCATCACCGACGTCGTCCACGACGACGCCGTCGCGAAATCCGACGTCGACGCCCTCTTCGGAGGACAGCGCCTGCAGAGACTCCCCGCGCAGGGGGCCGTCGCCCTGTATGCGGTAGAGCGAACGCACATTTCGCAGAACTAAGTCTGCGCTCACAGCGCGGGGCCCGAGCGGGCCACCTTCTTGTAGACGAAGGTGCCGTCGTCGCCCTCCAACCGCTCGATGTCGCCCTGTTTGACGAGGTAGGCGAGGTGGGCGAGCGCCTCGCCCAGCGCGAGCCGCCGTTGGAAATTCAACAACTCGCCGCCCCAGATCTCCTCGGTGATCTCGCTCGCCGAGTGTGGCTCCCGCCGGATGATCTGTAGGATCGAGCCCAACCGTCGATCGTGATGGCGAATGTTCACGCGGGCGCGCTCGGCCCCCTCCTCGAACGGCCTGCCGTGACCGGGGAAGACGAGCGCGGGAGCAAGCGCTTCGACGCGTTCGAGGGAAGCCAGGAACTCACCGAGCGGATCCGCGTCCAACCCGCGCTTGAAGTCGATGTGCGGCGTGATGGCGGGAAGAAGGTGATCGCCGGAGATGAGGATGCGGTCGCTCTCGGAGAACAAACAGATGTGCGACCGGGAGTGGCCGGGCGTGTGCACCGCTCGCCAGGTACGGCCCCCCGCGTCAAAAGTGTGACCGTCCGCGACGAGCTCGGTCGGGGTTGCAATCGACGAGAGATAGTGGCGCCAGTCCTCGTACGCGGTCAGCTCATCCAGCTCGTCCTCTTCCACGCCGTGATCGCCGAACATCTCCCGCAACCGGGCCGCCACCTTGTCCGGGTGCCGGTACATGTCGAGTTCGTCGTCCACGTCCTGGTGCATCCACATGGCGCACTCGATCTGTTCCATAAAGCGACCCGCCATGCCGTAGTGGTCGATGTGCGGATGGGTTACGACGAGACGGGTCACGCCCGCCGGTTCGATGCCGCACGCGTTGACGGCGGCGGTTAGATCCGACCATCCTCCTTCGGGCTCCGCGGGATCGAATATCCCGCAGTCGACGAGGACGGCTCCGTTCGATTCGTCGGTAAGTAAGTAGGCGTTGACGCGGTCGAGACCGGGGAACGGGAGCGAGAGGACCAGCCGGAATATCCCCGGCGCCGGTTCCCGCCGGCGCGCGGTCGGCCGTTTCTGCACGCTATCGCCTCGACCCTTTTGGGGGTTGTCGTCGGCCACCTACTCGTGCAGTTGCTCTTTGATCTGAAAGGAGATTCGAACGAGTACCCGATAGCTAACGCGACCGTCCTCGATAATCCCCTCGATGCGCTCGACCTCGAAAGAAGTGAGCCCCCGTAGCGTCAGGCTCGCTCGGTGCACGGCCTCCTCGACGGCCTCCTCGATCGAAGGCCCGGTCGCGGTGAGATCGATCGATTTCTCAACGGACATCTTCGGCTCCCCTCGTCGACGTACAAAATAAAGATCAGGTCAACCCGACCTAAGGGGGATGCTAGTCGCGCGATAGAGCCGGGGCCGAGCCGAGAAGTTCTACAGGCGCTTGGCGCCGAGGGGGGATACGAAGGTCGGGGTGCGCTGGCACTTCACGGGAGTGCGAACACCTCCGCTTTGGCGACGGTAGGCCTTACCGATTACGTCTCGGGAGAGGGCGATCCACCAGCGAGCGGCCGACAGGCTCAGCTCGGTGTCCGCGGGTCCGGACATCCAGTTGCAAGAGCGGTGCCGATCCATTCTCAATCGCCTTTCAGGCTAGGTCCGCAACGAGGGTCACGGGGGGTCCTTTGCATTCGCTGAGTGGAAGGTTCGGCGCTCCGGTGCCCATACCTTCCCGAATTCGAAAGCTCCCGTTCGGCTTGGGACCTTATGTCCGAATTGGGAAGAAAAAAGTTGCAAAAAAGAGTCGCGGCGGCCGAAATGACCCCTCAAGCCCGGCCGGAGCTACGTGGGGGCCGGCCCCTTCTCGTTGTAAAGGGGCCACCAGTTCCGGCTGCAGGGCCGCACGCCTTTGGTCTGTTGCATCATGACCGGGGCCTCGGCCCCCCGCGCGGGGCAGTAACGGTGGCCGTGACCGAGGGCGTGTCCGACCTCATGGTTGATCAGGTAACGGCGATACTTGATCAGGAACTTGCCCCACTTGTAGGGCTCCGCTCCTTTCATCCACCGCATCGAGTTGATCACCGCGCGATAGCCGTTCCAGCACGAGTAGATCCCGTTGGTGTCCAGAGGTGCGCAGAGCTCGTCGGTCGTGGACGGCGTTGCGAGTGTCACGCGGAAAGCCGCCTTGCCCGAATCAACGCGGCGCATACCGAGGCGACCGCGGCCGCCCCAGCTCCGATAGTCGTACAGGATCCTCTCGACCTCGTCGGCGAAGTTCTCACCATCCCGCCCGAGCTTGCGGTCGATCTCGAGAATGAAGCGGCGACGCGATCCGTCACTGGATGGAGGGCTCTGTCCCGGGATCACTTTGAGCCCGCGCCTATCGCCCTCTTGCCAGGCTCCATAGCCGTCCGACCCATGGTCCATATAAGGATCCGCGGCTGCGGTCGCCGGAAGAAGAAGTCCGGCGCCAAGCGCGATGCCAAGAGCTCCACCGAACAAACGTGCGCAACGGGTTGAGAATCGGAACCGCATCGGGCGCTAGACGTATCCCCGCATCTCGGCCGCGCGCGCAACTCTCTCCACGGCGATATCGAAAGCGGCATCGCGAAGGGAGATGCGGTTGGCCTCGGCCCGCTCGCAGACCGAGTGAGTTGCCCTGGTCATCTTCTTTTTGAGCTCGAAATTCACTTGGTCGAGCTCCCACCGGAACTGCTGGATGTTCTGCACCCATTCGAAATACGAGACCGTGACACCGCCGGAGTTGGCGAGGATGTCGGGAACCACGATGACACCACGGTCGTTCAGTATCTCGTCCGCCGCGGGCGTGGTGGGGCCGTTGGCCGCCTCCACAACCATCGTGGCCTTTATGTCCTGGGCGTTCTGCGTATTGATCACGCCGTGGATGGCGGCGGGAATTAGTATGTCGCAGTCCACTTCGAGGAGCTCCTCGTTGGAAACCTCCTCACCCCCGGGGAAGTCCATTACGGACTCGCTCTCGTCCTTGTGTTTGACGAGCCTCTCGAGGTCCAAGCCGTCGGGGTTATGGGTACCTCCAGCTATGTCCGATACGGCTACGACCTTTGCTCCGAGTTCGGCGGCTATCGCGACGGCCCAGAAGCCCACGTTGCCAAAGCCCTGAACCGCGATCTTTGCATCACGAAACGGCATCTTGTTGCGTTTGGCGACCTCGCGCGCGCAGATGACTACCCCGTTGCCGGTTGCCTCCTCGCGTCCAGGCGAACCGCCCATCTCGACCGGCTTGCCGGTAACGATTCCCGGAGTGTGTCCGTTCTTCTGTCCGAAGGCGTCCATCATCCAGGCCATCGTCTGGGCGTTGGTTCCCATGTCGGGGGCCGGGATATCGCGGTTCACGCCGATGATGTAGGAGATCATCTGAGTGAACCGCCTGGTGAGCCTCTGCACCTCGTCGTCCGACATCTCGCGCGGGTCGCACTGCACTCCGCCCTTCGCTCCACCGAAGGGAACATCGATCAAGGCATTCTTCCAGGTCATCAAGGCCGCAAGGGCACGCACCTCGTCGAGATCGGCGGAGGGATGAAAGCGCACACCCCCCTTGTAGGGGCCACGCGCCCCGTTGTGTTGGATCCGGTAACCGCGGAAGACCTTCATCTCCCCGTCGTCCATGCGCACGGGGACCTGCACCGCAAGTTCCCGGTAGGAGCTGCCGAGCACGTCGCGCATGTCCTCGTGAAGCTTTAGGCGCGCGGCCGAGCGGTGGAAGAAGTAGGTGGCCGCCTCGAAAGGCGACATGTCATCGCTCGGCTCCTCGAGGTCGGGCGCGCTCCGACCCTCTGCCTCGGCGGTCTCGTCGTCTCGAGTCTGTAGTTTGTGGTCCTCGCCCATCGGACCAGAGACTACTTCGCCGGCGCTATGACCTCCACGCCCGGTTGAACCTCCGCCTCCACAGGTGTCGGCGTCGTCCCGGCAAGGAACCCCCGGACCGTTTCGTAGCCCATCGTTATCAGCTTGTCGGTGAACTCCATCGAAGCGAAGGGAACGAAGAAGTCGAGCTTGGGCGTCGGCAGCATGACCACCTTCACCTTCTCCGAGAACATCTTCTGCTCGATCTGCAGGCGCTGCGCGCGGGCGAGAGTGAAGGCGTGCAAGAGGTAGTCGATAGGTCTGTTCAAAGGCCGCTTCTGGTGAGTGTGCGAGGTCGAGTCCATCACGTAGACGGTCCTGGCCCCCAGAGTGATCGCGGGGGCAATGGGAACGTTGTTCGCCACGCCTCCGTCGACGTAGACATGGCCGTCGATCTCCACCGGTGGATAAACGCCCGGCATGGCGGCCGAGGCCAGCAGAGGGGGCAGGATCCGGCCCGAGGTGAAGATCTTTTCGTCACCCGAGTCGAGGTCGGTTGCCACTATCCCCAACGGGATCTGAGCGTCTTCGAAATGGACGTCGCCCAGGCGCGTCTCGATCATCTTCTTTAAGCCCACGTTGTCGAACACCTTGTTGCCCCTTACCAAGAAGCGTGCCCAGGATGCCTTGAAACGTCCCCCCGGAAAGAGGTCCGTGTCGTTGAGAGAGCTCCAGATGCGCACGAGAGACTCCGCTCCCTCGCTCGTGGGATTGAAGGAGGTGAAGGTCGCATTCATCGCCCCCACGGACGTCCCGACGGTCAGATCCGGCGTGATCCCCTGCTCGAAAAGGGCTCGAATGGCTCCGACCTGCAGGGCCCCCAGCGGTCCGCCCCCCGAGAACACGAACGCGACTCGATCGCGCCGTCTCTGCGCCAGCTTGCGGAGCCACTGAGCGCGCGACGGCTGAGGTTTGTCGACCTGACTTCTCATACTCAAATAATCGGCCTCGCCTGCGACAAATGAAGGTTTTTCGCGGTTTAAGCGTAAGGCCTAGAGCGGTTTAACCGGCGGTTCTCCTGCGGGCCTCGCTCGCCTTTGCTTTGGCCTTCGAGGTGGCCTCACCGGCCTTCGCCTTGGCCTTGGTCCCGGTCTTGGCGCTCTGTTTTTTGGCTTTCTTTGCGGTGGCCGCGCTTTTGGCGCGCGCCTCTTTGACCGCGGCCTCGCTTTTCTTGCGCGCCGTTTTCGAGGCTCCTCCCGCCGCCTTTTTCGCTTCTGTGGCGGCCTTCGAGGCGCTGGTGCGCACGCGCTTCATCTCTTTGGACTTACTCACTTTCTTGGCGCCCTTACGACCCTCTTTGACGGCGGTCCCCACCAGGGTCGCGGCGGCCCCCGCGGCGACCTTGACCGCCTTGCCCGCGGCCTGAGACGTTTTGCGGGCGCGCTTGGCGTCTTTGGTCTTCGCCACCTCTTTCGCGGCCTTCGACGCGGTAGCGCTCGCTTTCTTGCCGACCTCGGTCAGACCCTTGGCCGCCTCTTTCGCGTACTTCGTCGCCTGCGAGACCTGCTTCTTAGCTTTGCTTCGTGCCACTGAGCACCTCCTCGTAAATGTGTTTCGAGCCTACCCTCTGGACGCTCGGGGGCCGCAGAGTCGGCTCAGCGGTCGAGATGCACCCGCATCCAGGTCCTCGTGCCACACGCCGGGCACTTGAACCAGGAGTGGTGATATTTCACAAAGGGAACATGGAAGTGAAGCGGAAAGAGCAAGGCCCCGAGCTCGACGTAGGAGACCCGCGTCTCCTCCCGGCACGACGAGCACTCCACCGTGCAGGTGAAAGGTCTTTTCTCGGTGACCGAGTAGAGCGCGTGCTTTCCCATAACGGGCTGATCCTCTGGGTTCACGCCGCCTCCCCTTCGAGTAGTCGCGCGATCTCGCGGTAGGCATCCGCGCCCGCGTGCTTGGGTGCAAACAGGACTATCGAGCGCCCCGCCTGGGACGCCTCGGCAAAGCGCACCGACTTGCGGACCGGGGGATCGAACATCCTCAACCCATAACGGGTCCCGACGTCGGCAAGCACCTGCTGCGCGTGCCGAAGCCTGCCGTCATACATGGTCGGAATGACACCGGTGATCGCCAGGTCGGGGTTCGTGAAGTGGCGGATGTCGTTCAGTGTCTCGACCAGCTGACCGACGCCACGATGCGATAGGGCCTCGCATTGAAGAGGGATCAGGACCTCCTGCGCCGCGGTCAGACCGTTGATAGTCAGTATTCCGAGCGAGGGGGGGCAGTCGATGAGGATGTAGTCGTAGTCGCCGTGGACATCGCGCAGAGCTCGCTGTAGCGCATACTCACGACCGGTCTTTGCGAGTAGCACCGCTTCCGCTCCGGCCAAGTCGATGTTCGCGGGAACGAGATCGAACTCTCTTTGCAAAACCACTTTTTGTACGGGCAATCGACGGACAAGTACGTCGTTGACGGTCTCGTCGACATCGTCGGGATCGACACCCAGCGAATACGTGAGGGCACCCTGAGGATCGAGGTCAACTCCGAGAACGCGCCGGCCCCTTTCGGCGAGCGCCGCGCCCACCGAGACCACACTCGTCGTCTTTGCTACGCCGCCTTTTTGGTTCGCGAACGCGATGACTCGCGCCATCAGGAATTCGCCGGTCCTCCGGGATCGGGTGGAGGATCGATCTGCAGACCTGCGGACGCCAGCAACGACTTGACCTGTTGGGCACGCCAACCCTGAGCGGTAAGGGCTCCCGCGAGCCTCTGTGTGACCTCGCCCAGCTCCTCTTGTTCAAAGGACTCATACCCGTCGAGAAAACCCCGCGCGTAATCCCAGGACACGTACTCATCGGGATCGGGGTCGAACGCCGGCTCGTGCACGGGCGACTCCCCCTGCTCGAGAAGCTCCTGGAGGTTCCCCGACAGCAGTTCCCACGTCAGAAAGTGGTCCTCGTCGCAGTCGGGGCAATAGAAGACCGTGCCCTTTATCCCCTTGGAGCCGAGAACCTCCTTGAGAACCTGCACGTCGAGAAGGTCCTGTCGCAGCGCTTCGCGCTCGTCGGGCTCTAGCGGTCGCTCTTCTTCTTCGCTGTTGAAATCCTCGGGCTCTTCCACCGGGTCATGGTAAGGCACCGGAGACGACGCTCCACAGCGGCGTAAGCCTAGAAAGTGCCTAGGTACGCGTCCGCGATGTCGTTCCCGACGAAGATCGCAACCGTGGTGCCCAACGCCAGAAAAGGCCCGAACGGTAACGCCGTCTTCCGACCCGCCTTCCCCAGCATCATCAACACTCCGCTAAGCACTCCCCCGATAAGAAAGGCCAGAAAGGCGGCCACGATCACGATCTTCGGCGCCCCCAGAAACCCGCAGAAGACCCCCAGGGCTATGGCGAGCTTGATGTCCCCCGCCCCCATACCGGCGGGTTTGATGTAGACGATGCCGAAGAAGAGACCGGAGAAAAGAGCCGCGCCGACGGCCGCTCCGGACAGCGACGTCGTCGTTCCCTCTATCGCCGACCAGACCAATAAGCCCGCCCACACGGCGACGAAGATGAGGCCCTCCCAGCGGACCCTCGGATCCGGCTCGGGTGTTTCTTCTCTCTTCGAGAACAAACGCTTGAAGTCGAAGACAAGGAATATCTCCAGCAGCACGACCGCCGAAGCTACCCATGCGAGAGGCGACCATCGTCCGAATCGTCCATCGACGGCCGCCGCCGCGACAAGCAAAAGAACTCCGCCCGCAATGAGTGGGAAGACGAGCGCGTCGGGCAGTTTGTGGTGCTCGAAATCGATGACCGTTAACACCACCAGCAACCAGAAGAACAAACCGTACGCCAGGGTCTCGAGAGTGAAACCGAACTTCAGAGCCGCAAGCGCAAACAGTACGCCGGTCAACAGTTCGGTCACGGGATACCGCGGGGAAATCCTATTTCCGCAGTGGCGGCACTTCCCGCGCAACAACACCCAGCTGAAGACCGGAAAGTTTTCGACCCACGTCACCATGTGACCGCACGAAGGACAGTGCGAGCGACCCATGATCGATTCGCCGAGAGGAACCCGATACGACAACACGGTTCCGAAGCTTCCCAGGATCAAACCGAAGACGCCGGCCACTACGGCAAGGACGCCCTCGGGAATCAGGGAATCCATTCGCACCTGGGCACGGGCTTGGGTGTCCTACGACCGGGGCCGGCCGCCGTTAGTCCGGTTCCCCGATGTGGTTTTTGATGCGATCGATCAATGAGTCGGCCTCGAACGGCTTCATCACAACGTTCTCCGCGCCGATCTCGTCGTCGAACATCTCGTGGGCGTCCGGCTTTCCGGTGACGACCACGATCGGGATGCCGGCGGTTGCAGGGTGCTTACGCATCTCCTCGAACATCCGGCCCCCGGAAACGTCCGGCATCATGAGGTCGAGCAGGATCAGGTCCGGCTTACGGAACTCCGCTTTGGCGAGCCCCTCGAGCCCGTCGCGCGCCTCCATCACCTCGTAGCCGTACTGCTCGAGAATGAACTTCTCGAGCTCTCGTACGGCTTCCTCATCCTCGACGACAAGAATTCGTTTTGCCATGCCGGAAAGCTATCAACCTTTTCGGCCCCATGACCGATAAAGCCCGTAATGGATTTCATCAGCCTTCGGGCGCTGATCCACCAGGGGCGCTATGTCATCCCCTCCGAGGCCGTGGCCGATGCCATCCTCGATCGCTCATTCCCACAGCCCTCGCACCGGCGCTTCGGGCTGGCGCCGTCCGACGACGCCCTCGACCATGGCGACCGTTCGGGCCCCGGCCCTCACATCGTGAACGCGGACGAGCGCCGCCCCCGCCGCCACCGCTAGCGCCACCAGGGCCAGCGTCCCCTCCAGCCTCTCTTCGACGCCGACGTCCAGCATCTCGCCGACCACGTCCTTTCGAGAGGGAGCCACGAGCACCGGCCGGCCGCGCGCCACGATCTCATCGAGCCGCCGCATAAGCTCGAGGGAGTGGAAGGTTGTCTTCCCGAAGTCGAGGCCGGGGTCGACGATGATGTTCTCCGGCGGCACTCCATCCCGCTCGGCCCGAGCTGCGAGCTCATCGAAAAATTGGCACACCTCTGCCACCACGTCTTCGTAACGGGGGTTAAGGGGCCGGCCTCGAATCTGACCTCCGTGGTGGAGAAGGACCAGGGAGGCCCCCTTCTCCGCGCACACCCCGGACATCGCGGGGTCCGACAAACCGGTGACGTCGTTAACTATCGAGGCTCCCGCGTCCAGGGCACGCGCGGCCACGGCGCCCCTGGCCGTCTCCACCGACAGGGGAACCGCGGCTTTCTTCGAGAGTTCCTCAACCAGCGGCAGAAGCCTTCTCGTCTCCTCCTCTTCGGAGACCGGGGTCCCCGGCCCCGCCTTTACGCCGCCGAGGTCGAGAACGTCGGCGCCCTCCTCCACCAGATCCAGCGCATGACGAACCGCGCCCTCGAGGCTCATCCGTCCCGGGTCGTAGAAGGAGTCCGGCGTCCGGTTCACGATCCCCATGACCAGGCAACGGTTCTCGTCGAGGCCTCTAAGCGCGGGCACGCGGCTCACGTGGGCGTCGGTTCGGGCCGGTCGGCGGACGAGACCATGTAGATCCCTGCGAAGATGGCCGCGGCCGCGGGATAGATGAGAAGTGACGGGATCTCGTCGAAGAGCAGCGCCGCAAGAGCGGTAGCAACGACGGGTTCGGCCATGAGCGACACCGACACCGTTGTTGCATCTATCCGAGACAACACCAAGTTGATGACCGTGTGGCCGAGCAACTGAGGACCGATTACGACCGCGGCAATCGCCCACCACGTGCCCGCGTCGTAACCGGCGAGCGCGACTCCTCGACCAAGGCAGGCCGCGAGGAGGACGGCGGCGGCAACCCCATACGTCACCACCGCGTACGCGAAGATGCCCACGGTTTGCCGCGCCGAGCGGCCGGCCAGTACGTAACCGCCGGCGGTCGCTCCTCCCAGCAGGGCCAGGAGGTTGCCGGAAAGCGTCGCTTCACCGGCGTCCACTCCGGTGAGAAGAGCCGTTCCGATCATTGCGATGGTGATGCCCGCCCAACCGGCGACCGCCAGACGCTCTTTGACGACGATGGGTGCGACGAGCGCAACGAAAATCGGTGTCGTCGATACGAGGAGCACCGAGGACGCAACCGTCGTCAGCTCGAGCGACGTTATCCAGGACGCAAAGTGCAGGGCAAGAAAGGCTCCCGAGATCGCGCACACCGCGATCGATGTGGGGCTAAGGAAGCGAAGCTGCCTGCGCGCAAAAGGAAGGAGAAGGACGGTCCCCGCGAGACAGCGCCAGAACGAGAGCGCGAGCGGCGCGGCCCCCTCGGCCACACGAAGAAGGATCGGGGAGAACGAGGCGGCCCCCACACCAAGAGCCAGCAGGGCTCCGGGCGGGACCTGCTGCAAGCCTTCCGGTCGGGTCCTCCGCGCGGCCACGTTTTCCATGGCGGCGTAGCCTAAGTCGTGGCCGTACGGGCCTCGTTCGGATGTGCGTTGGAAGAATCGACTCTGAAAGGAGCTGCGTGAGCCCTCAGATCGCGGTCGGTGCCATCGCGATACATAACGATCAGCTCCTGATGGTTCGCCGGGGGCAGGATCCCGCCACGGGCTTGTGGTCCTTACCCGGGGGCCGAGTCGAGCACGGCGAGTACCTCGCGGATGCCCTTCGCCGGGAGCTAAAGGAGGAGACGGGACTCGACGTGACGGTCGGGGACCTGGTCGGCATATTCGAGGTGGTGGGAGATCCCCATTACGTCATCCTCGATTTCTTCGCAAAGGTAGAGCCTCCGACGGAGCCCTCGCCCGCCGGAGACGTGGACGAGGCCCGCTGGGTGCCCCTCCCTGAAGTGGCCTTGCTGGAGTGCACGCCAAGATTTATGGAAGCGATGCGCGCGTGGGGAGTGCTCGACTAGCAGACGACGAGCGTGACGGTGTCGGTTTCTCTCACCGTGGTTCCGGGCCCCGGGTCGGTGTCGGCCACGTCGCTGCCCTTCTTGCAGGATTGGAATACCTGCGCGTTGAGCCCCAGGGCCTCCAGCCTTGCGGTCGCGCTCGGCACGCTCATTCCGATCACATCGGGAACGACTACTTCTTCAAACTCCGGTCCGATGGAAACAATGGCGTTCATCTTGTCTCCCTCGCGAAGAGTCACGCCGCTTTCGGGATCCGTGTAGATGATGACGCCCGGCGGGACCGTGTCGGAATACGCCTCGAGAAACTCGACCCGCAACCCGTGCTTTTTCAGTTTGTGCCGTGCGTCGGCCCGCGACATTCCGGCCACCTGCGGGACCTTTACCGGGGGAGGACCTTTGCTCACCACCAAATGAA
>JALZEI010000281.1 GCA_030862115.1 Actinomycetota bacterium
CTGCTGCGACCCGTCTGCCCGCGCCACAAAGAGGAGGTACCTGCGGTTCTTCTCTTGCCACCTGCTGAACGCGATCTTGCTTCCGTCGGGAGACCAGACCGGCGACGAATCCTTGCGGTGGGTCAGCCTCTTCAGCCCGGTCCCGTCGGGCGAGATCGAATAGAGGCCGGGTCGTTCGCCGAACCGGCCGAAGACGATGCGCTCCGCCCGGGCGGCGTGGCCGGCGGGCGTCACGAGGAGCGATGACGACAGCGCTACAACCAGCACGACCGCTGCCCCCGCCCGCGCGCGGCGAGTCGAGCGGATCATGCGCAGAGTCCTCCATTCCGCCGGCCCGGTGGGCCGGTCAGTCTAAGGACGCACCGCCGACTCCAACCGTTCCCCTCTGGACCCGGCAGGCCGAGGGCAGCCGGAAAGCGTCGCAGAACGCGAACATCAAGCTACGCGAGATTGCTCAAAGAGTCGTAGATAAAGCTCAAGACATGTGCTCAGACCGCGAGGACGCCCCCGGCCGGGTCCCACGTGGGTGACCTGGATCTCGACGGTCTGCCGCTTGTTGCCGTCGTTGTCCTGCCGGCTGCGCTGGACGAGCTTGCCGGCCACGTTCCGACACTGCTGAGAGACCGGCTGCTGCGACGAGGATCCCCGCCACGCCTGGGACCGCTGCCCACCAATGAATCGAAGTGCCGTCCGCGGCGCCTGCGTCCTGATATTCGCCAGCATTGACAAAGACAATCGCCATTGCGAACCTCAAACCGGCCAGAACGCTGCAACGAGGGGACGAACAATTGACCAGCAGCTCGGGAGAAGCGCTGTGCTGGTGGCCGTTTCCGCAGGTCGCGGCCGAGCGGAACGGCGATGTTTATCAGTACTAGCCGGCAGCCGCCAACTGGCGGACTTTCTTCCGTGGCCGATTGCGTACCAGGTCGTGGTTGGTCTGCAGATTGATCCAGAACTCCGGAGTCGTTCCGAGGGCGCCTGCCAGGAGCCAGGCGGTCTCGGACGTCACACCGCGCTTGCCCCGGACCAGCTCATTAATCCGCTGAACGGGAATGCCGAGATGCTCCGCTAGGGCAACCTGACTCACGCCCAAAGGCTTCAGGAAATCCTCCAGAAGAATCTCTCCGGGATGGGTCGGGATTCGGTTCTTAGGCAGCATCTCGCTACTCCTCAGTGGTAATCGTCGATTTCGACTTCCTGGGCATCTCCGTCCCTCCAGCGAAAAATGATCCTCCACTGGTCGTTGATACGGATGCTGTGCTTTCCTCGCAGATCTCCTTTCAGCACTTCCAATCGGTTGCCGGCAGGCACCCTCAAGTCTTGCAGTTCATGGGCTGCATTCAGCAAGTCCAGCTTCCGGATGGCGACCGACCGAATATCCGAAGGAATCCGGCGGATCGCTTTACCGCTCTCACCGTGGAACAGCGCCTCGGTCGCTCGATCTGCGAAAGACCCGATCAACCGTGACTCCTGCTCACGGAAGTAGTTTACACGGTTACACGGATGTCATGCAAGCCGAAAG
The DNA here is from genome assembly GCA_030862115.1 of Actinomycetota bacterium. Classification (GTDB taxonomy): domain Bacteria; phylum Actinomycetota; class CADDZG01; order CADDZG01; family WHSQ01; genus JALZEK01. The sequence continues at coordinate 1,523 of JALZEI010000281.1, forward strand.
AGCGCTAAAAAATTGACGCTTCCCCTGGGCGTTCTCAAGACCATCCGAGTAGGTCGGTTGCACTAGGGGACGCGATTCCCTTCGTCGGAGCGATTAAGGAACACAACGAAGTGCTAGAGGAATCACTCGAGGACGAGGACGGTCGAGGAGGCGCTTGATTGAGGCTGGCATGGCGCGCCTCTGACGTCACCTGGCACTGCAACTTCGTCCGATAGCGGATTGTGATGTTACGCCCGCCCGAAGCTGATCGAAGGACTTGCGCATAGCTTCTGTAGCAGTTGTCTAGAAACGGACGGGCGCTGTGCGACCGGGCATTCATGCAGGTCACGGCCGAGCGAAAAGGCGATATTTATCGTGACTAGCGTTCGTGCAGGTCAGCAGCGCTAACGGGCTCAAGTTGCCGCCTGGCGCTGTCAGCCCCACCACCCCACGGGCATGCCAAATCGGCGCGCGCTCGTGCACGAGCTCAGGGCAAGGGGAGCTTCAGCGTCGAAACCGACGCGCGCACAGGCAACGCGCATCACGCAGATGCCTGCACGCCGCGGCCATTCGCAGGAGATGGCAGAAGCCGCGGCTCGCGCGGTACTGCCACCCGAGGGGTGGGACTAAGGTTGCGTCGCGCGCCGCGGTCCGCCGCCCGCGCGCAGCGTCATTTACTGCGGAAGGGGTAGAAGCCGGCGTCGAAGATCTCTCGATCGCCGACGGGCTCGTCGAGCTCGAGCGTGAGCTCGGTGGAGGGATTGCCGATGCAGGTCGAGGCACCCTTTCGCGGCTTCGTCAACAGGGCTATCAGTATGCGATCCGACTCGTAGAGGACCCGGGAGTCGAAATCTTCAGGGGCGAGCTTGCGGCCACTGGAACAACTCTCCTCCGTAGCAAGCAGACGTAGTTCGTCGTCTGAGTCGTCGGGTTCGTCGAGCAGCCGCCATGTCGCCGCGACCTTGTCGTCGCGTGTTACCGCAGAGGGCCGACAGTCGCCGGCCCCGGCGAACGACCACCGTCGGCGGGACATCTCGACCGTCACGGAGGAATACGGGAACCGGCGACTTTCCTTCTCCGCGACGAAGGTCGCCTCTTTCCCCGAATAGTGGACGGCTCCCCAGTCCTCGTCCCCGTTCAGGCCGAGGTCTGGTTGCAGCCGCTCGGCCACTCTTCGAAGCGCCTCCCAAGCCCCCTGGGGGATCTCCTCGTCGGGGATCGGCGACTCGAGCCGCTCGATCGAAAAGCGCGCTCCGCACGAATACTGCAGAGCGCCGCCGGAGCTCGCACGGATCCCGCCGCCACCGAAGGCCCTATCGATTCCTTGGCCGCCCCCGCATGCGCCCAAGAAGATCGCAAGCATGCTGAGGAGCCCTATGCGCCTCGAACCCGTCACACCCGCCATCGGTACGGCCGCATCCGAAAGTGGAGCTAGATGACATCGCACACCTCTACAAGACGTTCAAAACAGGGCGCGAGTTCCCGCATGACCGAAGGATCGTCGCACCCGAAGGGGCCTCCACGCGAAACGTTCCCGGGACGAGAGCGCGTTGGTTTCGTCCGGCACGATGGGTGAGCCAACGGGTAACGCGACTGGTGGGAGCGCTTCAACGCACCAGCAGCGTGACTGGTCGTTCAACGCCTTCCATAGAGGATGTAGGCAGCGCCCGCGACGGCGTCTCGGCCGAGGCGATCACCCTCGCCAGGAGCGCCCTCGGCCGCCATGAGGATGTCGGGAATCCCGTCGCCGCCGAAGTCGCTCAGGCCGCCCACTTGACCCACTTCGTCGTAGTTGCCGGCGCCATCGATGCGAAACCCGCGGTTCCCGATTTGCTCGAGCTCGATCGTTCGAAAACCCTTCTTCCCATAGACTACGAACACCGATCCCGACAGGTACCGCCCGTTGAAGGAGGCCTGGGGTGCGTCGACCACGACGTCGTCGAGCCCGTCGCCGTTGATGTCGCCGATGCCGTCTACCATCAAGCCTGTCAGCGGTGGTCCGAAGAATTCCACGTGGCGGGAAAGCCCGTGGATCCTGAAGCCGCAACAAGAACCGGCTGCGACTTCGGCCAAATCGACCGTCTGCGTGTCGGTCTTGCCGAACACGACGTAGACGCTGCTCGCTTCGAGGGCGTTCAGCACCGGGGCGCTCACTAAGACGTCGTCGAGCCCGTCGCCGTTGACGTCGTCCGCGGCGGTCACCTTGAAGCCCGTGTGGCTGCGGCGGTAAAAGCCCTCGATCTTGAAGCCCCAATCGCCGGCCTCGCGGGTGTTCACCGAAGACCCGTCTTTTTTCCCGAACACGACGTAGGCCTTGCCGGACGTCTTGGGCTTGCCCCTGATACCCACGATGACGTCCGGGCTCTCGTCGCCGTTAACATCCCCGGCCCCCCCGACCGAGAGGCCTTCTTGGTCCCACCGCCGAGGGGCTTTCGTCGAGATCCGAAAGCCGCGCGTGCCTGCCATCCCAAGATCCAATTGCAGCTCGGCGGTGTCGTCCCTCTCGTAGGAGCGCAGGTCCACCGGCCTGGTGTCGGTCTTGCCGAACACGGCGTAGGCGGCGCCGGCAAAGGGGGCCCCGACGACGACGTCAGCGAGTCCGTCGCCGTCTACGTCCCCGAGCCCGGCGACGCTTTCCCCGGCGGCGTCCCCGGCGTCGGCCCCGTCTATGCGAAAGCCGGCGTCGCCCTGAAGGCTGCGGTCGAAGCTGTCCAAGTCGACCGGGTCGCTGTCGGTCTTGCCGAACACGACGTAGGCGCTGCCGGAACGGGAGCGCCCGTTGTTGTCCGCGTCCCCCCGTCCGAAGATGATGTCGTCCAACCCGTCGCCGTTGACGTCACCCGCCGCGGCGACGTCCTCGTTTGCCGCCCACTCTCTCCTGCCCAGGATTTCAAAACCCGGTCCGTCGAACGTCCTGAGTTTGAATCTCCGGGACATCGGCCTCTGTCCAAAGATGACCCATCTCCCCCACGGCCCGGCGACGTACAGATCGGGGATGCCGTCGCCGTTGACGTCCCCGACGGAGTGGGCCGCCCGGGCGCTCCAGATCCGCACGTCGTATTCGCTGCGGAGATCGACCGCCACGGTCCCCGCGCGGGCGACGTCGATCAGCGATCCCGCCACCAGCAGCACCGCCCCGATCGCCCGCCGCCACCGGATCGGGTCGTGACCGGCCGCCGTGGCTGTGGTGCGCCCACGCGGCTTGACGGTCCCCGACCCGGGGCCCGGGTATGCCGGCGTGACCACGGCCGGTGCCATACCGCCCGCGATGAACCTCAGGAACCTGCCGGACCCGTGGCCTCTCATCCGTGTCGCTCCCGCCGTCGAGCCGCGTCGCGAGTCACGCTAAGGAGGAGGAGCGGATTCGTCTGCTCAGTTCTGAGCGTTCGGCGCCGCAAGCCAGCGTAGAGGCCTTCGCAGCTGCCGACTTACGAGGTGTCCTGGCTGCTCAGTAACCCTGCTAGCTCCCTCGCGTTTTGCTGCGCGTAGTCCCTGTAGCAGTTGTTCATCAACACGTGGGTTTGCTTCGCCTCGGCGGCTACCTTCTCTACCTTCGGCGCCCAGTCTTTCAGCTCTTCTTCCGAGTACAGGTACTTGAAGCGCTTCTGGACCGAGCCGCTCTCCCAGTCTTTCTCGTTGTGGCCGTGGAAGCGGATCATCGCCAGGTCGGCCGTCGCCGCCACCACCGGCGGCAGCGAGCTCTTGAAACCCTGCGGCATGTCGACGCACACGTATGGGAGCCCGTGGCCCTCCAGGAAGTCCAGTGTCTCCTTCTCGTTGTCCTCGGTCATCCAGGACTTGTGCCTCAGCTCCACCGCGATCTGGAAGGGCGCGGCCCGCTTCGCGCACTCCAGGACGTATTGCTTGTTCTTGCGCGAGATCACGAACCACGGCGGGAACTGGAACAGCAG
>JALZEI010000144.1 GCA_030862115.1 Actinomycetota bacterium
GATGCGGTCGATTACCGAGTCCCGGAGCCGGACAAGGGCGTAGAGGTCAACCTTGAAACAGGTCGTGCAACCGGGGCCGGCATCGACAAGCTCGTCAACGTCGAGGTGGCCATCGGCACGGAAGCCAACGACCGTCTCATCGGTGGTGCCGAAGGCAACACGCTTATTGGGCTTTATGGCCACGATCTGCTTAGAGGTGGGGCCGGTGATGACTGTCTCGATCCTGGTGGCGACTCCAATCGTGCCTTCGGCGACGAGGGGTTCGACTATTACGGCCATGATGCCGGTCAGCCTTTGAGGAGATTTGCATGCAAGTTCTATCCCGATGAGGGATACATCGGCGTTTTCGAGAGTCCTATTACCGTCGATTTGGAGGCGGGGACGGCTACGGGCCGGTTCGAGGTATCGCGCCTCAAGGGCATTGAAGGCGCCTTCGGCACTCCTGACGGTGACAAACTGAGGGGTGATAATGCCAACAACTACTTCTACGGCGGGCCCGGCAACGACTCAATCGAGGGCCGTGCAGGGGACGATTTTCTCAATGGCACGGGCGGCAAAGACACCTTGGACGGCGGAGAAGGCACGGACGAGTGCGTGAACGGTGAGATCAACCTGCTTTGCGAATGAGAGCTACTGACCCGACGCGGACCTCATTGCAGCCGTCGTATGCAACGGCGAGCTCGCCTACAGGGCCCCTCGCGCCGGCGCGCGGTCGAAGCCGGCGCCACCCTGATCTCTCGCGTTAGAGGTTGTGCACCCAGTACTCGTTAAATCCGGGTGCGTAGTCCTTGCATAGGTCGCAGTTTCCGCCTGTGTAGAAAGTGCTGCTGTGCCAGTTGACACTGCCGGACGCGTCGATCTTGCCTTTGGCGAACTTGACCTTGACCGTCTTGCCATCCTTTATGGGGGTGCCAAGGCCCTCGACGAGAACCCACTTGGTTGTAGCTGCGCGCCACCGGTAGAGACTTGCAGTTAGCTTGCCTTCCTCGCTGTCGATGAGTACGAGGAAGTCCCAGGCCGCGTCGCCCTTGGTTTCGTAGAGAAGTTCGATGTCGTTGTCGTTGGCCTTGTTGTCTTCGCCGTCTTCCGCCGCGAGAGTGCCGGCGGTCCACGCTCCATCTGTAGTCACGGAGTGAATGATCTTGCCGTTCTTGTGGTTCAGAGAGGTCTTGCGGATGTCCAATACACCGGGATCATTGGCGTCGGTTTGTGCTTCTAGGTGTGCCCCGGCGCTGATCGGGCTCAACAGAAGGGTCAGAAGCGCAAGCGACACCACTCTTCGCACATGTCGTGTTACCGGCATTGGTTCTCCTTGGTTTCTAGGCGCGGACCAGTTCACGCTAGGCGTCGGGGATGGGCGATTCAATACGTAATTCGCTTGATTTGCTTGGCCCGCCTAGAGGAGCGGAAGGCCTCCCTGTACTTCCTCCACGAACGATCCGTCGCGGATGAGGACCGTCATCGCCTCGATGTCGGGGCCCAGCGGTCGATCCTCCTCGAGGTGGGCGGACACCTTGCGAACGAGATCACGCGCGGTGCCGGTCATCTGGGCCGGTTCCAGCGGAGCACGGAGATCGAGCCCCTGGGCAGCGGCGAGTGCCTCTATGGCGATGACCGTTTCCGAGTGCTCGAGGATCGTCGCGGCCCGGCGTCCGGAGGTGGCGCCCATGCTCACGTGGTCCTCCTGTCCTGCCGAGGTCGGGATCGAATCGGACGAGGCCGGCCAGCACAGCCCGCGGTTCTCCGAGACGAGGCTTGCCGCCGTGTACTGGGCGAGCATGAAGCCGGACCTTCGACCTGGATCGTCGGTGAGAAATGCGGACAGGCCGTTGTTGAGGTCGGGATCGACCAGCCGGGCGATCCGTCGCTCGGCGATCGTCGCGAAGCCGGCGAGCGTCAACCCGAGATGATCGAGCGCGAGCGCGAGCGCCTCGCCGTGGAAGTTCCCGCCGGATAACACCTCGCCGCGATCCGGAAGAACGGTCGGGTTGTCCACTGCGGACGCGAGCTCCCTTTCCAACGTGGTGCGGATGTAGTCGAAGGCGTCGCGATACGCGCCGTGGACCTGCGGGATGCAGCGCAGCGAGTACGCGTCCTGGACGAGGTGTTCGGATTCCCTGTGCGAGGAGACGATCTCGCTTCCCGCGAGAAGAGCGCGCAGGTTGGCGGCGACTTTTTGTGCGCCGGGGTGGGGCCGTGCGGCGATGAGATCGGCATCGAACGCTCTGTCGGTACCGAGACAGGCCTCGAGCGTCATGGCCGCGGTGACGTCGGCCGTCCGGGCGAGCCGTTCCGCGCGCGTGACCGTGAGGATGCCGAGCGCCAGCATCATCTCGGTTCCGTTCACGAGCGCGAGTCCCTCTTTGTGTGACAGGTCGAGAGGCGCCAATCCTGCGCGGCCGAGAGCCTCGGGGGCGTCGACCTCGTTGCCGTCGACCTCAACGCGGCCCTCACCGATGACGGGTAACGCGAGGTGTGCCAGGGGAGCGAGGTCTCCCGACGCGCCGAGAGATCCCTGAGAGGGGACCACGGGATGAATGTTGTTATTCAAGAAGTCGATGATGCGCTCGACCAGCGCGACGCGAACTCCCGCGTAGCCGAAGGCAAAGGTGCGCGCCTTTAACAACAGCATCGCGCGCACGACCTCACGAGGCAGTCGGGGCCCGACCGCCGTTGCGTGGGATCGAAGGAGATCTCGCTGCACGCGTGTCGCCTCGGTGGGGTCGATGCGAACCGACGCCAGATCGCCGATGCCGGTGCTTATCCCGTAAACGGCCCGCCCCGAATCGACGGCCTCCTCTACGATCCGGCGCGCCGGAGCCATCGTGGCCTCCAGGGATGGACTCATCGACACACTCGCTCCGTGGGCCACGGCGACCACGTCGGCGAATGTGAGAGGGTCGCCCACGGAGATCGTCATATACGCCACTCTAAAACCGAGATGACCGCCATGCCCCCTGGAGCAGCCAGAGCAATCAAGCCCGCGCTCATGTGGCGCGGAGGTCGGTGGGAGTCGGACCGCACCCTCGTTCTCGCCGGAGACCGCATCGCGGACGTGGTGGCTGCCTCGGAGGTGGCGTCCGGGACCCCTGTGGAGGACTGGGGGGACGTGGCCGTCGTGCCGGGGACCGTTAACGCCCACGGTCACGCCTTTCAGAGTCTGTTGAAGGGCTTCGCCGACGACAGGCCGTTCGACTCCTGGCGAGACGACGTCCTGTACCCGTTCTCCGAAGGTCTGCGAGGCGACGATCTCTACGCCGGCGCGCTCTTTGCGTTTGCCGAGGCGCTGCTGGCCGGCGCGACGACAACCGTCGACTTCTTCTACCTACACGACGAGGGCAACGACAACGCCGCTCACGTGATACGCGCCGCTCACGACCTCGGCATCCGTCTGGTTTTCGCGCGGGCCTTTTACGACCTCGACGCTCCGACGGCCGCCCCCGCCCGTTATCGCGAGTCGGTCGACGATGCCGCCGCGCGATGTCTCGCCCTCGCCGACCACTATGACGGCGACCCCCTCGTCTACGTGCAACCGGCACCGCACTCTCTACATGCGGCGACGCCGGAAACGGTTGCCGCCGCGCTCGAGGTGGCGCGTCGCCTCGACTGCCCGTGCCACCTGCACCTGGCCGAAGCCTCCTACGAGCGCGAGCAAGTCGTCCGCCGCTACGGGTTGTCGCCCGTTCGTCTCCTGCACAAGGAGGGCCTGCTCGACGAGCGCCTGGTCACCGTGCACACGGTCTGGGTCGACGACGAGGAGCTCGACATGCTCGCCGAGTCCAATACGGGTGTCGTGTCGTGTCCGGGGGCCAACGCCTTTCTCGGCGACGGCATCGCGCGGCTCCCGGAGATGCTCGAGCGAGGTATACGGATCGCGCTGGGTCCCGACGGTGGCTGCGCGAACAACCGGCAGAGTGTTTTCGACGAGATGCGCACGGCGACCTTGATGGCGAAAGCCCGTCTTAGAGACGGGAGCGCTCTCGACGCGCCCACGGCGCTGATGCTCGGCACGCAAGGAGGTGCCGACCTTTTGGGAGTTAACGCCGGAGCGCTCGAGCCCGGCCGGTTGGCGGACTTCGTCGCACTCGATCTCAACGACCTCTCGCTACAGCCGCGGGCCAATCTCGAACGCCACGTGGTGAACTCGATGCAGGCCACGGCGGTGACCAAGGTGGTGGTCGGGGGAGAGGTCGTCGTCGAGGCCGGCGAACTGACGAGATTCGAGGGGGCCGAGATCGCCGCGCTCGTGAACGACGCCGTCACGGGCTGGTCGCGCCCCTGATCTTGGGGCGTGCAACTTTCCGCACCCCCCAAGCGTCATATAGGGCATATCGAAGGAAACAGGGCAAGCAGGGCGAATCCTAAAAGATAGACGGCGACGAAGGGACTCAAATGCGCAAGCTCTCTCTGGCACTCCTTGCCCTTCTATTCTCGGCGCCGGTCATGCCGGCAACGGCGGCACCCGCTGTGGCCGCGGGGGCGGGTCAATTCGGTTTCATCGATTGGATCGAGATGAACGGATCCAAGGGAACGATCGTCGGTATCGTGGCGGATCGCTTCGTTGATCCCGATTCGGGGGTCCTCGTTACCGTGGCAGGCGTGTTCAGAGGGGCTTGCAAGAAAAGTTCGTCGGGTGGCTGGACGATGATCAGCTGCAGCGCACGCGGCCGGGGAAAACAGATCGCGCACGAGGACTTCTCGGTCGATCCGACCCTTGCTTCCGCTCGCGTGAAGCTGACCATAGGAGGACAGACCCACACCGGCACCTGGACCGGACGTGGACCGGCTCCCTACACATTTGCGGGCGCGGGGACCGACTCGCAGTGGTTTGGCGCCGGTGCCGGGATGGCGCGCGACTGCAAGGGAAATGGTCGCGTGTTCGGTAAGAAACGGGTCACGCGCTCGTGGATGGACTGGGCGTACCTGGAGCAGGGGGCGGGCGTAGCGGCCTACACGGGAGGCGACCTCGACGTGAACTTCCGCGACGGTCAGATCTTTGTTCGCAAGACGGTGCGGATAGCGAACTAAGGAAGCTCAGCCCGAAGAATCGCCCATAGGTATGCGTAGGTTCTTGTTCCGGGCCACCTCGATCGCCCTGTCGTAGCCTGCGTCGGCATGCCGCAGGACGCCAAGCCCGGGGTCCGTGTCGAGAACGCGTTCGAGACGCGCCGCGGACTCCTCCGTCCCGTCGGCGACGACGACCATGCCGGCGTGGATCGAGAGACCGATCCCTACGCCGCCGCCGTGATGCACGGATACCCAGTGCGCGCCGGCCGACGCGTTCAACAGCGCGTTCAGTATCGGCCAGTCCGCGATCGCATCCGAGCCGTCGGCCATGCCCTCGGTCTCCCTATAGGGGGACGCCACCGAGCCGGTGTCGAGATGGTCGCGTCCGATCACAATGGGTGCGCTTACCGTCCCGGACGACACCAGTTCGTTGAAGGCGAGACCGGCCCTCGCGCGGTCCCCGTACCCGAGCCAGCAGATGCGTGCCGGGAGGCCCTGGAACGCGACGCGTTCGGCGGCCATGCGGATCCACCGGTGCAGCCTGTCGTCGTCGGGGAAGAGCTCGAGGATCGCCTTGTCGGTCGCGGCGATGTCTTTTGGATCGCCGGACAGTGCCGCCCACCGGAACGGTCCCTTGCCCTCGCAGAACAGAGGCCTCACGTATTCGCTGACGAAACCGGGGATGTCGAAGGCGTTTGCCACCCCCGCCTCGCGCGCCTGGGCGCGGATGTTGTTGCCGTACTCGAAACAAATCGATCCGTCTTTCTGAAAATCGAGCCACGCTTCCACGTGCGCGGCTATCGATTCGAGCGCGCGCTTCTTGTAGGTGTCGGGATCCGATTTACGGAGAGCCGCCGCCTCGTCGAGATCCATGCCGGCCGGTACGTAACCGATCAGAAGGTCGTGCGCGGAGGTCTGGTCGGTAACGACGTCGGGCGAGAAGTTGCGACCGACGAGCTCGGGTAATACCTCGGCGGCGTTGCCCACGAGGCCGATAGATTCCGCGCGCCTATCGCGCACCGCGTCCTCTACCCACGTCAACGCCTCATCGAGATCCTTGGTCGCCCGGTCGAGGTAACGCTTGTCGAGCCGCCGCTTGATGCGCGTGGGGTCGACCTCTACGCACAACGCCACGCCGCCGTTCATCGTGACGGCCAGCGGCTGCGCGCCTCCCATGCCCCCCAAACCGGCGGTGAGAACCACCCTGCCCGCCAGGTCACCGTCGAAGTGCCGGGTGCCGAGCTCGGCCAGGGTCTCGTAGGTGCCCTGCAGGATTCCCTGCGTTCCGATGTAGATCCACGAGCCCGCCGTCATCTGCCCATACATCGTTAGTCCCATCGCCTCGAGCTTGTTGAACTCGTCGTAGTTCGCCCAAGCCGGCACGAGCATGGCGTTGGAGATCAGGACTCGGGGGGCGCGATCGTGAGTGCGAAAGACGCCGACGGGCTTTCCCGATTGGACCACTAGCGTCTCGTCCGATTCCAGGCGTTTCAGCTCGGCCACGATGGCGTGGAACGCCTCCCAGCTACGTGCCGCCCGGCCGGATCCGCCGTATACGACGAGATCGTCGGGACGCTCGGCCACCTCCGGGTCGAGGTTGTTCATGAGCATCCGAAGGGCGGCCTCCTGCGGCCAGCCCTTGCAGCTCAGCTCGTGGCCCCGGGGGGCATGGATCTCCTCGGACGGCGCCATCCTCTTCTTATACTGCGCCCCTATGCCCGAGCTCGACGACGCCGCCCCGAAAGGTCCACCGCAAATGAAGGGCGATGTCCCGGCCGGCGAGGTCCCGG
>JALZEI010000175.1 GCA_030862115.1 Actinomycetota bacterium
TCCCTTTCGGATCCCGGCCGCATCCACGTCATAGTGGCCAATCTGAAAGAAATGGATCCCGACAACCGCGACCACATCACCGGCGAGCCGCGTCGAGACCTCGCCCGGAAGGGCGAGCTCGTGAACTTCGCAGAACGCCTGGCCGGCGAGCTACATGTGGTTCCCGACGTTCTGTTGTTCTCGGAAGCAGTCTCGGTGAGCACCAGGGCGACGGCGAAGTTGCTCTCCAGGGAGTTCAAAATGCCATTCGGCACAGCCATCGCTCCCACCAAGCTCTACATCGGCAACTCCACTCGTCGCGCGAACAAGAGAAACACGTCCGTAGTCATCAACAAGAGGACGATGGAGCGAGTTGGCAAGGGGGGTTACGTCACCGTCAAGCAGCCCCGAGGAGAACAAAGGGAAGGGACCCTGCCCACATCGCAAGACGAGGCGCACGTGCTACTTCGCGAGAAGGCATCGGGGAAAAAGGTCGCGGTTATGAGCGTGCATCTGCTTTCGGGTCGGAAGTTTCGTTCCCGGGACATTGCTCGCCGTCGAAAGGGCGAATGGGCCGAGCAACTTATGACTTTCTTTCACAAGAAGTATCCGGACGCCCCGATCAAGGTCGTGGGGGGAGAATTCAACGAGCGTCGCTGCACGGCTCGAGTCGAAACCAACGACTGCAGCGGGCGGCGCCCGAACTCGACCTCGACCATAACGCCTCTGTGGAGGGCGATGACCCGGGATCCGTACAACTACAAAGATGCCGTTTTCGAGCACAACAGCGACCGTCCCTGGGATATATCGAGGGCCTCCCCCAAGCTCACTAACAGGGGCGGGAAGCGGATCGACTACATCTTCGCCAAGCCGGCGGTGCATAGCGGATGGCACGACCTCGCCTACAAAACCCGCATGTTCACTCGCGGCTACATCTCCGATCACCGGTTCATCTCCTCCGTAGTGGGTTTGCCCGACTAGGGACAGAGGGCTCCGAATCCATTCGGTTCCACGGTGGGGCCACGGTGGGGCCCTCTCGCACCTGCGCCCGACCGCGCCCACTAGTCTTTAGGCATCCAACGATCGATTTGAGCAGGTGACGTAGTGGTCAAGGACATCGCCCGGGAGGAGTTCGGCCCCAATATCTGGCTTGTTGACGAGATGTATCGCCGCTACCAAGAAGACCCCGAGGCGGTGGGTAGCTCGTGGCGGGAGTTCTTCGAGGACTACACCCCCAGTTCATCGGGGCGGCGTGGCGACCGTGACGAAGAGAGCCGTGCGAGCCGGCGAACCGAAAAATCGGAAGAGGGGCCCTCCGCCGACACGCCCACAACCGAGCGCAAGTCGGACGGCGCCGCGGCGAGCCGCGACGAAGGGGGGCCACCGGCACCCTCGGACCAGACCCGTGTAGAGACCGACGAGATGAGGTCGTCGCAGCCCAAATCGATGACCCCGGATGCCGCCTCTCGAGAGGCCGGGTCGAAACAGCCCGCGGCGGAGTCGGATCAGGGCGTGGCCGAGGATGCCGAACCGCTTCGAGGTATCGCCGCCCGCATCGCCGAGAACATGGAGCTCTCGCTCGGCGTTCCGACGGCGACGTCGGTGCGAACGGTACCGGCCAAGCTTCTCGAAGAAAACCGACGCATTATCAATCGCTATCTCGCGAGTAGGCGCGGAGGCAAGGTCTCCTACACCCACATCATCGGATGGGCTGTGCTGAAGAGTCTCCTTGCGCGACCGGCGATGGCGACGAGCTACGCCGCTATCGACGGGACCCCACACGCGGTGCACCACAAGAGCATCAACTTTGGTCTCGCGGTCGATGTGGAGAGGTCCGGGAGCCGCGTCTTGTTGGTTCCAAATATCAAGAACGCCGAACAACTCGACTTCGACGGATTCTTCAGTTGCTATGAGGACCTAATTCGAAGAGTGCGTAGCAACGATCTGAAAATCGAGGACTTTGCCGACACTACGGTGACCCTCACCAACCCTGGAACCGTAGGCACGTCGCAGTCTGTTCCTCGCCTAATGCAGGGTCAGGGCTTGATCGTCGGTACCGGCGCGATCGCGTATCCCACCGAGTACGAGGCAGCCGACCCGAAGGTGTTGGCCCAGCTCGGAATCAGCAAACTCATCACGATTACGAGCACGTACGATCATCGAGTCATCCAGGGAGCCGAGTCCGGCCAGTTCCTCGCTCACCTTCACGACCTGTTGCTCGGGGCAGGCCGCTTCTACGACGAGATCTTCGCCTCGTTGCGCATCCCCTACGAGCCGGTGATGTGGAGCCGCGACCGGGCTGCTTCCGACGACACGGATGAGTATCTGGAAAAGCAATCCCGGGTGATCCAACTCATAAATATGTACCGCGTCCGGGGACATCTCCTTGCGGAGCTCAACCCGATCGGGTGGGAGGTCCTCTCGCACTCCGAGCTCGACCTCTCGCACTACGGGCTCACGGTATGGGACCTGGATCGGGACTTCGTCACCGACGGCTTGCCCGGCCCCCGTAAACAGCCGCTCCGGCAGATCATCGACACCCTGAGGGACGCATACAGCCGCACGGTCGGGGTGGAGTACATGCATATCTCCGATCCAAAGGAAAAGCGGTGGATCCAGAAACGAATTGAGCCCGGTCCGGCGGATTTGACCAACGAGGAAAAGAAACACGTTCTGGATCGATTGAACGCGGCCGAGGCCTTCGAGCGCTTCTTGCACTCGAAGTTCATCGGTCACCGGAGGTATTCGATCGAGGGGGCCGACAGCCTGATCCCGATGATGGACGCGTTGCTCGAACAAGCGGCCGGAGACGGCATGGTCGAGGCGGTCGTTGGGATGTCGCACCGGGGTCGGTTGAACGTTCTCGCCAACATCGTCGGGAAACCACTGTCGGACATCTTTAGAGAGTTCGAAGGCGATATCGACCCAGACACCGTTCAAGGGTCCGGCGATGTCAAGTACCACCTAGGGATGACGGGGCCTTACACCTCGCGCTTCGGCGACATCATGAATGTGGTCATGGCCTCAAACGCATCACACCTCGAGTCGGTCGATCCCGTCGTCGAAGGCATGGCCAGAGCGAAACAGGATGTCATCGGCAAGGAAGGTGAGGAGAGGGTCCTGCCGCTGTTGATCCACGGCGACGCAGCTTTTGCCGGCCAGGGTGTAGTGGCGGAGTGCTTCAACATGTCGCAACTCGCCGGTTACAAGACCGGCGGCACAGTCCATATCGTCGTCAACAACAACATCGGCTTTACCACGTCACCTGCGGAGGCGCGGTCCAGCACTTACGCGACGGATATCGCCAAGATGGTGCAGGCTCCCATCTTTCACGTGAACGGGGACGATCCGGAGTCATGTGTACGGGTAGCTCGGCTCACCTACGAATACCGGCGACAGTTCGGAAAAGATGTAGTCATCGATCTCGTCTGCTACCGCCGTCACGGCCACCAAGAGGTAGACGACCCCTCTTTTACCCAGCCCCTCATGTATCAGAAGATTCAAGAGCGTCGCTCCGTGCGCAAGCTGTACACGGAGAGTCTCGTGAACCGGGGCGAGTTAACCGTCGAGGAGGCCGAAGAGATCCTCGACGACTTCCAGACGCGACTGCAGCAAGCTTTCGAGGAGACCCGCGACAGTCAAAGAACCGAAATCGCGACGGTTCCGGTTCCCAAGGCTTTGCGCGAGGCTCAGGTCCCGGAGACAGCCGTAGCGATGGAACGCATCGAGTCGATCCACCGATCCCTCACCAGCTTTCCGGACGATTTCACACCCCACCCGAAGCTCAAGAAGATGTTCGAGAAGCGGGCCGGGCTCCTCAAGAACGATGCGATCGACTGGGCTCACGCGGAGGCTCTCGCGTTCGGCTCCCTAATGCTCGAGGGCTTCGGGGTCAGGTTGTCGGGGCAGGACTCGAGGCGAGGCACCTTCAGCCAACGCCATTCGGTCCTCATGGACTTCGATACGGAAGAGGAGTACCTGCCGCTCGCCGACCTCGCCAAAGACCAGGCCCCCTTCATGGCCTACGACTCGCTCCTTTCGGAGCTGGCGGTGCTTGGGTTCGAGTACGGCTACTCGGTGGCGAACGGCGACGCTCTCGTTTGTTGGGAGGCGCAGTTCGGCGACTTCGTCAACGGAGGCCAGGTCGTCATCGACCAGTACATCGTCTCCGGCGAGGACAAATGGGCGCAGTTGAGCGGATTGGTCATGCTGCTTCCGCACGGATTCGAGGGACAGGGGCCCGAGCACTCCAGCGCTCGACTCGAAAGATTCCTGACGTTATGTGCGGAGGACAGCATCCAGGTAACGCAGCCGACGACGCCCGCTCAGTACTTTCATTTGCTACGGCGCCAAATGCACCGATCCATCCGTAAGCCGTTGGTGGTCCTGACTCCCAAGTCGTTGCTGCGGCACCAGGATGTGAAGAGTTCGGCTTCGGAGCTCACTAACGGACATTTCGAGGAAGCGCTCGACGACGACCTCGTCTCCGATAGCGAGAAAGTCAAACGCATCGTTCTCTGCTCGGGAAAGATCGCTTACGACCTGCGAGCTCGACGCGAGGAGAAAAACCTGGCGGCCGCGATCGTTCGACTCGAACAGATCTACCCCTTCCCCGAGGACCAATTGTTGGAGATCCTGGGGAGATACCCGAACGCAACCGAGGTCTGCTGGGCACAGGACGAACCGGAGAACATGGGGGCCTGGACCTTCATGCACGCCAGGCTCCACCGCGTGCTGCGCGACAAGTACAAGTTGTCGCATGTCGCGCGGGCCGAGAGCGCCAGCCCGGCAACCGGAAGCTCCAAGCTGCACGAAAAAGAGGGCGCCGATCTAATCGACCGAGCCCTCAAAGACCTCTAGGCCCCCCGCCCTCTTCCGCCGAGTGCCTGATTAGGGCTGATTATGCGACCTCACCACACGCTCGTCGCAATGGGTTGGGGGATTGGAGGTCAGGCGGTTTGGTTTTTTGAGGGCAGCCTGAGCATCCCTTTCTCGCGCGCCGAGCGAATCGTGTCGGCCAGCGTGTCCAGGGCGTCGTAGGCGGGCTTCCACTCCAGTTCCTCGCGGGCCTTGGTGCAGTCCATGAGCACCGGCACCCGAATGGCGCTAAGCCAGTTCGCTTCTGTCGGCAGGAGCGGCAGGCGAGAGATGACTTTGACCGTCGTCTCGACGGCGATCTCGGGGATGGGCAGCGCGTACCAGCCGAGAGCATGCGCCAGGTCACTCAGAGTTATCTCGCCCTCCGCGGCAAGGTTGAACGTCCCCGGCCGGCCCTCTCCGAGGATGGCGGCGGTCAGCGCCTCCGCCACGTCGTCCTCGTGAACGAGCTGAAAGGGCACCCCGGAATCGGGGATAACCGGTCGGAGTAACGGCAGGGACTCGACGAGCTTCTGCGCCGTCTTCGGAAGCTTCTCGCTCAGCTGCACGTAGGGGATTTTCTCGATCAAGCTCAGGGCCGTCGGGCCGGCAACGATGCAAGGTCGAAAGACGTACACATCGATGGGCTTGTCGCGGGACATGTCGGCCAACGTCTCTTCCAGCTCGGCCTTTTGCGTGGAGTAATAGTGCTCCTCGGTTCCTCGAGGCGGGACGTCTTCGGTGAGCACCTCCGGGTTGTCATCGTGGAATCCGTAGGCGGCAACCGAGGACGTGTACACGAGACGGGTTGCCGATGAGTCGAACGTTGCCTCGAATACATTCGCGCACCCTTCGAGATTGATCGATCTCGTTTCCTCGATCGAACCGAAGATCAAGAACGCAAGGTGCACGACCACATCGGCGTCCTTAAACAGAGCGCGCACGTCTTCGACCTTTGTTATGTCACCCTGTCGGTATTCGGTCTTTTTTAGACCGCTGTCGGCGGGGTTGAACGGCCGTCGAGCCATACCCAGGACCCGGCGGACCTTCGGCTCCTTATCGAGACGTCGTAAGAGAGCGCGCCCGATGTCTCCGGTCGGGCCGGTGACCGCCACCGTGAGGCCGGAGCCGTTAGAGGCCATGCTCGCAGTTTAGAGGGAATGCTCCGCGGGAACAGAAGGTTGACACGGGAGCCGATGCCAATCAACGCCGCGCGATCCAATCCTCACGACTAGTCTTTTGCCATGCTCAACCTCGACGAAATCCGCGCCGACCTGGTAGACGAACACGCGGCTCTCGATCGTCTCGTTTCGGAGATCGACGACGCGCAATGGGATGTGCCGACTCCGGCCGAAGGATGGACGGTGCGCGATCAGATCAGCCACCTGGCTTTCTTCGACGAGCAGGCCGCGCTTGCGGTGTCCGACCCCGAGGCGTTTGCGGGGACGCTGGAGGAGATAGCCGCCGATGTGGGGACATACATGGACCGCTCGATCAGCAAAGGTCGGGCGATGCCGGCGCCGAAGGTCTTGACGTGGTGGCGCACCGCCCGCGCCGACATGCTGTCGGAGTTTGAGGGGCTCGACTCCGACAGGAGAATCGCCTGGTACGGCCCCCCCATGAAACCGGCTTCATTCATGTCGGCTCGCATCATGGAAACGTGGGCGCACGGTCAAGACGTAGCGGATGCGCTCGATGTCACACGCGAAGCGACACCCAATTTGAAACACGTTGCCCACCTCGGCGTCCTCGCCAGGAAGTGGAGCTACGCCGCTAACAACAGACCGGCGCCGGACGGGGAGGTTCGCGTCGAGTTGAGCGGCCCCGAGCGAGCGTCATGGACGTGGGGGCCGGAGGAGGCGAAGGACCGTGTTTCCGGAGACGCTTACGACTTCTGTCTGGTCGTGACGCAGAGACGTCATCCCGACGATACGGATCTTCGTATCATCGGTGATCTAGCGAGCGACTGGTTATCGATTGCACAGACCTATGCCGGTCCGCCGGGAGCGGGCCGTCGGGCGGGTCAATTTCCCAAGAGAAGCTCGGTCTGATGCGCGTCCTGGAGTGGGTTGGATTCGTCGTCGGGATATTTCTCGTGATACTCGCCGCCGACAGCGTGCTAAGGACACTCGTGGTGCCGCGCGGTCTTTCCTCGACCGTCTCGCGCCGCGTTGCGCAGGCCGTTCGGGGCACCTTCTTGTTCCTTGCCAACCGCTCCTCGAGTTACGAGGTCAAAGACAGGATCCTGGCGTTGCAGGCGCCGATGTATCTCGTGGCGCTGCTCCTCTCCTGGGTAGTTCTGTTCGGGACCGGATACGCGCTGATGCTGTGGCCGTGGGTCGACGGAGGTTTTGGTCAAGCGGCTCTCGAGAGCGGGTCGTCGATGTTCACGCTCGGCTTTGCCAGCACGCACACGGTCGGAGCCACAGTGATCCATTTCATTGCCGCCGCAACAGGTTTGATCATCGTCGCCCTGCTGATCGCATACCTACCGACGATCTATTCCGAGTTCAACCGGCGGGAGACGGTGGTCACCATGCTCCAAAGCCGCGCGGGTGTGCCGGCGTGGGGACCGGAGATACTCGCCCGTCATCAGATGGTCGGGATGCTCGACAACCTTCCCAATTTCTTTCACGAATGGGAGAAATGGGCGGCGGAGGTCGCCGAAAGCCATACCAACTATCCGGTCTTGATTTGGTTCAGGTCGCCGCATCCTCTGCGGAACTGGGTCCTGGGGCTGCTGTCCGTTCTCGATGCGGCTGCGCTCTACCTGTCCCTTTCTCCCAGTCGTGCCCCGACGAACGCCCGGCTGTGCATGCGTATGGGTTTTACGTGCTTTAGAAACGTCGCCGACTTCGTGAGGATCCCCTACGATCCCGACCCCCTACCGAGCGACGAGATCGAGCTCACCTACGAGGAGTTTCTCGGGGGCGTGCACCGCATGGAGGAGCTGGGCTTTCCGATGGAGAGAACGCCGGAAGAAGCCTGGCCACATTTTCATGGCTGGCGCGTGAACTATGAGTCCATTGCCTACGCGCTGGCCGATCTAATCGTGGCCCCTCCGGGTCCCTGGTCCGGAGAGCGGAGCCACCTGCCCGGCATGGCCATCGTTCCTCAGCGCCCCGCCAACCGACAGCCCGACGATCCTCTGCCGGACCGGCCCAAAGCCGAACGCTTCGGCTGGCACGCGTAGGGATGGCCCTCGACAAAGATCTCGCGCTCGAGCGCGCCCTCGAGACCGGCGACGATTGGCAATCGTGGCGCGCGCTCCGTCTGTCCGGCGACACCATGAACGAGGTGCCGCCGGTGCCCTATCAAGAGTCAGACGGTGGCTTTATTGGGCCGAGCGGACGACCCTCCCCGGGCGCGACGGGCGAAGGCTTGTGTCACCTTCGGCTGATCGGTTTGGGAACGGGTGCGGCCACCAAGACGGCCGCCGATTGGCTACTCGCCGCGCGGACGCCGGCACAGGCATGGCTCGATTCGCCCGATGACGTTCCCGGCGAGCTCGACACCCCTGGGGGCTCCCGCGTTTGGGCTACGGCGGCGGCGTGCTGCGGCCTTTATGCGGCCGGTCGAGACCCCGGCCCCCGTGCCATGGACCTGTTGCGTGGCGAGGCTGATATGGACGGGCGTTTTACAGGAGGCCCCTACGCGACTTTTGCGGCCGCCGGGGCCTATTGGCTGGCCGAGGGGCCGAAGACCGAGATGGCGGAGTGGGCGCTGCGGTGGGTCCGGGAGGCCGAGGTGGATTGGGAGCCGTGGGAGGTCGCCACCGGCCTAACCTTCTGGGCCGCCGCGGCCGTCCCCGGCGAACACCCGACCGTCGAATCGTTCACCGACACCCTGCGCGCGGCCGCTTCCCCCGAGGGATGGGCCGACGACCTCGGGCTGACCCTGCGGGCGCTAGAGGTCCTGGCCTTCTTCGACGACTGAGCGCTCGCCGGCAAATCGTAGTAACCTCTAAAAGTAAATTGATGGTTACTAACGAATCGTTCCAAATACCGCTGCGAGGACCCGCGGGCGAGCCCGTCGATCTCCTGCGCACGATCACTTCGCACGGCCTCGCGTCGTTGCCCCCGCTGCGTCTCGATGAAGATGCTCCCTATCTCGAGGTAACCCTTCCGATCGCGGGCGGTCGCCCGCGCACCGTGGTCGTTCGTCCCGCGGGGCGCGCTCGAGCAACCGTGGAGATCAAAGGAGGTCGCGCCGGCCCCCGGACGCGCGCCGGAGTGGAGGCCGGCGTTCGCCGCGTGCTCAATCTCAGCGAGGACCTGTCGGGGTTCTACGTGGTTGCGCGAACGGACCCCGACCTGTCTTGGGTGGCGTCGGGGGCCGGGCGCATGGTGCGAGGGGTGACGGTTTTCGAAGACGTCGTTAAGACCATTTGCACGACCAATTGCTCTTGGGGACTGACTAAGAAGATGGTCGCCGCGCTCGTGGAGCATCTCGGCGAGCCCGCCGCGAGGGCCGCGCCCACCGGACCCGAGGGTCGAGCTTTTCCGACTCCCCAGGCGATGGCCGAGGTGGATGAGGCCTTTTACCGGGACGTGGTGCGTGCGGGTTATCGGGCTCCTTACTTCAGGTCGCTGGCGCGGCTGGTCGCCGACGGGGACCTGGACTTCGAATCGCTGGCAACGATTCCTCGCGACGAGCTCTCCGATGAAGGGCTCTCGGCCCGACTGCAGTCGCTTCCCGGCGTGGGCCCGTACGCGGCGGCCAGCATCATGATGGTTCTGGGTCGTCACTCTCGACTCATTCTCGACTCGTGGACGCGGCCGAAGTTCGCGCGCGTTGCCGGGATGCGAAGCGCGAAAGACGCGACGATCGTGAGGAGATTCAAACGTTACGGAGATTACGCGGGACTCGCGTTCTGGTTGTTTCTGACAAAAGATTGGATTACCGACGAGTCGCCGACTCGCGACTACTAACGCCGATCAGGTCGTGCGGGAGACCCTCAAGCAGGCCGTACCCGCCCCCACGAAAGCCAGACCCAAGTATGCAAAGGCCCACAGATCCGTCGGACCGGTGGTGGGGAGCTCGTCGGACGCGACGTTGTCGTCGTCCCCGTTGCCGGTGCCATTGCCGTTGCCATTGCCGTTGCCGGGATCGGTCGGCTCTCTGGCCAAAACGATCGTGCCGGCCATCCCGGTGCCGTCCTCGGATCCGTGATACTCGCAGTAGTAGGGGAACTCGTCACCCTCGTCGAAGGTAACGGAGTAGGACTCGCCGGGATCGAGGTTTCCCGATGATTCGAAGGACCCGTCGGACGACGTCACCGTGTGGGGTGACTCGCCGTTGTTAGTCCAGGTCACCTCCGTACCCGAGGACACCTCGAGCTCGCTCGGCTCGAACTCGTTGTCCACGGCCGACACCTCGGCCGTCTGGGCCCACGCGGGGGCGGCGGCGATCCAGAGCAGCAGGGCGGCGATGAAGATGAGTCTGATGTGGCGCATGTGGTTACAGAGTTTCCCATGACCCGGGATTTTGTGCCTCCGGACGGGCGGGGAGGCCGGGCGGAGAGGGTCGAATACCGCCTCCCACCTGGGGTTTTGGCTTCCGACCCTCTCGATTGATGGAACTCGGACGGCCGACTAGGGTAGCCGCATGATCCCTGTGAAGCAGCGCCGGCCTTTGCGCGCCGCGGCCCTCGCGGTGTGCACCTTTATGGCTTTGACTTCGTTCGGACTGGGCGCGCACGCATCTCCAACGGAAGCCGAGCTCGCTGCGGCGGAGGACAGGCTGCTCGCTCTTCGCGATGAACTCACGGTCGTTGCGGCCCGCTTCGACGAGGTCCACGCCAGACTCCAAAGCCTCCAAGAGGAGATAGCCAGAACGGAATTGACCGTGCGAAGCCTGGCTCGTCGAATGATCGGACAGAAATCCAAGGCCGTGGCGCTGGCCGCCGAGCTCTACAAAGGTGGGGCGGCGTCGGGGATGGAAGCGGTCCTGAGTTCGCGATCGCTCGCGGATATCGATGCTCAACTCGCCTACCTCCAGTCTTCTGAAGAAGCGCGGACGGAGATCTTCGAGGGCCTTGCGTCCGATCGCAGCGCCTTCGAGGAGCGACTGGCCGAATGGGACAGCGCCCGCGCCGAGGCCGCCGAGGCCGAGGCCGAGCTGGCCGAGCTTCGGGAGCAAGTGGAGTCGAGCGTTGCCGCGCAGGCCGAAGAGGTCGAGGGGATCGAGGCCGCAATCGCGGAGGCCGAGCGGGAGGAGGCCGCCGCAGCCGCGGCCGCAGCAGCCGAAGCAGAGGCCGCCGCCGAAGCCGCCGAGGAGGCCGCGTCCGCACCTCCGCCCACCACCGGGGCCCCTAACCCGGGCCCGCCGAGTGGTGGCTACAGCGCGAACTGGGATGCGATCGCCCAATGCGAGTCGGGAGGCAACTGGCACATCGACTCGACCTACGACGGTGGTCTCCAGTTCCACCCCGACACCTGGTTGGCGTATGGGGGCGGTCGCTATGCGCGCTACGCGTGGCAGGCGACCCGGGAGCAACAGATAGCGATCGCGGAGAAGGTCCTGGCCGGTCAGGGTCCCGGTGCCTGGCCCAACTGTTTCGTCTGGAACTAGCGCCCGGAGCGGCCCTATTGTCGGGGGCCGAATCCGAAGCGCTCGAAGTGAATTCTCGATCGTGGAACCCCCTTCTCGACGAGTCGCGCTGAGATCGCGTCGATCATTACGGGCGGTCCACAGATCAGGTAATCCCGGTCGTCCAGGGAGCCGACGGACTCCTCAATAAGGTCGATCGTTATTAAGCCCCGCTCGTCTTCCGGGACCAGCGTCACGTCGAAGCCCGGCTTCGATGCCGCGATGCGATTCACCTCTCCCGCGAAATAGGCCTGGGCTCTCTTCTTGACGCCGTGTATCAGGTGGACCTCGTAGCTCCCATTACCGAGACTGCGGGCCATGGAGAGAAAGGGCGTTATACCGATTCCTCCGGCAAGCCACACTTGCTTACGACTAGCGGCGTTCAGATACGAAAAAGATCCGTAGGGACCTTCGACGCGGGCTGTAGCACCCTCATCCAGGTTTCGCATGGCGGTCGTGTAGTCGCCGACGGCCTTGACCGCCACCCGTAGACCTTCCTCCTCCGGTGAGGACGTGATCGAAAAGGGATGGAACTGATTGCGGATGTCGCCCGGGCGCAAGGAGATGATGGCGGTCGTGTCCTCGGCGCTCATTGAGAAGGGGTGGAACTGTGCGTTGAAGGCGTCGGAATAGAAGGTCACGAACAGGAATTGGCCCGGGATAAAGCGCAGGGATCGCCGTCGAGGCAGGAGGCTTATCTCCGTTACGTAGTCGTCGAGTTGAACCACTCGGGAGACCGTGTAGTCGTAGCGACGCACGAG
>JALZEI010000194.1 GCA_030862115.1 Actinomycetota bacterium
GCCCGGAATTTCGCCGCGCTGACCGATGTCGTGAGGTTGGGTTTGAATCCCGGCGGGTTCAAGGTCGTGGTCTGCGTCGGGCCGCAGACGGCGCAAGCGGCACGCGACGTCGGCATGAAGGTCGACGTCGTGGCGCGGGAGCACACCGACGAGGGACTCGTGGACGCCCTGCAGAGTCATCTGGCGAGGGGATGACGTCACGGGTTCGCCGCGCGAAGTCGCCACATGCGTTCTAATGCCCCACAGTGCTTCTTTTGTCCCTGAGTTCGCACTGAGAGCGATATTGGGCGCAAACAACCCCCGATAACCCGCGACGAAGCGATCGGAACGCGGTAGGAAGAGAAGATGCCGATAACTCCCGACACCAAGGACTGGACGTGGGTGCTCGAGCGCGTCTGTCCCGAGTGTGGATTCGACGTCCGTTCCTATCCCCGCGAGGAGACCGGCTCGGTGATCCGGGGCAACGCGGAGCAGTGGAGGGAGTTGCTGGCTCATCCGAAGGTGCATACGCGACCCTCCGACGATGTCTGGTCGGGTCTCGAGTACGCGTGCCACATCCGCGATGTCTTCCGGTTGTACGACGAGCGTTTAACGATGATGCTCGAGCGGGACAACCCGCGCTATCCGAACTGGAACCAAGACGAGACCGCAGTGGCGAGCGACTATCCCTCGCAGGATCCGAAACGAGTCGCCGAGGAGTTGACCGACGCGGCGCAGGCTCTTGCCGATAAGTTGGATCGTGTGACGGGGGCCGAATGGGAGCGAACCCGGCGAGCGCAGTGACGGCGCCCACTTCACGATCGAGTCGTTCGCCCGCTATCTCATCCACGACCCGATCCACCACGTACACGACGTCGAGAAAGGTTACCGGCGCCTTCCCTGACGGGCAACCAGGTTCCGTCGACGCTGTAGTTTTCACATCGTGAATCAAGGGCCTGGAACGACCGGCAACGTCGATGGTCTTGTCGTTACGCGGCGGCTGTGGGCGTCGTTAACTGCGGCGGGCGCCCTCATTGCCTTCGTCGTCTCGTTGCTGGACGGGAGGTGGGGTGGGTCGAGCGGCGTGGCGGTCGGGATCTCCGTCGGACTCCTGTCGATTGCAGCCGCGATGTTCTGCCGGCGCAGAAAATTGGACGTTTCCAGCGAAGAGGCCCTCGCGGAGTCCTATCGAACCCTTTTCTTTCTATCGTTCGCCCTCGTCGAGGCCCCCTACCTCGCGGCCTTCGTCCTCACCTTCGTTGTTGACGAGAGGATTGTCGTGATCGCGGCTCTCCCGTTCTATCTGCTCGGCATGTTCATGATTGCGCCGCTGTCCGGAGAAATGCGCCGTCGACAGCAACAGATCACGGCCCAGGGCTCGGCGCTGTCGCTCGAGGACGCGTTGCGGAAGATGCCCACGGGGGTGGCACGATAGGGTGATGAGCAGCTTTCCGGATTACCGGCCCCGGCGCCTGCGGCGCACCCAGGCGCTGCGCGACGCCTTTGCCGAGACGAGCGTCCAAGCCTCCGACCTCATCGCTCCATTGTTCGTAAAAGAGGGCCTCGACGAGCCGGTCCCCATCTCGGCCATGCCCGGCCACTTCCAGCACACGTTGGAATCGCTCGTCAAAGAGACGCGGGAGCTGGTGGAGCGAGGCGTGACGGGCGTGATCCTGTTCGGGATTCCGGCACACAAGGACGCATCCGGTAGCGAAGCGTGGAGCGGGACCGGCATCTCGCAACACGCGCTCAAAGCGGTAAAGGACGAGGTAGGTGACGGTGCGGTCGTGATCGCCGACCTGTGTTTGTGCGAGTACACCGATCACGGTCACTGCGGGATCCTCGACGGTCACGAGGTCGACAACGATCCGACGATCGCGGCATACGGACGAATAGCAGCCGCGCAGGCGGAGGCGGGGGCAGACATAGTGGCGCCCTCGGGAATGATGGACGGTCAGGTCGGTGCGATCCGCTCCGCCCTCGACGACGCAGGCTTCAAAGATACGGCGATCCTGTCCTACGCGGCGAAGTTCGCGTCGAGCTTTTACGGCCCCTTTAGAG
>JALZEI010000213.1 GCA_030862115.1 Actinomycetota bacterium
GCCCTGGGGAGCGAGACGTCTATTACAAACGAGGGCGGGATGGTAACGCTGTGGCCCGCCGGGGAGCTGAGGGTCGACTTCGACCATTTCTCCCGTGAGGCCGACGCGGCGCTGGCGACAGGGGATAGCCACGCATGCGCAACGGCGCTGACGAGCTACGGAGGAGAGCTTCTTCCCGCCGACCGCTACGAGGGGTGGGCCGATGAGGCGCGTGAACGCGTGCGCTCGCGGTTCGTGGCGTTGTTGAAGGGGGCGGGCGAATGGGAGCGAGTTCTCGAACTGGATCCGACCGACGAGGAGGCCCATCGCGCGCTCATGCGGATGCATCTCCATTCCGGCCACCGACGGGAAGCGATCCGACAGTTCGAGCGGCTCCGCGATGCACTTCGCGAACACATTGGAGTGGGCCCCGACCCGGTGACGGTCGAGCTTTACGAAACCGTTCTGGGAATGGAGGGGGCGGAACCCCCGAGTCCCTCCGAACGGGCTTCCGCGCTCTTAGCGAACGGTTTGCTCGCCTGGAGCCGGCGAGATCTCGCGCAAGCCGAGAGGTTTGCGAGGGAGGCGCGGACTCTGTCACAAAACGCAGAACTCAGACATGAACTCGGCGAGGCGAGCACGTTGCTTGCGCTTATCGCCTATGCCCGCGGGACGTGGCACGACCTGTTTCGAGAGGAATTCACACAGTCCATAGAACAGGCTGCGGAACTGGAGATTGCCGTATTTGATGCTCATCTCTGTTTCCAGGAGTTCTACCTGTACGGACCCGAAGGCCACTCGGAGGCAAGGGATTTCGCGCAAGAGCTTCTGGAGCTGGCCAGACGCGCGAACTCGACCGCCGGACAAGCACTTGCGACGCTCTTACTCGGCGAATTCGAACTTCTATCCGGCGAAGTCGACGCGGCGGCGCAGACGCTGGCACAAGCAGTCAAATACGCGGGAGACGCGGGCTGCTCGTCGGCCGCCTCCATCGCGCTCGAGCGTCTGGCCGAAGCCGAGGTGGCGCGGGGTGACGGTGAACGCGCCCGATCGCTCCTTGCTCGAGCCCGTCCACTGGCGGAGTCGTCTGCGATTCCCTCTCATCTTGTCGTGCGAGTTCTCGGGGTGGAGGTGTGCGCAGCCGACCCACCCCTTGAGGCGTTGAAGGTCGCCCGCGAAGCAGAACAGGAGCTCGTCGAAGCGCCCCGAGTATGTGAGCCCTGTTCGATGAACTTTCGTGTCGAGGCCGCACGAGCGTTCGCAAGGGCCGGCGATCTTTCGCGCGCCCGGCGACAGATTGCAGAGGCCGAGCGGATAACGAACCTGTGGCAGGGCGGCCCTTGGAAGGCTTCGGTGTGGGAGGCGATGGCCGAGCTGCGCCGGGCAGAAGGTGAAGAGGCCCAAGCCAAAGCATTGTTTCTGGAGGCGGCCGACGTGTTCGCGCAAGTGAGGCGACCGCTCGACGAATTTCGTTGCCGCGAAGCCGCGGCCGCCACCTGATCGGTACCTCCCCCTCCGACGAATGCTGAGATCTGGCCGCTATGCGTCCGATTTTCAGCACCCGGTCGGGTATGGCTGGGTCGTTCTCGGCATCGGTTTTCTCGCGCAAGCGGCTTTTGCCGCGGTAGCTCTTGGGCTGCCGGCGATGGCCCCCGCGCTGCGCTCCACGTTCGAGTTGTCTCTGGCCGAGGTCGGCATCATGCTTGCCGCGCTGAGTGTGGGAACGACTCTGACGTTGATCCCCTGGGGAGTCGCTACCGACCGGGTGGGCGAGCGGGGGGTTCTGCTCGTGGGGCTCGGAGGGTGTGGAATCTTTTTGATCTGGGCGTCGACGGTAGACGACCTGTGGACGGTCGCCCCGCTGCTGTTGTTCGCGGGGATGCTGGGGGCCGTGGCCAGCGTCGCCAGCGGCCGCGCCGTCATGACCTGGTTCGACGCCTCGCGCCGCGGGATGGCTCTCGGGGTCCGTCAGACCGCCGTGCCTCTCGGCGGCGCGCTGGCCGCGCTCACGCTTCCGCCGCTCGTTGCGACGGCGGGGGTGCGATGGGGACTGGTCGCCCTCGGCGGCTTTTGCGGAACCGCCGCGCTGGCGAGCCTCCTATGGATGCGCGACTCGCCAGAACAGTCGGTCGCCGCTCCTCGGCTGGGCACACCCACCCGGGATAGGAGGATCTGGCGTCTCTCACTCGGCAGCGCGCTCCTCGTGTTTTCGCAGATCTCGATCCTTTCCTTCGCCGTGTTGTTCCTGCACGATGCTCGCGGCATGTCCGCGACCGCCGCGGGGGCAGTGCTTGCGACGATCCAGTTGCTCGGAGCGGCGGCCCGCATCGCGGTTGGGCGCTGGTCGGATCGACTTGGGAGCAGGATGATCCCCCTGTCGCGGGTGGCGGTGGGTATGGCAATCGGATGGGCCCTGGTGCCGCTGTTGTTTCACCTGCCCCTGTGGTTACTCGTAACGGGGGTCGTTGCAACGGGGGCCGCCTCGGTCAGCTGGAACGGACTTTCGTTTACCGCCGCGGCGGAGTTCGCGGGGAGCGAGCGAAGCGGAACGGCGATCGGTCTGCAGCAAACGGTTTTGTTCGCCGCGGCGTCAACGGTCCCGCCTCTCTTCGGCCGTCTCGTTGAGGAGACGACATGGCGTCTGTCCTTCGGAACGCTGTCGGTGATTGCGCTGGGGGCCTGGATTGTCTTACGGCCACTCGTCCGCGCGGAATCGGAGCGCGGGCCCGCCTAAGCGTCGGTGCCCTCGGGGGCGGCGAGGGAACGTCGAATCACTCCTACCGAGATCGCGAGAGCGCCTACACCGCCGACCGCGGCCGCGAGGAGAAGTGGGACGGACGACCCAGCTATGACCGTACCTCCGGCCCACGTTGTCGCGGCCAGCACGCCACCGCCCGCGATGACGACGACGAGATAACGACCGTGGCGCACCAGCACCTTCCGGTGAGGGGCCGGCTCCGACAACAGAAGCGAGAGATCGACGAGCTCGAGAAGGATCACGCAGGCAACGGCCAGTATGGGGGCGACGGGATCGATGCCGGCATCGACGGTGCTCAAGGCCACGAGGTATGAGGCGATCAGCAGCGCGGCCCCCGGTCCGCTCAACACCCACTCGCGGGTGTAGAGCGCGAGCGCAAAGGCAACAACGCCGAGTCCGCCGAGAAGCGCGTAGGGCATCGCGTCTCCCGCCAGCTCGATCGGCCTCAGCGCGATGGCGGCGGCGAGTAGACCGGCGGCGACATTCACGAGGATTCTCATCGGTGGGCACCGATCCGTCGTTGCGCTCGTCGCGGAAGGGCCGACATCGCCACCTCGAGGCCTTCTTCGCCGGACCAGTCGGTGACCGCGATCCCGGCCTCCTTGAGGCGGTCGCGCTTCAAATCACGCTGGAGCCGCCAGGCGCGATAGGCGAGCTCGCCTTCGGCCCCCGGGGTTGGATCCATGTTGTCTTCCACCAGTGTGTTGATGACGACCGTAGGGAACCCTCTCCGGTTGATGTCGGCCAGCGCCTTTAGGGCCCTGTCGTCGACCAACGGTGAGAAGGCGATAACGGTTGCCTTAGGAGGAAGGGTCCCGTGCGGCAATAGCTCTATCTCCTTCCAGGCAAAGCTGAACGTCGCGTTCACATCTATGAGGAAGTCGGCGATTCGGTACGCGTGCGTACGCCCCATCGACGCCGTAAGCCATCGGAGCAGGCCGCCGAAGCTCACCAGACCAATCCGGTCGTTATGTCTTAGGTGATGTCTGGCGATCGCAGCCGCGCCCCGGACCGTGAGGTCGAGGATCGTCCCTTGCTTCAAGTCGGCTTCTCCGAAAGTGTCGAGAAACAAGACGACATCTGCATCGCGCTCGGGCTGGGCAAGGTTGACGTGAAGTTCATTGCTGCGCGAAGTCACCCGCCAGTTAACCCGCCGCACGCTGTCGCCGCTTGCGAAGGGCCTCACGTTTGCGAACTCGATTCCGTCGCCGGCCACTCGAGACGCGTAATCGCCCGCGTAGCTTTGCGTGTCGAGCGGAGGAAGGCTCCGCGACACCCGATCGTAAGCCGGGTAGACCTTGATGACCGTTTGCTGGTTGGCGATCGTCTCGAACTCGCTCATACGACCCGGCCCCCGCAAGCGAATGCCCAGTAAACCGACGCGCCTCGCGCCCCACCGGTCGGCGCGTAGACGGAATACCTGAGTCGTGGGTCGTCCTGCGTCCAAGGTGATGACAACGGGTTGCTCGGGTTCGAGGAGATGAAAGCTGTAGGGAATTGACAGGGCGAGGCCCGCCTCCGGCCACGAGCCCCTCGGCGTGATCGTCACCTCGACGGCGAGCTCGTCGCCCTCGATCAAGCGCGTCGACGACGGTTTGATGTCGGCATCCACGTCCGGCTC
The DNA here is from genome assembly GCA_030862115.1 of Actinomycetota bacterium. Taxonomy (GTDB): domain Bacteria; phylum Actinomycetota; class CADDZG01; order CADDZG01; family WHSQ01; genus JALZEK01. The sequence continues at coordinate 4,359 of JALZEI010000213.1, forward strand.
CGGCGTCGCGAGGGCCGCTACCGTTGCGGCAACGAGCAGGGGAGCGGCAAACGCCAAGAGCTCGACCCGGCCGGATGCTATCGCCGCGAAGACGCTCAAGCCGGCGAGGGCAACGTAGGTCTTCAGCTTGGGAGTTGCGGTGCGCGTCACGCCGGCGGTGCGGTCTCGCTCGCACGGGGGGCCGGGACTTGGTCGAGCAGGGTTTGAATTATCTCGGCTCCCGAGATCCGCCGCACCCACATCTCCGGGCGCAGCGTGAGCCGGTGCGCGAGCGCAGGAACGGCCATCGCCTTGACGTCCTCCGGCGTGACGTAATCCCGGTCGCTCAGCAGCGCACGGCCGCGCGCGGTCTTGAGCAACGCCAGCGCGCCCCTGGGACTGGCGCCCACCTCGATCTCGGGATGCGACCTGGTTGCTGCGACCAGATCGACGATGTAGTAGCCGATGCTTTCGCTGACGTGCACCCGTTCGAGCGCCGCCTGCATGCCGAGGAGCACGCGCGCGTTTACGATCGCCTTGAGTTCGACCTCCTCGTTGCGACGTTCCACGCGTCGCCGGAGGATCTCCCACTCCTGATCGCGGTCCGGATAACCAACACCCGCCCGCACGAGGAAGCGGTCGAGCTGCGCCTCCGGTAGCGGGTACGTGCCCTCGTATTCAATGGGGTTCTCGGTTGCGATGACGATGAACGGGGGAGGCAGTCGATGCGTCTTTTCCTCGACGCTGACCTGCCGCTCCTGCATCGCCTCGAGAAGTGCCGCCTGTGTTTTTGGAGGAGCCCTATTGATTTCGTCACCCAGAAGCAAATTCGTAAAGACCGGTCCCTTTCGGAAATCGAAGCGAGCTTCTTTTTGGTTGTAGATGAACGACCCCGTGATGTCCGCCGGGAGCAGGTCGGGCGTGAACTGGATGCGGTTGAAGTCGATCCCAACGACGGTCGCGAACGAACGGGCCATCAAGGTTTTCGCAAGACCCGGGAAGTCCTCGAGCAGGATATGACCATCGGACAGCATGCCGATGAGGACGAGTTCCAGCACGTCGCGCTTCCCGACGATTGCCTTTTCGACCTCGTCGATGATCGCGCTCGAGAGTCGACGAGTTTCATCTAGTGCCTTCATCGGATCTTCTCGATGTTTCTCACCATTCGCGCCAGGTCGTCCGTTGTGATGTTGCGAGTACCGTACAGGGACTCCGCTTTCCTCGTCCCCGAGAGGTTCAGGAGCTCTACATCCACCAGTCCGGCCGCCGCCTTGGGGTCTTTTTGCACGTCGATTCCCAAACGTTCTTTTGCCCGATGGGCGATCAGGTCTCGGAGGATGGGTCGGACCCGGAAGTCAAAGTAGCTCGGCTCATAGCTCATCCACCCGAACCCCCGTTCCATCTTCTTGAGGTCCTCCGGAAGAATGCGTTCTCTGGTATGGGTGACAAGGATCTGATCGAACCGGGAATGCTCCCCGAGAAGAGATCTGCTGTACGCGTTCAGCTCCAATAGGACGTAGGCGGCCAGGACGAGAATCCAAACGACCGTCGCGAAGGCGGTCCGCTTGGGCAGAACGATTGCCGCGGTTCCGGCGGCCAGAGATGTCAGCAGGAGCGTAGTGATGAATCTGGCTTTCATCCTGCGACCGCCTCGTGAACCCTTGCCCCGATCCGCAGCTGATCTCTGACATCGAGCAGCGCGTCGAGTGCTTCCTGACGCATCGGTTCGTCGATCGGGTTGATGCTGAACTTTGCTTCTTCGAAGAGTTCCGTCAGACGCGACGCGCTCGGCTCGAGGACGTCGTGCTCGCGCAGCAATCTACCCAGCAACTCGAAGGGTGTGTCCGACCGCCTGTGCGACACTCCCGACATCTCGACCACCGCCTCCATGCGCGAGTAGCAGGCGATGACGGCCTCGCGCGGGTCGACGATCGCGCGCAGGTCGTCAACACCGGCCTCGATCTCGGCCGCGATAGCTTCTCGCGGCCTGCGGCCGGTGGGTCCCGCCTCCTCTCTGCGGAGCAAAAAGAACAACACGCCACCGGCGGCGAGGGCCCCCACGACGAAGATCCCCGTGACGGCCCATCCGAGAGATTCGGAGAACTCGGTGCGGATCTTGTCTGCCCGATCGTCATCGGTGCGGGCTCCCGCCGACGGCGAGGGCCGAATCGCGCTTCGCTCTTCGTCTCGCGTAACGGGCTCCTGGCGGAAGGCGACGAACGTCGCCCACAGGGCGAGTATGACTAGAAATAACGCGAGATACCGCCAGCGCGTGGCTCCGGGGGGCCGGTCGTCGCCCTCGCCTCTCAACACCGTGAACCGCAGCACGACCAAGGTGAGGATCACGACGGCCCCCAAGGCCGCGATGACGTAACGAAGCACCGGCGGCGCGGCCGGTAGCACCACCCGTTCGGCTCCACCCGGGTCGAGCGCGATGCCCTCCGGCAGAACCACGGCCGCGCCGAGCACAAGCAGAGCGACCAGGAGCAGCGAGGAAGGAGAGTTCTTGCCCACGGCTCACAGTCTCCTACGACAGGCATAGGAGATGTACCGGGCCGAAGGTTGGGGGGTGGGACGGCGGGGAAGGAAAGTGCCAACTCGACGAGGAGGTAGCAATGGAGCGAGGCAGCGACAAGCAGGGTCCCCGGGTCGACGACCAGGTGAAGCACGAGGAGGAGTCTCTCGAGCGCGCGGGCAAGGAGGCGCACGTCGAGGGCTTCCGCCAGGACGAGGCCCCTACGGACGTCGAGCCCGGCGAGGTCGAGGAGCCGACGCCCTCCGGACACCGCATCTCGGGCACCGGCTCGTCCGCGGACACCTATCCGTATCGGGATCACGGCGAAAAGGGCGGAGCGAGTCATCCCAAGCCCGACCGCCGTTCCAACGACGCCGACCAACGGAAGTGAAGCCGATGTACGTAGAGGATCACGACTTCAAAAAAGACAAAGACGAAGACGAAGACGAAAAAAAAGACGTCGACAAGGACAAAACGACGGCCGACGATAAAACGGAGAAGGGCACCGAATCCGAGGCAGAAGAGGCCTCTAGGGATTCCTTTCCCGCCAGCGACCCGCCTTCGTTCTAGAAACCCCCGATCGGCCCTCTTAGTCGCTCAGCGAGTAGATGGCGAAGGGCTGTCCGATGACGGGCTCGGCCACGTTGCGTACCGCGATTCCGGCGGGGGTAACCCCATTTTCGACACCTGCGTGCGCGTGGCCGTGGAGTACGAGGTCGGCCCCCGCCCGGTCGATGCACGCGCCCAACAAATAGCTCCCTAAGAACGGATAGATCTCGAGACGCTCACCCTGCAGGGTCCCCTCGACCGGCGCGTAATGCAACAGGGCAACGCGAGGCCCGTCGCTCAGGTCTTCAAGAGCCCCCTCTAGTGCCGCAGAGAGATCCTTGGTATGGCGGACGAACGACTTCATCTCGTCCTCTCCGAAATCGCTGGCGCACGCGCCTACGAAACCTCCGCCGAAGCCTTTCGTCCCCGCTACCCCCAGGGGACCCGACTCGGTGTCGATGGTGACCGAGGAGCCCTCCAGCATGGTGATGCCCGCTTCTTCGAGCACGTCGGTGATCTTTTTCTCTTCGCCCAGGTGGTAGTCGTGGTTGCCCAGTACGCCCACCATCGGAAAGTCCAAACCCGCGATCTCGTCCGCGAGCACGGCCGCCTCCTCCGCGCTTCCATGGGCGGTGAAATCTCCGGCCCAAAGCAGAACGTCCGCTCGTTCGGGTACCTCCTCGAAACGACGCCGAAGAGTTCCCGCCGAGGTTTTCGAGAAGTGGACGTCTGCGGCGGCGGCGACCCTAATCACTTGTCCTCCTGCGGCCCCTGCACTAGCGGCGGTACACGTCGTCGTACAGCCTCGCGATGGCGTCGTTCGGGATCATCAAGTCGTTGGCCTGCGCGTAGATGAGGAGGCTGAGCACGCGCTTAGGACCAGCCGTCGCGCGCCGAACGAGATAGTCCCAGTCCAGCTCCGTTCGCCCCAGTACTCCCAGCGCGTTGTACCAGTAATCCGGCGTGTCCTCTTTCGTGCTCATCGCCTGGGACACGATGTAATCCTCGGGACCCATCATGCGAAGTTTGGTGTCCTCGAACTCGAGGTACTGGCCCTTGTCGACCATGTCGTCGTCGACATACAGATCCCCCTCCATTTCGAAAATGATGTCGACCGTCACGCCTTCGGTCGTTGCCTTGAAGAGCCACGAAGGCTCCGCCTCCTGGGAGTCGAAGTCCGCATCCTCGAACGCTTTCAACAGACGCCGCGCGTCGGTCGGTTTCACTACCAGATCGATATCGCCTATTGCCGTCGGGCGCCCCCACACGTTCGACGCCGCGCTTCCGGCAACCAAGTAGGGGATGTCTGCCGTCTCGGCCACCTCGATGACGCGCCCCAGCACCGACCGGAACCTCTGCAACTCGTCGGCTTTTACCTCTCGGGTCTGCTCTTCTTTGCTCGACGTGGACATGACCAACATCTACCCGCTACGCAGCGCGCTTAACGTCTTTAGGGACTTGCTCGCGATCGATTGGTCGGACACTTATTCTGCTCCTACAGGCCAAGTCATCCGGCGAAAGGCAGTGAGTGCACGACAGCACAGGTCCCGCTTCATCGACCCCCGTGGGAACCGCCGCACATGCGCCGCTGCCCACCGGGACGATCACGTTCATGCTCACCGACGTGGAGGGTTCAACCAAGATGTGGCGGGAGCACCCGGAGGCGATGTTCAAGGCGGCCGCTCGCCATCACGAGATCATCCACGGCGCGGTCCATCGATGGGGCGGAGCGCTTCCGAGAGATCAAGGCGAGGGCGACAGCGTATTCGCCGCTTTCGCCCGCGCCACCCGATGCGGTCGGCGCTGCGCTGGGTATCGGAAAGCCAAGATCTCTTTCGCCGCGTGGGAGACAAACAAGGTATCGCGCGATCGATGATGAACACGGGGGAGTAAGCCGGGACCTAAAGGATTACGACCGCGCCGCGGGCTTCCTCATGGAGAGCTTGCTCTTATGGCGTGAGCTCGGGGACAAGTGGGACGCCACCGACTGTCTGGAAGACTTGGCCGCCACCTACCTCGAGCAGGACCGCTACCAGTCATCGGCAACAATCTTTGGCGCGGCGGAGGCCCTGCGCGTGGAAATCGGTGCCCTCAGAGCACCTTTCGAAGCGCAGACTTACGAGGGCCGGCTGGCCGAATTGAGAGACAAGATGGGTGAACTTGAATTCAACCGAGCCTGGAACGCCGGCGCCCAGATGAAGATGATCGAGGCCGTCGAGTTCGCGCTCGGGACCCGAGAGTCCGGAGCCGCGACGGTGTAGCTCGACTAGGGCAGGTAGCCGAGAGGGTTAACCGGCGTTTCTTTCTCCAGGATCTCGAAGTGCAGGTGGTCTCCGGTGCAGGAACCCGTGCACCCGACCGTTCCGATGATGTCTCCCTGGTCGACCACACCCTTCGAGATCTTGATCGTGTTCAGGTGGGAGTACAGCGTCGAAAGACCCCGTTCGTGTTTTATGACGACCTTGGTGCCGTAACCGTCGCCGTCGTCTCCCGCAAAGACGATCTTGCCCGGGGCTGCGGCCGCAATCGGGTCGCCGGTTTCTCCCTCGATGTCGACGCCGTTGTGGTCGCCGCCGAACGGCGTGTTGATGGCGGCCTTTACCGGCCAGGTGAACCCGTCGAATCTCTCCAGCGCAGACGAGACGCTGCGTGTTTTCCATCCGCGCGAGAACGGAGTAAGCGCGTCGACTTCGAAGAGCTTTTCCGGCTTCGCGGTGGCCCCCACGCGCGGTTCCGTGCTGCCTCCAACGGGAAGGGCCGCGTGGACGCCCGGGCCCGTCGAGCCCAGAAGGACAGAGGCCCCCAATAGCGCTCCGAGCGCGAGCGCGCGCTTCGGTCGTGACTGCATACGACGTACTCCTTGGATCTCGGCTCCCGGCGGAATCAACCTCTCCGCCGTCCTCGGGGGACAGCAGCCCGCTCCCGAGGCTTGGGCGCGCGGGAAGGGCGCGCCGGACCTGCCACTTTCTCGATCTTTCGCCACCGGGCCGCGCGATACCTGCCCGAGAGCGCGAAAAAGTTTTTCTTTAACGCTGCGTGGTCGAACGGTGTCGCCCGGTATTCGAAGGCCGCTTACGCGGCCGCCCCGGGTGTGATTAGCGGGTGCGTTAACGTCGGCCGCCGTGGGTAGGGGAGGACAAACGTCGGCCCGAAAGGAGAGAACATGACCCATCACCAGGAGGTCCCGGGAGCCGTAGTAAAGGTCACCGAGCTGGTTGGAAGTTCCACCGAGTCCTTTAGCGACGCCGTGCGTCGCGCGGTCAAGGGCGCGTCCAAGTCGATCCGCGGCATCACGGGGGTCGAGGTGTTGTCCAGCCAGGCAACGGTGGGCGACGACGGTGAGCTGTCCATGTACAAGGTCAACTGCAAGATCGCCTTCGTGGTCGAGGGTACGGACGACGCCTAAACTTGAGCGCGACCTGGGCCGAGGAGTGGGTCCGCCGTTACGTCGAGGCATGGAACACCAACGAGCCACAGGCGATCGCCGACCTCTTTTCCTCCGATGCCCGCTATTTCACCGAGCCACACGCCCGACCTTGGGCGGGCCGCGACGACATAGTTGGGCAATGGCTGGAGCGCCGGGATGAACCCGGTGATACCGCCTTTGAATTCAGCGTCCTGGTAGCAACCGATGCCGTAGCGATCGTCAGGGGGCAGACGCGCTACAAATCCACCGGTGTCCTATACGAAAATCTATGGGAGATCTATTCGGGAGACGGCTCGACCTGCCACAAGTTCGTGGAGTGGTGGATGGAGAACAAGTCCACAGACGATGGCCCCTGACGACCGCACGGCGAAGCTTGCGGAGTACGATCGCAAACGAGACTTCTCCCGAACACCTGAGCCGGCGCGAGGACGCACGAGGTCTAAGAAACCTCGTTTTGTAATCCAGAAGCACGCGGCGACCGCTCTCCACTACGACTTTCGACTCGAGGTGGGCGGGGTGCTCAAGTCATGGGCCGTTCCAAAGGGTCCTTCGACCGACCCCCGCGACAAGCGATTGGCCATGCCGACCGAGGACCACCCCATGGGCTACTTGGATTTCGAGGGCGTCATCCCGGCCGGCGAGTACGGCGGAGGACCGGTGATCGTCTGGGATATCGGTCATTACGAGAATCTCACCGAGCGCAACGGTGAACCGTTGTCGATGGAGGAGGGCCTAGACGCGGGCCATGTCTCGGTATGGCTACAGGGACGCAAGCTCGAGGGTGGGTACGCGCTGACGCGCGTCGACATCAAGGGGCGGGAAAAGTGGATTCTCGTGAAGCGACGGGACGAGGCCGCCGACGCCCGGCGGAACCCTGTTTCGACTCAGCCGGAGTCGGTCCTGAGCGGTCTCACGATCGAACAAATGCGGGAGAGCCGGACCTAGACGAGGCGCTCGACCGTGATTGGACAACGACGGTCGCGGGTAGAAAAGGACGGACCCCTTTAACATTTTCTGAGTCGAGGAGGCACCGTGGAAAAAGGCAACGAGAAGTTGATGCAGCTTCTGGCAGAAGCTCACAGCAACGAGACGGCACTCATCACCACCCTCAACGCCCACTTGAGGATCGCCAAGAGCAGCAACTACAAGACCTTGATCAAGGATCATCTGGAGGAGACCAAGTCACATGCTCGGCTGATCGAGCAACGCCTGCAGGATCTCGGTTATAGCGAGAACCTCATAGCGCGCGGATACCAGGCCGCCCAGAGCGCGGTCAAGCAGGCGGTAGTGCTGACGAAGGGTCCCGTCGACATGATCCGCGGCCGTACCGACGTCAACGAAAAGATGCTGCGTAACGCTATTGACGAGACGATGACCGAAGGTCTCGAGATCGGCGCCTACGATGCCATCGAGTCGCTCGCGCGCGGGGTCGGCGATCACCGCACGGCGGACCTCGTATCTTCTATCAGGTTGGACGAGGAGCGCATGTTGCAATCCCTCCGGAAGGAGATTCCCGTACTGGCCGAACTCGTGGTGAAGAGCGAGGTTCCGGTTTCCGAGCGGGCCAGCACAGAGCCGTGGCCCGGCTACGACGACATGACCGTCGACGAGATCGAGAACCGTCTCAATGATGCATCCGAGAGCCTGGTCCTCGCGGTGCGGAGCTACGAAGCCCAGAACAAGAACAGAACCACGGTTATCCGGTTGACCGAGGGGGAGTCCGTCTCCTCTTAACGGGACCTACAGAAAGGCGGAGCTTCGGCTCCGCCTTTTCTTGTTACTTGTCTTGAGCTAGGCCGGACGGACGGCGTCTCCTTTTTTGATGATGCCCCCCTCGAGGATGCGTCCGCGGATGCCGGCCTTGCCTATAAGGGGTTTTAAAAGAGGTTTACCGGCGATCCTCGCCAGCCGGCGACACGGGGGGTTGAGGTCGAGCGCCTCGACGAGAGCATCGCCCACGTAGAAACGACGACCGACCAGCGGGTCGAGGTCGATGCCGGTAGTGACGATGTTTCGCCTTAGATCCTCGATCGTGATGTCGAGCCCCGACTCCTCGCGTGCCGCTTCAATCCCCTCCAGCTCCACCAGAGTGATCTCGACCGACGGGTCGTGGTCTTTCGTACTTTGCCTCTCGCGTTCGTAATACCGGTCGCCCTTCAGACCCAGCCCGGCGACGGCCTCGACCTCACCGACACTGTGCACCGGGCCGAGTTCCTCAGATCCGATGATTATGTCCACAACTGCCCCGTGACCGTTTTCCACCTAACGAGGTTAGCGCGACCAAACGCCCGAGCCATCACGCTCGCCGGGCCACAGGGCTATCGTCGTCGGATGTCTACAGGCGAGTCGGGGCTGAGGATCTTCAACACACTGACAAGACAGAAAGCGCTCTTCGAGCCGTCGGGCCCCGCGGTCAAGCTTTACGTGTGCGGAGTCACCCCCTACGACACCACTCACGCAGGGCACGCTCGCACTTACTTGGTCTTCGACGTGCTCGTTCGACACCTGATTCATAACGGACTCCGAGTCGACTACGTGCAGAACATCACCGATGTGGACGAGTCCATCGTGCAGCGCGCTGCCGAGCAAAAGGAGTCATACGAAGATCTAGGAGACCATTACACCGCTCGGTATATCGAGGATCTAGCCAACCTCCACATCCTTCCCGCGCGCGCCTATCCCCGCGCGACCGATGCGATCGAGGAGATGCACGAAGCCATCCGGCGCCTTCTTGTCACCGATCACGCTTACCGGGTCGATGGTGACGTGTTCTTCGACGTATCACGCACTCCTACATACGGCGAGCTGAGCCGGCTCGATGCTCAGGCCATGCGCGACACCGAGGCCGAACAGGACGCTCCCACGGTGGACGATCCACGCAAGCGAAACGAGCTCGACTTTCCCCTGTGGAGAGCCGTCGAATCGGGACCGACGTGGGAGAGCCCATGGGGGCCGGGGCGGCCGGGCTGGCATCTCGAATGCTCGACGCTTGTCCTCAAATACCTCGGCCGCCAGATCGATATCCACGGCGGCGGCGTTGATCTGATCTTTCCGCATCACGAAGCCGAGATCGCCCAAGGCGAGGCGCTTACCGGGCAAGCTCCTTTCTCCCGCTATTGGATGCATGTGGAAATGGCGCGGCTGGACGGAGAGAAGATGTCGAAGTCCAAGGGCAACATGATTTTTGTTGCCGACCTTCTGAAGAAGTACTCGGCGGACGCGCTTCGTCTGTACCTTTTGGGTACCCACTACCGCACACCGCTCGATTATGACGAACAGGATCTGGATGAAGCCGCGCACATGGCGAACAGGCTGTCGCGAGCGTCGTCCGCGCGCCTCGATCACACTCGTCCCGACGACGGATCGTGGGAGATGAGCTATCAAGGATTCATGGCCGCACTCGAGGACGACCTGGACACGCCGGCCGCCCTTCTTGAAATAGACCGGTTAAGTCATGCCGTTCTCGAGAACGGGGTCTACCGCGCGCAGCGGGCGCTCAGGTCGCTGGCGACTCGATTGGGTTTGAGCCTGGCGGATTCCTAGCCCAGAGCGATCGAGGCGGCCTTGCGCCGCAGCTCCTCCAGCTCTTTTCTCTGATCCTCCGATCTAGTTTGCAGTTCCTGCAGCTCTCCGGGCTCAATTGCGGGGTAGGCCGCGAGAACCTCAGACAGGTTGCGCCACAAAGAGAGCTTGCCTTCAACCCCCAGGGTGAGGCCCTCCAACTCCACGAGTCGGCTCAGGTCCGAGTAACCGGTGAGCTGCCCGTTGAGCTTGAGACGCCCCACCTTTTCGGCCATCCACGCGGCCGCGTCTTTCAAAAGGTCCTTTTTGATCCCCAGTCGTTCCATCAGCGACTCGAGCGACTGGCGATCCTCCTCGATGTCGGACGCGAGCTTCTCGAGACGTGGGCCGAACTCGGTCCCCTCGTTGTTTTGGGCCGTCCTTTTCGCCAGCTCGGACCCACCGATGGCGCCGGCCAGGTGATCGTTCAGGTAGATCGTCAGGAATTTGTCGGACATTCGTGCCTCCCTTTTTAGGTTGACCTCGACTATCGCAGCCCGGGACGCCTAGCGCGGTGGCGGAGGCTCCTTCTCCTCCTCGGTGACGTCGGCCGGCCCCGATCGAACCAGGTCGCCGGGCTTCAGGTTCCGGTGGTCGAGCAGGCCGCTGATCATTGAGCGGACCGCCTCGAGCGTGTTCCGAATCGCCTTACGGGCCGTGGCGTGGTCGTTTGCATCCAGGGCGTATGCGGCCACCGCCAGTCCCTGCACCACGCTGTCGTTGATCTCCATGGCCTGCTGCCGCCGGGCCCTTAGCTCGGCGATCTCGCGCTCGATGAGCTCCGCCCGCTTGCGGTCGGTGATGTCGAGACCCGTTCCGAACATCCGCACAGGCTTCCCATCGGACCCCACGTCGATCCTGCCCTGCGATTGCAGCGTTCTCTGCTCGCCGTCCGGGCGGACTATGCGATGTTCGAACGCGAAGGCTTGCCCGTCGCGAAGCGCGCCATCGATCAGCTCGCCGACGCGATCGCGGTCATCCTCGTGCACCCCGTGGAGATACATCTCGTAGGTGATGGGACCGTCCTTTGGTTCCAGGCCGAAGATCCGATACATCTCCTTCGACCACGCCAGCTCGCCCGATTCGATCGTCCAGTCCCAGCTCCCGAGATGGGCGATCGCCTGCGCCTCGGCCAGCTGCTCTTCGCGTTTGCGGAGGAGCTTTTCGGTGCGGGTGTGCTCTTCGACCTCGGCCTCGAGAGCTGTGTTTTGTTGCATGAGCTCTCGGGAGGTAAAGCTGGTGATGTAGGTGATGGCACCCAGGGTGCTGAAGCGGAGGAACATCGAGGCGGCCACCACGTGTTCCTCCAGAGCCACGATCGCGCCGAGGTAGGAGAGGAGGGTGAACACGAGTAGGGCCAGCTGCGCCCGCGGAGGATAGGAGGCGGAGAAGAAAACCGTCGTCAGCGCGAACAACAAGAACATCGGCGATTCGTCGCCGCCGGTCCAGATCACCAGCAGGGTGATCAAGACGATGTCCAGAACAGACCAGATGTACATGGCGGGCATGCCGAGGCCTCGGCTGAAAAGAGCGGTCCACGGCGCGAACTGCACGACGAGCGCGCCCACCGTGGCGGTCGCGAGCACGGCAATGTAGCCGGCCAGGTGGACTTCTACTCGCGCAGGAATGAGAAGGAACACCGCGAGTGAAGCCACGACGAGATAGGTGGCGGTCACGCCGACGCGGATCGCTCGTAGCCGGTACGAGAGCAGAGACGCGGTCATCACCCGATGGTAGGGGTGATCGGTACCTGATTGAAGGGGCTTAGTAAACCGAGTGGACCATCCGGGCCTATTGTTTTTGGCTTGCGCGCTTGCCCTTGGCGATCGTCTCGAAGAAGTCGAGCTTGTCCTCGCGCCGGGGCGGACGCCCGTAGGCGTACTTCTGAGAACTCGTGACGCTAGTGTGGTCCTCGAGGGTAGACCCTCTCTTGTAGACCTCCACGGTCAGCGCTTTGAGTTGTTTCTGGAAGTCCTCGGGGAAATCACTCCAGCCCTCGGCAAGCTTGCGCCAGGACTCGGGGAGGCTCTCCCAGGGCTCTTCATCGATACGGCGTCGAGTCGCCTCGGCGATCTCGCGCACGAAGCACCTCGGGCACACGGGGCGGTCTCCGGGCCCAAATTGCTCCATCACTTCGTCACATTTAGAACATTTCATGGCTATGTAATCCGTCGTCAGACACGGGGGGGTTCTGTAATCCATTCTGTACCCAAAAAGCCCGGGTCGGTGCGTAATCACTACAGTCCTCAGCGACCGATCCGGGCCAGGCCGTCGTAGGCGGCGTATTTGTAGGCGTCGCTGAGGGTCGGTACGGCGCAACACCGTAGATCTCGCGTCTCCGAAAGCCCGTTATGTAAGAGGCCGTCTCCCGCAGCGTCTTCGTGGGGATGCCCGCGTTGCCGACGGCCGCTCCGCCGAGCCACGTCTCCCTTTCGACGAGGGCCACGCGGCCGTGGTAGGCGGCCTGCGCGGCCCCCTTCTCGCCGGCCGGCCCGGACCCGATGACGATGAGGTCGAAAGCGTCAGGCAACGGGGTTCCCTACCGCGAGAGTCGAAAGCGTCAGGCAACGAGGTTCCCTACCGCCGGCGAGGGTCCGGCCGGGATCACTCGACGATCTCGACCCGTTCCACGACGACGTCCTCCAGCGGCCGGTCGGAAGGGTCGGTTTTAGTCTGCGAGATGGCCTGCACGACGTCCATTCCCTCGGTCACCTTGCCGAAGATCGTGTGTTTGCCGGTGAGCCAGGGAGTCGCCGCCACGGTCACAAAGAACTGCGACCCGTTCGCGTTGGGGCCGGCGTTGGCCATCGCCAGCAGACCGGGGCGGTCGAAGCCCGGCCCCCCCGGCGGGACTTCGTCCTCGAAGGTGTAGCCCGGCCCCCCTGTACCCTGTCCCAGGGGATCCCCGCCCTGGATCATGAAGTCCTCGATCACACGATGAAACACGGTCCCGTCGTAAAGCGGCTCGCTCTTCTTCTGACCGTCTCGAGGGTCGCGCCATTCTCTTTTGCCGGTGGCCAGCTCGGTGAAGTTGGCGACGGTGTTCGGGGCGTGGTCGGGCAGAAGCTGCACGGTGAAGTTGCCGGAGGAGGTGTGAAAAGTCGCAGACGCCATGAAGAACCTCTCTTTCGCTCGGGGCTCACAGGCTAGTAGGCCGGAGGCCGGTTTCCCCCTCCTCACAGTGGGTAGTTACCCGTTTACGCAGCGTGATGGGGACAAAGTGAGGGGAAAGGCACCGATGAGCGCAGGGATGTGGGTTCTCGTAATGGCCGTGGCCTCGATCCACCTGATGTTGGCCGGCCTCGCCATGGTCCGTTGGGCCCGGTCCTCACGACATACGAACCTCTTCGAATCTCCGGGCGGAGCCGAGGGCGTAGACGACTCGCACGCGCGGTCGAGGGAGACCGACCGGCGTCATCAACGCGCGTGGCGCGCGACCGAGAGACGGTTCCACGAGCAGCCTCACGTCGCGATCATGGAGGCCGACCACTTGGCCACCCAGGTTCTCAGCGAAAAAGGATTGGACTTCGACGGGCTCGCCTCCGGCGAGGAAGTACCGGAGGTGGTCGAGCGGTATCACTCCGCCCACGAAGTGGCCGAGGCGGTAGGTCGCCGGCAGGCCGGACTGCGCGATCTGGAGGAGGGCATGGAGCGCTACCGGGCCTTGTTTGACACCCTGTTCGATCGACGGCCGACGTCCGTGGGGTCCGGTCGCCCGGTCGATAACAACACCGGATCGCATTTGCAACGTCGGTACGGACGACCCAAATACCGTTGAGAAGAG